>CALJZN010000022.1 GCA_937983405.1 uncultured Paracoccaceae bacterium
GGCCGGCAGCGACAGCCGGTAGCCGACGGCCTCGGCCACATGGGGGGCGCGCACCCGGTCGGAGCCGGCAAGGTCGGCCAGGGTGCGGGCGACGCGCAGGACGCGGTGGTAGCCGCGGGCGGACAGCCCGATGCGTTCGGCGACCCGCATCAGCAGCGCGCGGCCCTCGGCGTCGGGCGCGGCGACCTCCTCCAGCGCCGCGCCCTCGGCGTCGGCGTTCAGCCGCACCCGGTCCGAACCCGCGTAGCGGGCCGCCTGCCGCGCACGCGCCGCCGCCACCCGCGCCGCGACGGCGGCCGAGCCTTCGCCCGCCGGGGGCAGGTCGAGGTCGCGGAAAGGGACCGGCGGCACCTCGATGCGCAGGTCGAAGCGGTCGATCAGCGGGCCCGAAATGCGGCCCAGATAGTCCTCGCCGCAGGCGGGGGCGCGGCCGCAGGCGCGGGTGGGGTCGGTCATGTGGCCGCAGCGGCAGGGGTTGGCGGCCGCCACCAGCAGAAAGCGGCAGGGATAACGGACATGGGCGTTGGCGCGCGCCACCACGACCTCGCCGGTCTCGATCGGCTGGCGCAGCGTTTCCAGCACCGCGCGCGGGTATTCGGGAAACTCGTCCATGAACAGCACGCCGTTGTGGGCAAGGCTGATCTCGCCGGGCCCGGCGCCGCGCCCGCCGCCGACGATGGCGGCGACGCTGGCGGTGTGGTGCGGTTCGCGGAAGGGGCGGCTGCGCGAGATGCCGCCCTCGGCCAGAAGGCCCGCGAGCGAGTGGATCATCGAGGTCTCGAGCGCCTCGGCCGGCTCCAGCGGCGGCAGGAGGCCCGGCAGGCGCGCGGCCAGCATCGACTTGCCCGACCCCGGCGGGCCCACCATCAGAAGATGGTGCCGCCCGGCGGCGGCGATCTCGAGCGCGCGCTTGGCCCGTTCCTGCCCCCGGACATCGCCCAGGTCGCGCGGCGGCGGCCCCTCGGTCACCTCGCCGGGGCGGGCGGGGGCCAGCAGGCCCTGCCCGGTGAAGTGGCGGATCGCCTCGGCCAGCGTCGCGGGGGCAAGCACCGTGGCCGCGCCGACCCAGGCGGCCTCGGCCCCGCAGGCCCGGGGGCAGACCAGGCTGCGCCCTGCCTCGGCTGCGGCCAGCGCCGCGGGCAGGGCGCCCGCCACCGCCACCAGCCGGCCGTCGAGCGACAGCTCGCCCAGCGCCACCGTCGCCTCGACGGCGTCGGGCGGCAGGATCTCGAGCGCGGCAAGCAGCGCGAGCGCCACCGGCAGGTCGAAGTGCGAGCCCTCCTTGGGCAGGTCGGCAGGCGAGAGGTTGACGGTGATGCGCCGGGAGGGCAGCGCGATCCCCAGCGCCACCAGCGCCGCGCGTACCCGTTCGCGGGCCTCGGACACGGCCTTGTCGGGCAGTCCGACGATCGAGAAGCCGGGGGTGCCGGCCGCGACCGCGCATTGCACCTCGACCAGCCGCGCCTCGACCCCTTCGAAGGCCACCGTGTAGGTCCGCGCCACCATCTCCGGCCCCGCCCCCCGGCCCTGCCCCCGGCCCCGCCCCGCCGACGCGCAGCACGCCGAATGGTCAACCTCTCGGCCGGCGCGGTTGACGAAAGGTTAACGTCCGACAGCGGCGCGGCGGGCCCTGGGCGGACGGCGATGTGCCCGACGATGTCGCGCAGCGCGATGCGCCGGGCCTCGAAGGTAGGGCAGCGATTGGCCTCGGCCGCGCCGTCGCGCAGGGTGACGAGGTGGTCGATCCGCGGCATCCCGTCGTCGCCGCGATGGGATTTGCCGATGGTGCGGCGGCGGTTCCGGGCGCTGATCTGCACCAGCGTCGGCGGGGCCGTCATGCTGAAGCCGGCCGAAGACCGGATCGACAGGCAGTCGCGGCCGTCGGTGCAGCGGTGGACACGGACGAAGACGCCAGTGCCTTCGGCGCCGGCGCGGCAGGGGCCGACAGCGCAACCGCCGGGCCGAACGGCAGCGGGGCAAGGCCCGGGGTCGCAGCCTTGCGGCAGGCGCGGGCACGATCGGTCGAGGGCATCGGCGCATCCGGGCACCACGGACCGCGGGCTGGCGAAGCCGCGCCGAAACCTCGCCTCGTCCCGGCATCGGCGCCCTGGCGGGCGCTGCGCGGGCCATCCCCGCGGGCCGGGCCGCGGGCCGGCTCGGTCCAGTCGCGGCAGACGGCGTCTCGGGCGCCTAAGGTCCGGGCGCCGAAGGTCCGGCCGCCGAAGGTCCGGCCGCCGCGCCTGCCGCTGCGTGCCGCGGCCGCCTGCGCTCGGCGGTGGCGTTGCCGGACAGGCTTGGGCGCGGCGAACGTGACAATCGCCGTCATCGCAACGCCGGGAATTGCCGCAGGGGCCGGCCGGCGTTAACCTTGCGCCCAGCTTCCGCCGAACGACCCTCAGAAGGTAGTGCCTTGCCGATGCCGACCAAGCCCGCAGCCTTCCGCCCCGGTCCGCTTGCGGCCGCCGCGGCCCTGGCGCTCGCCCTCGCCCCGGCCGCCGTCGGCGCCCGGGCCGACCAGACCGCCCTCGCGGTGCCCGACGCCCTGCTCGGCGCGGTCCCGGGCGCGCTGCCCGCCGCGCCGCCGGCCGATGCGGCCCAGACCGCCCGCATCGGCCTTGTCGTCGATGCCAGCAATCCGCAGCGGCTTGTGGAATTGCTGCGCGCCCAGGGGCTTCGCGCGGATCTTGATCCCTCGGGCTCGACCCCGCTGATCCTGAGTGCCGCCGAGGGCGCGAACTTTGGCATCCTGTTCTACGGCTGCACCAACGGCCGGGACTGCCGGGCGATCCAGTTCGTCGCCAGCTTCACGATGAACAACGCGCCGACGCTCGAGCGCATCAACGAATGGAACGCCGGCCGCATCGTCGGCCAGGCCTTCATCGCGCAGAACGGGGCGATCCGCATCGCCTACTCCGTCGCCCTGCGCGACGGCATGACCGAGGCGAACTTCGCCTACACCGTCGAGATGTGGCGCGTCGCCCTGCGCGATTTCATGGCCCACATCAATTTCCGCTAGCGCGGCCGGGCCAAGCCCGCGCCCCGGGCGGCGCGGGCTGTGCGCCCCCGGTCGCGCCGGGCCTGCGCGGCCCATCCCGGGCGCGTCGCGCCGCCGCCTGCCTTCCGGTCGCGCCTTGGCCGGGCCCCGAGGGTCCGCACCGTGCCCATGCGGAGGGCGGACGCCCGATGTCCATGTGGCCGATCTGTCGCACCTCTGTTCCCCGCCGCCGGGCTCCGGCACGGCCCCGGCGCAGTGATCCGCTGTCGGGCCCGCAGCGTAGAGCAGACGGACATCGACGGATGTTCGCAGGCCGGAACCGGGGGAATCACATGGCACTCGATGGACATGCCGACCAAGCCCTTTCGCGCCGGGCGATGAAGGCTGAACTGCTCGACGCCGAAACCGAGCTCGCGCTTGCCTATGCCTGGCGCGACCGCCGCGACGAAGCCGCGCTGCACCGCCTCGTCACGGCCTACATGCGGCTTGCCATCGCCATGGCTGCCAAGTTTCGCCGCTATGGTGCGCCGATGAACGATCTGATCCAGGAGGCCGGACTTGGCCTGATGAAGGCCGCCGACAAGTTCGACCCGGACCGCGGCGTGCGCTTTTCCACCTACGCGGTCTGGTGGATCAAGGCGTCGATCCAGGACTATGTGATGCGCAACTGGTCAATGGTGCGCACCGGATCGACCTCGAGCCAGAAGGCGCTGTTCTTCAACATGCGCCGGGTGCAGGCCCGGCTCGAGCGCGAGGCGATGGCGCAGGGCCAGACGCTGGACGCCCATCAGCTGCGCGAGCGCATCGCGCAGGAGGTGGGCGTGCCGCTGCAGGATGTCGAAATGATGGAGGGGCGCCTGGCCGGGTCGGACTTTTCGCTCGATGCCACGCAGGCGGCGGGCGAGGAGGGGCGCGCCTGGATCGACGCGCTCGAGGACGAAAGCATGCAGGCGGCCGACCGGGTCGAGACCAGCCACGACGCCCGGCGCCTGCGCGACTGGCTCGTCGCGGCACTTCAGGGACTGACCCCGCGCGAACGGTTCATCGTGACCGAACGCAAGCTGCGCGAGGTGCCGCGGACGCTGGAAAGCCTGGGCGAAGAGCTCGGCCTGTCGAAAGAGCGGGTGCGGCAGATCGAGGCGGCGGCCTTCGCCAAGATGCGCAAGAGCCTCGAGGCGCAGTCGCGCGAGGTGCAGCACTTCCTCGCGTGAAGGCGGCGCTCGCCCTTGCCCTGTCGGCCCTGTCCGCGGCGGCGGCGCCGATCGGCCCGGAACGGCTGGCCTTGCTTCCCCGGGTCGATGTGGTGATCCTGGGCGAGGTGCACGGAAATCCGGTGCACCACGCCCAGCAGGCCGCGGCGGTCGCGGCCATCGCCCCCTCGGCGCTGGTGTTCGAGATGCTCACCCCGCAACAGGCCGCGCGCGTCACCCGCGACCTGATCGCAGACCCGTCCGCGCTGGCTGCGGCGCTCGACTGGGCGGCGTCGGGCTGGCCCGACTTCGCCCTCTATGCCCCGATCTTTGCGGCCGCGCCCGGGGCGCGGGTGGTGGGCGGCGGGCTGGACCGCGCAACGGTTCGCCGCGCCCTCGCCGAACCGCTGGCCGACATCTTCGGGCCCGCGGCAGCGCGCTACGGGCTCGACCTGCCCTTGCCGCCCGAGACCCAGGCGGCGGCCGAGGCCGAGCAGATGGCCGCCCACTGCGACGCGCTGCCCGAGGCGGTCCTGCCCGGCTTCGTGGCCGCGCAGCGGCTGCGCGACGCCGCGCTGGCCCGCGCCGCGGTCGAGGCCCACGCCGCAACCGGCGGTCCGGTCGTCATCATCACCGGCAACGGCCATGCCCGCACCGACCGCGGGGTGCCCGTGCTGATCGCCCATGCGGCGCCCGCGCTTGCGGTGCTCTCGGTCGGCCAGCTCGAGGGCGACCCGGGGGCGGCCGCCCCCTTCGACCTCTGGATCGTCACCGACGCCGCGCCGCGCAGCGATCCCTGCGCCGTCTTCCGGTAACGTTGGGCCGCCGCACCGGCGCGGGCAGCCGGCCGGCAGGACGGCTTCCGTCCGCGCCGGTCCCGCTCTAAAAGGGGCAGGGGGGCTCGGGAATGCTTGCAGGCAAGCGCATCCTTCTGATCGTGGGCGGCGGCATCGCAGCCTACAAGGCGCTCGACCTCATCCGCCGCCTGCGCGAGCGTGGGGCGGCGGTGACGCCCGTGCTGACCGAGGCTGGGGCGCGGTTCGTCACCCCCCTGTCGCTTGCGGCTCTGGCGGGGCAAAAGGTCTACCGCGACCTGTTCGACCTGACCGACGAGGCCGAGATGGGGCATATCCGGCTGTCCCGTTCGGCCGATCTGATCGTGGTGGCCCCGGCCACGGCCGATCTGATGGCCAGGATGGCCGCGGGCCTGGCGGGCGACCTTGCGACCACGCTGCTGCTGGCCACCGATGCGCGGGTGATGCTGGCGCCGGCGATGAACGTCCGCATGTGGCGGCATCCCGCGACGCAGCGCAACCTCGCCTCCCTGCGCGCCGACGGGGTGCTGACCGTCGGCCCCGGCGAGGGCGAGATGGCATGCGGCGAGGTCGGCCCCGGCCGCATGGCCGAGCCGGCCGAGATCGTTGCCGCCGTCGAGGCCGCGCTGGGCGGCGGGCCGCTCGCCGGGCGACATGTGCTGGTCACCTCGGGGCCGACGCACGAGCCCATCGACCCCGTGCGCTACATCGCCAACCGCTCGTCCGGGGCGCAGGGGGCGGCGCTGGCCCGGGCGCTGGCCGATCTCGGCGCGCGGGTGACCTTCGTGACGGGGCCGGCGGCGGTGCCGCCGCCGCAGGGCGTCGCCGTGGTGCGCATCGAGACCGCGGCCGAGATGCTCGCGGCCGTCGAGGCGGCGCTGCCCGCCGAGGCGGCGGTGTTCGCCGCCGCCGTCGCCGACTGGCGGGTGGCCGAGGCCGCAGCGGAGAAGATGAAGAAGGACCGGTCAGGCACGCCGCCCGCGCTGACGCTGGTCGAGAACCCCGACATCCTGGCCCGCGTGGCGGGGCGCTCCACCGGGCGGCCGGCGCTGGTGGTGGGCTTTGCGGCAGAAACCCGCGATGTGCTCGCCCATGCGCTGGACAAGCGCGCGCGCAAGGGCTGCGACTGGATCGTGGCGAACGATGTGAGCCCGCGCAGCGGCATCATGGGCGGGGCCGAGAACGCCGTCACCCTCATCACCGGCGAGGGTGCCGAGGTCTGGCCGCGCCTGCCCAAGGACGAGGTCGCGCGCCGCCTGGCCGCGCGCATCGCAGCGCATCTGGGCAGCGCCGGATGACCCCGGTCGTGCGCCTGATGTGGGAGGACGGGGCCGACCGAACGCTTGGCCTGCCGGCCTATGCGACCCCGGGCGCGGCGGGGGCCGACCTGCGCGCAAACCTGCCGGCCGAGGCGCGCGCCGCGGGCCTGCCGCTTGCGCCCCTGCAGCGGGCGGTGGTGCCCACGGGGCTGCGGATCGAGATCCCCGCGGGGTTCGAGGTGCAGCTGCGCCCGCGTTCGGGTCTGGCCCTGGCGCACGGCATCGCCATGCCCAACGCCCCGGGCACGATCGACAGCGACTATCGCGGGCCGCTCGGCGTGCTTCTGATCAACCTCGGGCAGGCGCCCTATGTCGTCGGCCACGGCGACCGGATCGCGCAGATGGTGGTGGCCCCGGTCGCCCGGGCGCGGTTCGAGGCCGCCCTGGCGCTCGCCCCCACGGCGCGGGGCGCGGGCGGCTTCGGCTCGACGGGGCGGAATTGATGCGGGGGCGCGGCTGATGGGGCTGGTGCTGGGGATGGCGGCGGCGCTCTGGGCGCTGGGCTGGGCGATGAAGGTGCCGTGGCGGACGCGGGCGACCCTGGTCGGCCTGCTCTTTGCCGCAACGGTGCTGGCCAACCTCGTCCTGCCTGAAGGCAACGCGCTGCGCGCCGCCACCGGGGGTTCGGCCCGCGACTGGCTGGTGCTGGGCGGGGTGGCGGGGCTGGTGCTGGCCTATCGCGCGGGGCTTGCGCGGCTGCGTCGGCGCGCCGGCCCGTCGCCCGCGCCCGAGGCGCCGCGCCCCGGCGCGGTCGGCGCCTTCGGCGCGGCCGAGCTTGACCGCTACGCCCGCCACATCATGCTGCGCGAAATCGGCGGGCCCGGCCAGCGCCGGCTGCGCGACGCGCGCGTGCTGGTGGTGGGGGCGGGCGGCCTCGGCTCGCCCGCGCTGCTCTATCTCGCCGCCGCCGGGGTCGGCACCCTCGGCGTGATCGACGACGACACGGTGGAGAACGCCAACCTCCAGCGCCAGATCATCCACAGCGACGACCGCATCGGCATGCCCAAGGTGTTCTCGGCCGAGGCCGCGATCCGCGCGCTCAACCCCTTCGTCGCGGTGCGGCCCTACCGCCGCAGGCTGACCGAGGAGATGGCCGCCGACCTCTTTGCCGACTACGACCTGATCCTCGACGGGTCGGACAACTTCGCCACCCGCTACCTTGTCAACCGCGCGGCCGTGGCGCTGGGCAAGCCGCTGATCGCCGCGGCCATGACGCAGTGGGAGGGGCAGGTCTCGCTTTACCACCCCGCCGCCGGCACCCCCTGTTACCAGTGCGTCTTTCCGCAGGCCCCCGCGCCGGGTCTGGTGCCGACCTGCGCCGAGGCCGGCATCGTTGCGCCCCTGCCCGGCGTGATCGGCTCGCTCATGGCGCTCGAGGCGGTCAAGGCGCTGACCGGCGCGGGCGCGGGGCTGGGCGGGCGGCTGCTGATCTTCGACGCGCTGCAGGCCGAGACGCGGGTGATCGCCGTGCGGCCCCGGGCCGACTGCCCGGTCTGCGGGGCGGGGGGCGTTGCCGCGGCGGGCCGTGGGGCCTAGCTGCGCCGGGTGGGTTCGCAGGACAGGAGTTGCCGCATGCACAATCCGCTTCTGGCCGACTGGACCGGCCCCTTCGCCCTGCCGCCCTTCGCCGCCATCGAAGACGCGCACTTCGCCCCGGCCTTCGAGGCGGCGCTGGCCGAGGCGCGCGCCGCCGTGGCCGCGATCGCCGAGAACCCCGAGCCGCCGAGCTTCGCCAACACCATCGCGGCGCTGGAGCTGGCCGACGACCGGCTCGACCGGGTTTCGGCGGTGTTCTTCAACCTCGCGGGGAGCGATTCGAACCCCGCCCGCGAGGCGCTGAGCCGCGAGCTCGCGCCGAAGCTGGCCGCCTACAGTTCCGAGATCACCAACAACCGCGCGCTCTTTGCCCGGATCGAGGCGCTTTGGGCCGACCGCGAGGCGCTCGGCCTCGATGCCGAACAGGCCCGCGTGCTGATGCTCTACCGCCGGATGTTCCTGCGCGCCGGCGCCGCGCTCGAGGGGCCCGCGCGCGACCGGCTGACCGAGATCAAAGCGCGGCTTGCCACCCTCGGCACCGCCTTCGCCCAGAACCTCTTGGCCGACGAGCGTGGCTGGACGCTCGACCTGGCCGAGGCCGATCTTGCCGGGCTGCCCGACGATCTGGTGGCGGCGCTGCGCGCGGCGGGGGCCGAGCGCGGGCGCCCGGGCCCGGCGCTGACGCTCGCGCGGTCGCTGATCGTGCCCTTCCTGCAATATTCGCCCCGCCGCGACCTGCGCGAGCGGGCCTTCCGCGCCTGGGCCGCCCGCGGCGCGAACGGCGGCGCAACCGACAACCGCGCCATCGCGGCCGAGACGCTGGCCCTGCGCGAGGAGCGCGCGCGGCTGATGGGCTACTCCGGCTTCGCCGCCTGGAAGCTCGAGATCGAGATGGCGCGCACCCCCGAGGCCGTGCGCGACCTGCTGATGCAGGTCTGGGCCCCGGCCCGGGCGAAGGCCGAGGCCGACGGCGCGGCGCTGGCCGCGATGCTCGCCGAGGACGGCATCAACGGCCCGCTCGAGCCCTGGGACTGGCGCTACTATGCCGAACGCCGCCGCAGGGCGCTGCACGATCTCGACGAGGCCGCGATCAAGCCCTATCTGTCGCTCGAGGCCATGATCGCCGCGGCCTTCGACGTCGCGGGGCAGCTGTTCGGCTTGCGCTTCGCGCCGCTGGACGTGCCCCTTTACCACCCCGACGTCCGCGCCTGGGAGGTGACGCGCGACGGCCGCCACCTGGCGGTGTTCCTCGGCGACTATGTCGCCCGGCCGTCCAAGCGCTCGGGCGCCTGGTGCGCGTCTTTCCGGGGCCAGCGCCGGCTGGGGGGCGCGCTGCGGCCCGTGGTCGTGAACGTCTGCAACTTCAACAAGGGGGCTCCGACGCTCCTGTCCTGGGACGATGCGCGCACGCTGTTCCACGAGTTCGGCCATGCGCTGCACGCGATGCTGTCGGACGTGACCCACCCGATGGTGGCGGGCACGTCCGTGGCGCGCGACTTCGTCGAGCTGCCCTCGCAGCTGTTCGAGCACTGGCTGGAGGTGCCCGAAGTGCTGGCCGCCCATGCCCGGCATGTCGCGACGGGCGAGCCCATGCCGGCGGTGCTGCGCGCGCGGCTGCTGGCCGCGCGGACCTGGGATTCGGCCTTTGCCACGGTCGAATATCTCGCCTCGGCGCTGGTGGACCTGGCCTTCCACGAAGGCGCCGCACCGGCCGACCCGTTGGCGCGGCAGGCCGAAGTTCTGGCCGAGCTCGGCGCCCCGCGGGCGATCCCGATGCGCCATGCCACGCCGCATTTCGCCCATGTCTTTTCCGGCGACGGCTATGCCGCGGGCTACTACAGCTATCTGTGGTCCGAGGTGATGGACGCCGACGCCTTCGCCGCCTTCGAGGAGGCGGGCGACCCCTTCGACCCCGATCTGGCGCGGCGGCTCGAGCGCCACATCCTCTCCGCCGGCGGGTCGGACGAGCCCGAGGCGCTCTATCGCGCCTTCCGCGGCCGGATGCCGGGGGTCGAGGCTCTGCTGCGCGGGCGCGGGCTGCTCGATGCGGCGTAGCGCTGCGTGAACCGGGCGGGGCCGCGCTGCGTAACATCACCGGAACCGTTCTGGAGCGACCCGCCATGCCCCTGACCCGCCGCGCCCTTCTCGGCCTTGCCGCTCTTGCCCCGCTGGCCGCCTGCGCGACCGCGCCCGCCGCCCCCTCCGCGCCGACCCTGCCCGTCACGCTGGCCGAGGCCTTCGTCGGGCGCACCATCGGCGCCGGCGTCTTCAGCGCGCCGATCGCCGGGATCGAGCGGCGCTTCACCGCGCGGCTGAACGGCCGGCTCGACGGCAACCGCCTGACGGTGGTCGAGGATTTCCGCTATGACGACGGCCAGGAAGACCGGCTGACCTGGGTCTTCGACCGCCGGGGCGAGGGGCTGTGGGACGGCCGGCGCGAGGATACGGTGGGCACCGCCCGGGTGGTCGAGGACGGCCGGCTGATCCGGCTCGACTATGTGGCCGACTTCCGCTCGACCGGCGGGGTCACCCGGCTCGGCTTCTCGGACATCATCTATCGCCCGTCACCCGATCTTGTCGTCAACGATGCGGTCGTCACGCGCTTCGGCCTTCCCATCGGCACGGTCCGCTTCGAGTTGCGCCGCGCCTAGGGCCCGGTCGTCCTGCCGCGCCGGATCCTTGTGGATGATGACATCGGCGCGCGGATAGGCGGCGCGGATCGCGCGTTTCAGCGCGGCGCCGATGGCATGGGCGTCGTCGAGGCTCTGGCGCCCGTCGAGCTCGATGTGCAGGTTCACGAAGATCGTGGCCCCCGACTGCCGCGTCCGCAGGTCGTGATAGCCGCGCACGCCCGGCCAGCGCTTGACGATGGCCTCGATCCCGGCAATCACCGCGGGGTCCGCGCGGCGGTCCATCAGCGCGTCCCAGGCGCCTCGGAAGATGCCGAGCGCGCCGACAGCCAGCATCCCAGCCGCCCCCAGCGCCACCACCGCGTCGATCCGCGCCAGCCCCAGCGCGGCCGAGGCGCCGAGCGCGGCGATCGCGCCCACATTCGGCACCAGATCGCCGAGGTAGTGCAGCCGGTCGGCCGCCACGACGCGGTTGCCGGTGGTGCGCGCAACCTTGCCCTGCCACAGCACAAGGCCCAGGGTCATCAGGATCGAGACCAGCATCACCGCGATCCCCCAGCCCTCGGCCGCCAGCGGCACCGGTTGGGGCGCGATCAGCCGCATCGTCGCCGCCCAGGCGATCGCCCCGGCGGCCAGAAGGATGAACACCGACTGCCCCAGCGCCGCCAGATCCTCGGCCGAGCTATGGCCGAAGGCGTGGTCCTCGTCGGGCGGCCGCTGGGCGTAGAGGATCGCCGCCAGCCCGCCCAGCGACACCATCAGGTCCATCGCCGAATCGGCCAGCGAGGCGGCGACCGAAAGCGCCCCGGTCGCCGCCAGGGCCCAGAGCTTCAGCGCCACAAGCACCAGCGCCACCGCAACCGATGCGATCCCCGCCGTCCGGTTCAGCCGCGCATGGTCGCGCATCGCCCGCTCCGATTCCGGCCTCCGGCTGCGGACCATCCGGCGCCGCAAAGGCCGCTTCCCAGCACAGGGCCCTGTGTCGTCCCAGAGCCCTGTCTATCCATCCGCCGCGGCGTCGGATCAAGCGCCATCACCGGGGCGCGGCCCCGGTCCGCCGCAAGGCCCGGTCGGCCTAGTCGAACGTCTCGGAACCTGCCACGCCCCACAGCGCCGCCTTGGGCAGCCAGCCGCGATGGCCCTGACCGCTGACGCGGCACCAGTCGGGCCGGCAGGACAGCAGGCGCAGGATGGCGCCGGCCTCGGCATGGGCCACGACCGGGGCCCGCGGGTCGGGCTGGGCGCGCAGCGCGGCCATCTCGGTCTCGACCAGCACGGTGCGCGCGCCCGACAGCAGCGAATAGTGCACCCAGCCGCCCGCGCCCTCGCGGTCCTCGACCCGTCGCCAGTGCTCGTGTTCGGCGGTGATGCGCAGCGGCATGTCGCGGCGCACGAACACCCAGTCCACACCGTGGGTCAGCCCGGGGCCGCGCCGCGCCCGCCCCTCGCCGGTCTTGAGCGAGACGAAGCGCGGCAGGGGCAGCTTGGTCACCGGCCCGCGCCCCGGCCCCGACGCGCCCGACGCCGCGGCGACCGCGACTGCCTCGGCCGCCGCCCCCCCCGTCGCGGCGGTCTGGGCGCGCACCCCCGCGCCCACCGCCGCCAACGCCAGCCCCGCGGCGACCAGCGCCGCGACGATCCGCCTTCTGCCCACGTCCTGCCCGTCCTCTGCCCGCCTGCCCGTGCTGTCCGGCCGGCGCATCCCTGCGGGGCTTCCGGCCGATACCCGGGGTGCGCCCTTGTCCGTCCCGGCGCTTGTGCCGTCCCCCGTTCTCGGCCAGTTTGCCAGCATGCGGTCGCCTGGCAAAGAGCAGGGAGGAACCCGATGCCCGCACAGCGCCTGACTGTTGTCGTCACGCGACGGTTGCCCGAGGTGGTCGAGACCCGGATGACCGAGCTTTTCGAC
Source organism: uncultured Paracoccaceae bacterium (assembly GCA_937983405.1). GTDB lineage: Bacteria > Pseudomonadota > Alphaproteobacteria > Rhodobacterales > Rhodobacteraceae > JAHDXW01. The sequence goes on from CALJZN010000022.1 coordinate 12,392, forward strand.
GTCGAGCTGCGCGAGTCCGACCGGCCGATGACGCGCGAGGAGCTGGCCGCGGCGATGGCCCGCGCCGACGTGCTGGTGCCCACGATCACCGACACGATCGACGCCGGCCTCATCGGCCAGGCCGGCCCGCGGCTGAAGCTGATCGCAAGCTTCGGCGCGGGGTTCGACCACATCGACGTGGCCACCGCCCGCGGCCGCGGCATCATCGTCACCAACACCCCCGGCGCGGTGACCGAGGACACCGCCGACATGACGCTCGCGCTGATCCTGGCGGTGACCCGGCGCATCCCCGAGGGGCTGGCAGCGATGCAGTCGGGCGAATGGAAGGGCTGGGCCCCCACCGCCTTTCTGGGCGGCCGGATCGGCGGGCGGCGCCTGGGCATCCTCGGCATGGGGCGGATCGGGCAGGCGGTGGCGCGGCGGGCGCGGGCCTTCGGGATGCAGATCCACTACCACAACCGCCGCCGCCTGCGCCCCGAGACCGAGGCCGAGCTTGAGGCGACGTGGTGGGAAAGCCTGGATCAGATGGTCAGCCGGATGGACGTGATCTCGATCAATTGCCCGCACACGCCGGCGACCTTCCACCTGATGAACGCGCGGCGGCTGAAGCTGATGAAGCCCTCGGCGGTGATCGTGAACACCTCGCGCGGCGAGGTGATCGACGAGAACGCGCTGACGCGGATGCTGCGCGCGGGCGAGATCGCGGGCGCAGGCCTCGACGTCTACGAACGCGGAGCCGAGATCAACCCGCGGCTGCGGGCGCTGCCCAACGTCGTGCTCTTGCCGCACATGGGCTCGGCCACGCTCGAGGGGCGCATCGAGATGGGCGAGAAGGTGATCCTGAACATCAAGACCTTCGCCGACGGCCACCGCCCGCCCGACCAGGTGGTGCCAAGCATGCTGTAGGCGCCGGGCGGGCCGGGCGGCTTGCCCGTGCAGCCGGTCGCGCGCGCGGGCTGTCGCGCCCGCCACGCCGGCCTATGTCACCGGTGGCAGCCCCGGAGATCGCCCATGCCTATGATCCTTGCCTTCCTTGCCGCCTCGGCCGTCTTTCTCGTGGCCGACGCGGTCATGCTGACCCATGTCCTGCAACCGCTGTTTCAGCGCCACCTCGGCGACCATCTCGCCGAAAGCTTCCGGCTTGGCCCCGCTGTGCTGTTCTACCTGGTCTACATGGCCGGGGTGATGTGGTTCGTCATCGCGCCCGCGCATCGCGCGGGCGGTCCGGTCCGGGCCTTGCGCGACGGGGCGATCCTGGGCGCCGTCGCCTACGGCACCTTCGAGCTGACGGCCTGGGCCGTTCTTGCCCGCTGGACTGCCGAGATGGTGGCCCTCGACATGGCCTGGGGCGCGGTTGTCACCGCGGGCTCCGCGGCGGCCGGCGTCGCGGCCGCCCGCCTGGCCGGATCCCGGGCCTAGGGCGCGCGCAGGGGTCGCGGGCCGGGGGCAGACCGTGGAGGGGTCGCGGGTGCTGGTGGCCGGCAGGGCAGGGGGTCCCGGCGGGCCGCACTGCACCCCGATCCTGGCCGAAGGACGGCATGTCCCGGCCGGGGACGGCCCGCGCCCCGGCGATCCCGCCACGGTCGCGGCGCCTCGGGGATACCCGCTCTTCGCCTTCCGGCACCGCGGCCGGACCGGCGCGCTCGGCCCGGGGGGCGACGTGGCCGAGCCCCGGAACCTCGCCTGTCCCGCCTTGCCGCGCCACGACCGGGCCTATCCCATCGGCCCCCTGCGCCGCGCGGTGAACGGCACGCTCGGCCTGTTCAGGCTTGCGCGGTCCTGCGGCGCGCGGGTCCCGCAGGCCTCGACCTTCGCGAGCTACGGCGATCCGCTGGTGCCTTATCTGGCCGGGGACCAGTCCGGCAGCGTCACCCCTGCCGGCCCGCGCGCCTGCCCCGCCGCGGACCGGCACGCAACCACGCCCGCCTGCGCCGGCGATGCCCGTCTGCGGGGCTTGACGTGCGGATCGCCCGCATGTTCACCCTCTGCAGCCCCGGCCGGCAGCTGGACAGCGGGCGCGTGATGTCCAACCTCATCGCCCAGGCGCTGCGTGGCAGCCCCCTCGCGCTTTACGGCGGCGGGGCGCGGACGCGAGCGCTCCGCTTCGCCGCCGAGCTGATCGCGGCGCGCTGCCGGGTGATGGCGGTCGCGGGGCCGGCTGAGGGGCCTGTGACCCCGGGCAACCGCGGACAGCTGACCGGGCGCTCCCCCGCCCGCCGCATCCGGGCGCTGACCGGCGCGCGCTCGGCGCCGGTCGCGCGGCCCGTGCCGCAGGACGCCCCCCGCCGCCGCCGCCCCGACATCGCGCGCGCGCCCGCCGGCCGCCGGGCTCGGCCCCGCAGACCGCGCCGGATGAGGGGCTGGCCCCCACCATGGCCGATTTCGCGCATCGTCTCGGGGGGGGCGCTTCCGGCCGCGGCCAGGGGGGGCGGGCCGTGACCCTGGGGCGCCTTGCCCTCGCCGCCCTCCTGCTGGCCGCGGCCTGCACCCGCCCGCTCGCCCCCGGCGAGGCGGCCTTCGCGGCCGACCTCTTCGGCCCCGCGCTCGACCTTGCGTCGGTGCGGGTGACGAAGGGCGCGGGCCTTTTTCCGCTGCCGCCCGCGCCCAACCCGCCCGCCCCCAACCCGCCCGCGCAGCCCGCGCGCCGCGATCCCGCGGCCGACCCCTGTGCCCGCGTCCCCGTGCCGGGGGCCGGGCGCGGCCCGCCGGCCGCCTTCGTCATCGGCAACCGCATCCACTTCCAGGGCCGCTTCTACCGCCACGACACGGCCGAGGGCTGGCCCGGCCCCGTGCGGGTGGGCATGGCGATGCTGCTGGCCCACGAGCTGACCCATGTCTGGCAGTGGCAGCACCGCGCCCGCACCGGCTATTCCCCCCTGCGCGGCCTTGCCGAGGGCCTGCGGCGCAGCGACCCCTACTTCCACCGGGCCGAGGCCGACCGCCCCTTCCTTGCCCACGGGTACGAGCAGCAGGCCAGCCTGCTCGAGGACTTCGTCTGCCATGTCCTGCTCGACCCCGCCTCGCCGCGGCTCGGGCGGCTGCGCGCGATCCTGGCGCCCGAGTTCCCCGTGGACGGTTTCGCGGGGCGACGCGAGCAGCCCCGGCAGCGCCGCCGAAGGCCCGGGGCAGGACCGCGGCCCGCGCCGGCCGGACCGCCCGGGGCCGCGCCCTAGGCGCCCGCCGCGCCGCCGGCTGCCAGCTGGTCCCAGCAGTCAAGCGCCTTGGCGGCATACATCAGCGCCGGCCCGCCGCCCATCTGCACCGACATCGCCAGCACGTCCGCGACTTCCTCGCGCGTCGCCCCGGCCTTTGCCAGCGCCTCGACGTGCAGCGCGATGCAGGGCTCGCAGCGCACCGCGATCGAGATGCCGAGCGCCACGAACTCCTTTTCCTTGACGCCGAGAACGCCGCCCTCCTTCACCGCCTTCGACAGCCCGCCGAAGGCCCGGCTGGCGTCGGGGATGGCGCGGTTCAGCGCGCGCAGCTGGTCGCGCGTCGCGGCGAGAAATCCCTTGTAGTCCACCCTGTCCTCCCCCACCTCAGCCCCCATCCCGGCCTTCGGGCCGCTTCGTGACATGTTCGCGCCACAGCGCGAAGAGGCCGGCCCCCACAACGATGGCCGAACCGACCGCGACATTCGCGCGCAGGCTGTCGCCGAACACGATGAGTCCCAGCGCCGAGCCGAAGACGAGCTGCAAATAGGTGAAGGGCTGGATCGCGCTGGCCTCGGCCACCTCGTAGGCGCGGATCAGAAGCCAGTGCCCGAGCGATCCGGTCAGGCAGAGCAGCGCCATCCATCCCCAGTCGGCGGGGGCCATCGGCCCGAGGAACCAGACGCCCGCCAGCGTCATCGCCACCGCGCCCGAGACGCCGGTCCAGAAGAACGACACCGCCGCGCTGTCGCCGCGGGCGACGTAGCGCGTCATCAGCGCATAGGCCGCCATCAGCCCCGCGGCGGCCAGCGGCAGCAGCGCCGGCAGGCTGAGCGCGCCGCTGGTGGGATCGAGGATGACCATGAGCCCCACAAGGCCCGCCGCCACCGCCGCCCAGCGCCGCCAGCCCACGCGCTCGCCCAAGACCGGCCCGGACAGCGCCGTGATGATGAGCGGATAGACGACCATCACCGCCAGCGAATCGACCAGCCCCAGCCGCACGAAGCCCAGGGTCGCCACGCAGATGTTGAGTGCCAGAACCACGCCTCGGGCGATCTGCAGCACGGGAAAGCGCGTCGCCGCGGCTTGCGCCAGCCCGCCCGCCCGGCGCGCGGCGACCGCCGTCACGAAGGCGGCGAAGAACCAGTAGCGGATCATCACCACCATCAGGATGCTGTAGTGCGCGCCGAGATGGCGCGAGATGCCGTCCTGCATCGCGAAGACGAACATCGTGGCGCTCATCAGGGCGATGCCGAGGCGGGTGTCCTGTGCCTTCATCGGGCCGGGCCGCCGCGCGAGGCCGCGCGCCGGCGGCTGCGGATCAGGGTGAACACGCCCGCCCCGGTGACGATCGCGGCGCCCACCACGGTGTTGGCCGACAGCGTCTCGGAAAACACCGCAACCCCCATGATCGAGACGAACACGAGCTGCAGATAGGCGAAGGGCTGCACCGCGCTCGCCTCGGCGACCTCGTAGCAGCGGATCAGCAGCCAGTTCGACAGGATCGCCACCGCCCCGTTGGCCAGCGTCAGCCCCCAGTCGGCGGCCGTCATCGGCTGCCAGAACCACGCCCCGGCCAGCGTCATCATCCCGGCACCGAGCAGCCCCGACCAGACGAAGGCCGTGAAGGCGCTTTCCACCTGCGTGGCCCTGCGGGTCAGCAGCGAATACAGCGCAAACAGCGTCGCCGCGGCGAGCGGCAGCAGCGCCAGCGGCGTGAACAGGTCGGTTCCCGGCCGCAGGATGACGAGGATGCCGGCAAAGCCCACCCCGATCGCCGTCCAGCGCCGCCAGCCCACCCGCTCGCCCAGCATCGGGCCGGAAAGGGCCGCGACGATCAGCGGGCAGACGGCAAAGACGGCATGGGTGTTGATCAGCCCGATCAGCACGAAGGCGGCGACGATCAGGCAGATCTCCGAGGTGTGGCACAGCGACCGCAGGACATGCACCCACGGCTGCACCGTCCGCAGCGCCGCGCCCAGGCCGCCGGGGCGACGGGCGGCGAGCATCACCACGAAGGCGGCGAAGAACCAGTAGCGGATCATCACGACCATCAGCACGTTGTATTCGCCGGCCAGGTGGCGGGTCAGACCGTCCTGCACCGTGTAGCAGGCCACGGTGGCGACCATCAGCAGGATGCCGAGGCGGTTGTCCTGCGCCCTCACCCGAGAATGCCCGTTGTCATGTGCCGCTTGCCCGCGAAGCCCGGCCGCCGCTCTACCCGAAAGCCCGCCGCCTGCAAGGCCCGCCGCACCCTGCCCGCGGCGCTGTAGCTGGCAAGGCTGCCGCCCGGCGCGGTATGCGCCGCCACCTGCGCCAGAAGCCCGGGTTCCCACAGCTCGGGGTTCTTCGCCGGCGCAAAGCCGTCGAGAAACCAGGCATCGGCCCGGCCTTCCCACTCCGGCAGGGTGGCGCGCGCGTCCCCCGTCACGATCTCGGCGATCAGACCCTCGGCCGCGAAGCGCGCCACCCCCGAATCGAGGCCCGCCACCACCTCCGCCGCCGCGGCCGCAAGGCCCGGGAAGGCCGCCAGCGCCCGCGCCCGGTCGGCCGGCGCCATCGGGAAGGCCTCGAATCCGGTGTAGCGCAGCGGTCCCGGCGTGCCCGAGGCGCGCCACATCAGCCACAGCGCGATCAGGTTCAGCCCCGTCCCGACGCCGAGCTCGGCGACATGGAAGCCGGGGCGGAACCGCCCGGGCAGCCCGTTGCCGGCGAGAAAGACGTGCCGCGTCTCCTCAAGCCCGCCGTGCAGCGAGAAATAGGGGTCGCCGAACCGGGCCGAGACGGGAACGCCGCCGGCCGTCCATGCGACATCGGCCGTCCGGCCGGGTCGCGGCGGATCGTCCGGCTCGCCGGCCATGGTGCCCCCCGTTCCCTGATCCGGCCCCTCTATTCCACGACGCGCCGGGGCGCGAAACCCCTGCCGGCGGCGGGGCGGGGCGCCCCCCTGTTTCCCTTCGCGGCCGGGATGTCCTATGCCACGCCGGGACAGTCGGGGGGGGGCCGGCATGGCGGTTGAGGTGACGGTGCGGGGCGGCGGCATCTTCGGCCTTGCCATCGCCTGGGAGGTCGCGCGCCGCGGCGTCCGGGTGCGGGTGGTCGAGCCGCGGGGCCTCGGCGCGGGCGCCTCGGGCGGGCTGGTGGGCGCGCTCGCCCCCCACGCGCCCGAGGGCTGGACCGCCGCCAAGGCCTTCCAGCTGGACAGCCTGCTGGCGGCCGGGGCGTTCTGGGCCGGCGTGGCCGCGGCGGGCGGGGGCGATCCCGGCTACGCCCGGACGGGCCGCTTGCAGCCCCTGCCCGACGCCGCCGCCCTGGCCCGGGCCGGGGCGCGGGCCGGGGCGGCGGCGGACCTCTGGAAGGGTCGGGCGACCCTGCGCCTCGTGCCCGCCCCCGAAGGCGGCTGGCCCGCGCCGCCCGCGACGGGGCTTTGCGCCTTCGACGACCTCTCGGCGCGGCTGCATCCGCGCCGGGCGCTGGCGGCGCTGGCCGCGGCGCTGGCCGCGCGGGGGGCCGAGGTCGTGCCCGAGGCGCCCGACGCGGGGGCGGTCGTCCACGCCACGGGGTGGGAGGGGCTTGCGGCGCTGTCGGCGGCCTTCGGCGTCGCGCTGGGCGGCGGGGTCAAGGGGCAGGCGCTGGCGCTGGCCGCGCCCGGGCTCGGGCATCTGCCGCAGCTCTATGCGGACGGCCTGCATCTGGTGCCCCATGCCGACGGGACGGTGGCCGTGGGCTCGACCTCGGAGCGCGCTTTCGCCGACCCCGCCGGCACCGACGCCGCGCTCGAGGCGCTGCTGCCCCGCGCCGTCGCCGCCGCGCCCGCGCTGGCGGGGGCCGCGGTCGTCGCGCGCTGGGCGGGCGTGCGGCCGCGGGCGGCCACCCGGCAGGCGGTGCTGGGCCCCTGGCCCGGCCGGCCGGGGCATTTCGTCGCCAACGGCGGGTTCAAGACCGGCTTCGGCCTGGCGCCCGGGGTGGCACGGGTCATCGCCGACCTCATCCTCGACGGCCGCGACACCATCCCCCCGGGCCTGCGGCTGGACGACGCGCTGGCGGCGGGGCGGCGCGCATGACGCCCCGCGGCCGCGCCACGCTGGCCGGCTTCGGCGCCGTGCTGTTGTGGTCGCTGCTGGCGCTTCTGACCGTGGCGACCGCGCCGGTGCCGCCGTTTCTTCTCAATGCGCTGACCTTCGCGGTCGGGTCGGGCGCCGGTCTGGTCTGGATCGCGGCGGCGGGGCGGCTGCGGATGCTGGCCGGCATCCCGCCCGGTGCGCTGGCCTTCGGCACCGCGGGGCTGTTCGGCTTCCATGCGCTCTATTTCGCGGCGCTGCGCCTTGCCCCCCCGGCCGAGGCGGGGCTTGTGGCCTATCTCTGGCCGCTGCTCGTCGTGCTGTTCTCGGGCCTGCTGCCCGGCGAGCGGCTGCGGGCGGGCCACATCCTCGGCGCGCTTGCCGCCTTTGCCGGCGCGGCGCTGATCCTGGCCGGCGGGGCCGGGGCGGCCGAGGGCGGGGCGCCGCCCGGCTTGGCGCTGGCCTTGGGCTGCGCGCTGACCTGGGCGGTCTATTCGGTGGGATCGCGCCGCCTCGGCCATGTGCCGACCGAGACGGTGGCGCTGTCCTGCCTTGCCACCGCCATCCTGTCGGCCGGCGTCCACCTTGCCGTCGAGCAGACCGTCTGGCCCGCGGGCCCCGCCGGCTGGGCGGCCTGCCTTGCCCTCGGCCTTGGCCCGGTGGGGCTGGCCTTCTACCTGTGGGACATCGGGGTGAAGCGCGGCGACATCCAGCTTCTTGGCACTGCCGCCTATGCCGCACCCCTCCTGTCGACGCTCGCCCTGGTGCTGGCCGGGATCGCCGAAGCCTCGCCCGCCCTGCTGGCGGCTGCGGGGCTCATCGCGGGCGGCGCCGCGGTCGCCGCCCGGGCAGGGCGGTAGCCTAGACGCGCGAGAGGCGCTCGATCTCTTCCTTCAACCTCAGCTTCTGTTTCTTCAGCTCCGCGATTCGCAGCGCATCCTCGCCCGGGTTGCGCTGCGCCTCCTCGACCTCGGCCGACAGGGCGCTGTGCTTGCGGCGAAGTTCCTGAAGATGCGATGCGAGGGTCATGCCGGTCCTCCTGCTTGATACTGTCCTGTCGGCATATCATCACATGATCGTTGCAAAGTCATCTCTCTCCGGCGGTCCGGCGGTCGTCCGGGCCGATGGCTGCGCCGCCGCGCAACACGGCCGAGGCCTCGGGCGTGAAGGCATCGAAATCGCCCGCATGTTCGGCACCCTCATGCAGCACGAGAGGGAACCGCAGCGCCAGCGGCCCGCGGCGGCCCTTGGCCGCGGTCACGATCACCCGCCCCGCCGGCCGCCCCGCCCGCGACACGAGCGGCAGCACCGCGACCGACCCCGCGCGCCCCGAAAGCGCGGCAAGGATGTCGCCCAGTCGCTCGGCCCGCGCGATCACGCTCAGCGTGCCGCCCGGCCGCAGCCGGCGAAGGCCCGCGTCGATCCATGCGGCGAGCGGCCTGTCCTCGCGCTGGGCGCGGTCGCGGCCGGGGTCGCGCGCCGGCGGGGCGGCGGGCGGGAACCAGGGCGGATTCATCAGCACCCGGTCGAAGGGCCGCGCCCGCAGCGCCGCCGGCGGCCGGGCGACATCGCCCTCCAGGATCGTCGCCGCAATCCCGTTGCGCAGGGCATTCTCCCGCGCCAGCGCCGCATAGGCGGGCTGCAGCTCGAGCCCCCAGAGCGCGAGCCCGGGCACCCGCAAGGCCAGGCACAGCCCCGCCACCCCGACGCCGCAGCCGAGGTCGAGCACCGCCTCGCCGGGCGCGGCCGGAACGGCCGCCGCCAGCAGCACCGGGTCGGTCGCGGCGCGGTAGCCCGTCTTCGGCTGCAGCACCCGCAGCCGCCCGCCCAGAAAGGCGTCGTCGCTCAGTGCGTCCCGGGCAAGGGGCGCCCCGGCCGTCATCCCTCCGCCGCCCGCACCTCGGCCGCAAGCCCGAGGTCCGAGAGGATCGCGCGGGCGCGCACCAGGTCGGCGTCGCGCACCATCAGCCGGCGCGGCAGAATGCCGATCGAGCCCTCGAGCACGCTCATGTGGACGTCCATGTCAAAGGCCACTATACCCTCGCCGGACAGGTGCGCGGTGGCGAAGGCGATGACCGTGGGATCGGTGGTGCGCAAGAGCTCCCGCATGGGCAGGCAGTAAAGGGCATGCGGCCCGCGAAGTCGAGGCCGCTGGCGGAACCGTGACGCAGACCGAGGACAGGATCGGCCAGAAGCCCCCGGACCGGCTTGCCGCCATGCTGGCGCCCGGCATGACCGAGGTCAACGCGCTGATCCGTCAGCGCATGGCCTCCGAACACGCGCCGCGCATCCCCGAGGTCACCGCCCATCTGATCGAGGCCGGGGGCAAGCGGCTGCGCCCGATGCTCACCCTTGCCGCGGCGGCGCTGTGGGGCGAGCGGGGCCGGACACCTGCCCTGCTGGCGGCGACGGTCGAGTTCATCCATACCGCGACGCTGCTGCACGACGACGTGGTCGACGAAAGCGACCGGCGGCGCGGCCGGCCGACGGCCAACCTTCTGTGGGACAACAAGTCCTCGGTGCTGGTGGGCGACTATCTCTTCGCCCGCTCGTTCCAGCTGATGGTCGAGACGGGGTCGCTGCGCGTGCTGTCGATCCTGTCGGACGCGGCGGCGACGATCGCCGAGGGCGAGGTGCTGCAACTGACCGCCGCGCGCAACCTTTCGACCACCGAGGAGACCTATCTGCGCATCGTGCGCGGCAAGACCGCGGCGCTGTTCGCCGCCGCCTGCGAGACCGGCGCCCTGGTGGCCGGCGCGCCCGAGGCGGGCGCGCGGGCGATGGCGGCCTACGGCGAGGCGCTGGGCATCGCCTTCCAGATCGTCGACGATCTGCTCGACTACGGCGGCGAGAGCGAGGTGATCGGCAAGACCGTGGGCGACGATTTCCGCGAGCGCAAGCTGACGCTGCCGCTGATCAAGGCGCTGGCGGGGGCCGATGCGGACGAGCGCGCCTTCTGGACGCGCACCATCGCCGAGGGTGCGCAGCGCGAGGGCGATCTGGCCGCGGCGCTGGCCATCCTGTCGCGCCGCGGCGCGCTGGCGGCCACGCGGGCCGACGCGCTGGGCTGGGCGGCCCGCGCCCGGGCGGCCCTGGCCGGGGCGCCCGAGGGGGCGATCCGCGACGCGCTGGACGATCTGGCCCTGTTCGTCGTCGAGCGCGTCGCCTGAGGCCGGCGCGCGCCTAGACCAGCGCCGCGGCGTCCCCGGCGGCGAGCCCCGCGGCGGCCACCCACCAGCCGGGCGCGGCCCGGCCCAGTGCCTCGGCGGCGGCGCGGGCGTGCCGCGGGTCGGGAAAGAGGCCGAAGCAGGTGGCCCCCGACCCCGACATGCGGGCAATCAGACAGCCCGGCTGCGCGGCCAGCGCCCCGGCGACCCGCGATATGACCGGCTGCAGCCGGGTGGCCGGCGTCTCGAGGTCGTTGCGCATCGTCCGCAGCCAGCGGGCAAGTTCGGCCGCGTCGGAGAGGCGCGGCAGCGTCGCGGGCATCGGCGGTCCGTCGCGCCGCTCGAGCGCGGCAAAGACCTCTGCCGTGGCCACCGCCACCCCGGGATTGGCCAGCACCAGCCAGACCGGCGGCAGGGGCGGCACCGGCGCCAGCGCCTCGCCCGCCCCGCCCATGCGCGCCGGCCGCGCCGCCAGGCATACCGGCACATCCGCGCCCAGCCCCGCAACGTCCGCCGCCGCCGGCAGCGCCCGCCGCCAGAGCCGGGCCAGCGCCCGCATCGCCGCCGCGGCATCCGACGACCCCCCGCCGAGCCCGGCCGCCGCGGGCAGGTGCTTTTCCAGCGTGATGGCGGCGCCCCCGCCGGGGTCAAGCCAGCGCGCCGCGCGCCAGACCAGATTGGCCTCGCCGCCCGGCACCCCCGCCGCGCGTGGGCCGGCGACGGCCAGCGACAGCGCCGCCGCCGGTGCCGCGCGCAGCCGGTCGCCCACATCGGCGAACACCACGAGACTGTCGAGAAGGTGGTAGCCGTCGCCGCGGCGCCCGGTGACGTGCAGCGTCAGGTTGACCTTAGCCGGGGCAAAGGCCTCCTCAATCGGCATCGGCCCGGGCCGGCAGGGGCGGCTCGCCCTCTTCCTCGAGCACGCGGTCGAGCCCGACCTCGAGCTTGCGGCGGATGCGCAGGGCCTCCTTGTCCTCGGGCCCGAAGGCCAGCGCCCGCCGCCACTGGAACCCGGCCTCGCGGCGCCGGCCTACGGCCCAGTAGACATCGCCGAGATGGTCGTTGATCACCGGATCCGAGGCCATCAGCGCCACCGCCCGCTCCATCTGCGGCAACGCCTCGTCGTAGCGGCCCAGGCGATAAAGGGCCCAGCCGAGCGAGTCCGCGATATAGCCGTCCTCGGGCGCGGCTGCCACGGCCCGCTCGATCATCGCCAGCGCCTCGTCGAGGTTGATCCGCATCTCGACCCAGGAATAGCCGAGGTAGTTCAGCACATGCGGCTGGCCGGGCGACAACGCGAGGGCCGTGCGGAAATCGGCCTCGGCCAGCGGCCAGCGGCCGGCGCGCTCGTGCATCATGCCGCGATTGTAGAAGATGCCCCAGTGCCGCGGCTCGGGCGTCTCGATCAGGGCGATGGCGCGATCATAGGCGCGGGCGGCCTCGTCATGGCGTTGCCCGAAGCGCCAGAGGTCGCCCAGGGCGACATGGACCGCCACGACCCCCGGATGGGTGACGGTCAGCGCCTCGGCCGCTGCGATCGCGGCGGGGGCATCGCCGCCGCGATAGAGCGCCTCAGCCCGCCCGATCTCGGCCAGGTGGAACAGCGCGTCGTCGCGCGGGACGCGGCCGTAGGTCTCTACCGCCAGCCCGAACTGGCCCTGCGCCTCGAGCAGCTGCGCCGCCAGCAGGATGGCATCGATGTGTTGGGGGCGCAGATGCTCGGCGATGCGCGCATAAAGCAGCACGAAGCCGTCCGAGGCCTCGCCCCGAAGCGCTTCGGCCAGCGCGAAGAACACCTCGGCCGCCCCGTCGCGGGCATCGCGCACCAGGGTGAAGGGGATCGGCCGGTTCGCCCGCAGCTCGGCCTTCAACCCGTCGAGCAGCGGATCGCTGGCCCCGCCGAAGGCGTCCTCGGCCAGCCTCAGCGCGTCCTCGAAGCGCTCGAGCTGGCTCAGGATCTGTATGTAGCCGATCACCCCGCGCCGCGACAGGCGCAGCGGCCCCGCCGCCTCGCCCGACAGGATGCGCGCGGCGCCCTCGAAATCGCCCGCCGTGGCCAGGGCAAGGGCGGTGTGATACAGCGCGAAGGGGGCCATCCCCTGACGCCGCGCGAGGCGGTCGAACCCCTCGAGCGCCTCGGACATGCGGCCGAGACCGAGTTCGGACCACGCCGCCAGCAGCGCGTCCACGGCCGGCCCGATCTCGCCCGCGCCGGCAAGCCCGTCGATCACCCCGCGGAAGTCGCCGCGCTGCAGCCGGTCTGCCGCCAGCACGAGGTTCGCGGGCTGGCTGCGGTGCCCGCTGCGCACCAGCGCCTCGGCCGTCGGGACGACGCGCCCGACCTCGCCCAGCGCGACATGGGCAAGGATCACGCTTTCCATGAAGACGGGATTGCCCGGATCGCGGGACAGGGCACGCAGGAAATACTCCGCCGCGGCCCGATGGTCGCCCCGCCCGACGGCATGGCGCGCCGCCAGATAGGCGCCCGCCGCCCCCTCGGCCCGGGCCGCGCCCGGCGCAGCCAGCGCGACGGTCGCCGCAAGGATCAGGCGAAAGATGCAGCCCGGAAAGGATGCCACGGAAGGTGCCTCGTCAGGGCGGGGCCGGTCGCGCACCGCAGCAGCAAGCCTAGTGTCCGCCGCCCCCGGTGACAATCGTGCCGCGGCGGCCGCCCTGCGGGGTCTGCGAAATCTCGCCGGAACGTGACTACATGTTGGGATAGTTCGGCCCGTCTCCGCCCTGCGGCGTGACCCAGGTGATGTTCTGGCTGGGATCCTTGATGTCGCAGGTCTTGCAGTGCACGCAGTTCTGGAAGTTGATGACGAAGCGCGCCGCCGCGCCCTCGCCCACCACCTCGTAGACGCCGGCGGGGCAGTAGCGCTGCGCCGGCTCGGCGTAGAGGGGCAGGTTGACGCGGATCGGCACCGAGGCGTCGGCGAGCGTCAGATGCGCCGGCTGGCCCTCGGCGTGGTTGGTGAAGGAGAAGGCGACGTTGGTCAGCCGGTCGAAGCTGAGCACGCCGTCGGGCCGGGGATAGTCGATCGGCCTGTGGTCCTTCGCAAGCCCCGTCGCCTCGGCGTCGGTCTTGCCGTGACCGAGGGTGCCGAAGGGGTTCCACCCGGTCAGGTTCGCCGCCCACATGTCGATCCCGCCCAGCATGAGCCCGCCGACCAGCCCGTGGCGCGACCACAGCGGCTTGACGTTGCGCACCCGCCGCAGCTCGCGGCCCACCGGGCCGTCGCGCAGCGCGGTCTCGTAGTCGGCCAGCTCGTCGCCCGCGCGGCCCGCGGCGATGGCGGCCGCCGCCGCCTCGGCCGCCGCGATGCCCGACAGCATCGCGTTGTGGTTGCCCTTGATCCGCGGCACGTTGACCAGCCCCGCCGCGCAGCCCAAGAGCGCGCCGCCCGGAAAGACGAGCTTGGGGATCGACTGCCAGCCGCCCTCGCTGATCGCCCGCGCCCCGTAGGCCACGCGCTTGCCGCCCCGCAGCAGCCCGGCGATCAAGGGGTGATGCTTGAAGCGCTGGAACTCCATGTAGGGGTAGAGATGCGGGTTGGCATAGTCGAGATGCACCACGAAGCCGACATAGACCTGGCCCGCCGCGCCGTGATAGACAAAGCCGCCGCCGCCCGCCTTCGACCCCAGCGGCCAGCCCAGCGTGTGCAGCACGGTGCCGGGGCGATGCCTCTCGGGGTCGATCTCCCAGATCTCCTTCATGCCGAGGCCGAACTTCTGCGGCTCTGTCGCGGCGGCAAGCCCGAACTGCGCCATCGCCTGCTTTGCCAGCGACCCGCGCGCACCTTCGGCCAGCAGGACATACTTGCCGCGCAGCTCCATCCCCGGCTCGTAGGACGGGCCCGGCGTGCCGTCGGGGCGCTTGCCGAACTCGCCCGCCACGACGCCCGCCACGCGGCCGTCCGCAGCCCGGACCAGCTCGGAACAGGCCATGCCGGCGAAGATTTCGACCCCCAGCGCCTCGGCCTCGCGCGCCAGCCAGCGGCAGACGTTGGCCATCGAGACGACATAGGCGCCGTGATTGTCCATCAGCGGCGGCAGCAGCCAGTTGGGCAGGCGGATATGTCCGGCCGGGCCGAGCACGCAGAAGCTGTCCGAGACAACGGGCACCGATATGGGCGCGCCGCGGTCGCGCCAGTCGGGCAGCAGCCTGTCCAGGCCCGAGACATCCAGCACCGCGCCCGACAGGATGTGCGCCCCGACCTCCGACCCCTTTTCGAGCAGCACCACCGACAGATCGGGGGCCACCTGCTTCAGCCGGATCGCGGCCGACAACCCGGCCGGCCCCCCGCCCACGATCACCACATCGTAGTCCATCGCCTCGCGAAGGGTCTCCGCCATCGGTCCACTCCCTTGCGCCCCGTTGCGCTTGGCCCTGCGCCCGCCTATCTACACGGGCGGACCAGACGGTCAACCGACCCGTTGCGCCGGAAGCCGCCGGGCGGGCAGGTTCCCCTTGCCAAGCCTGCCGCCATCGGCTGAGGTGGCGCATCCGGACCGGATTGCCAGCCGGACCCCGGGGTCTGCCCCGGGCATCCCGGTTACTCTTGCGTGAAGTGGGCTATGGAAAAGATACCGATGACCCGTGGCGGATACTCCGCTCTCGACGAGGAATTGCGGCAACTGAAGTCTGCCGAGCGCCCGGCCGTCATCCGCGCGATCGCCGAGGCGCGCGAGCATGGCGACCTCTCGGAGAACGCCGAGTATCACGCCGCGCGCGAGCGTCAGAGTTTCATCGAGGGCCGGATCAAGGAGCTCGAATCGATCCTCTCGCGCGCCGAGGTGATCGATCCGGGCCGCCTGTCGGGGTCGGTCAAGTTCGGGGCGACCGTCACGATCCTCGACGAGGAGACCGAGGAACGCCACACCTACCAGATCGTCGGCGAGGCCGAGGCGAGCATCGAGGCGGGGTTGCTCAACATCCGCTCGCCGCTCGCGCGTGCGCTGATCGGCAAGGACGAGGGCGATCTGGTCGAGGTGCGCACCCCGGGCGGCAGCCGCAGCTACGAGATCGTGAGCATCCGCTACGTCTGATCGCCGCGGCCTCGCGCCGCCTCGGGAAGGCCGACAGGGAACCCGCGCCATGCGAGACAGCGAAGCCCCGGCCAACCGCGACCGACCGCTGGACCTTGGCGTGTTTTCCCGCGCCCCGGCGCCGCGCGGGCCCGGCGCGGTCGAGGTGGTTGCCCTGCTGCTCGGTCTGGGCTGGCTGGCGGCCGTGGCGGCCTGGTTCCTTGCCCCCGACCGGGCCGCCGACTGGGCCCCCGCCTGGGTGCCCGCCTGGGCCTCCGACTGGCAGCCGTCGCAGCGGACGGCGTCGGTGGTCCTGGCCGGGGTCGCGGTGGTGCTGCCCCTCGGCTTTCTGTGGCTTGCGGCGCTGACGGCCCGGCATCTGCGCCAGCTCTGGGCCGAGGCCGACCGGTTGCGCGCCATGCTCGACGCGCTGCGCCAGGCGCAGATCGCCCAGACCCAGCTCGGCGCCAGCGTCCCCCGGGCGATCGCCGCAGCGGCCGCGGCCATGCAGCACCCGTCGGCGCCTGCGCCGCGCAACCTGCCGTCGCAGCGCCCGGACATGCCGCCCCGGGCAATGCTGGCCGAGGTTGCCGCGCCCGAGGGCGCGGCGCCCGCGGATGGCCCGATGCCCGACGCCCTGCCCGAAGCCCTGTCCGAAGCCGTGCCCGACGCTGTGCCCGACGCGACCGCCCCCGCTGCCCCTGCCGCCCCCGTCGCCCGCGGCGCTGCGACGCCCGCCTTCGCCAGCCGGCGCGATCCGCAGCGCCCGCCCCCGCCCCCACCTGCTGCGGCCGCCGAGGATCAGCCCGCCCTCGCGCTGGGCACGCCGCCGATCGAACAGACCGCCCCGGTGCCGGTGGCCGACTTTGTGCGGGCGCTCAACTTTCCCGAAAGCCCGGAGGATGCCGAAGGCTTCCGCGCCCTGCGCCGCGCGCTCGACGACCGCAGCGTCGCCCGGCTGGTCCGGGCCGCGCAGGATGTGCTCACCCTGCTCAGCCAGGACGGGATCTACATGGACGACCTCGCCCCCGACCGCGCCCGCCCCGAGGTCTGGCGTCGCTTTGCCGCCGGCGAGCGCGGGCGCGCCGTCGCCGCCCTAGGCGGGGTGCGCGACCGCGACTGCCTTGCCGCCGTCGCGCTGCGGATGAGGCAGGACACGGTGTTCCGCGATGCCGCCCACCATTTCCTGCGCCACTTCGACCGCAGCTTCGCCGCCTTCGCCGAGCGCGCCGGAGATGCCGAGCTCGCCGAGTTCGCCGACACCCGCACGGCGCGGGCCTTCATGCTGATCGGCCGCGCGGCGGGGACCTTCGACTGAGACGCCCCGCCCGCGGCGCCGCTACCGGGCCGCCAGCAGGGCGCGGTTGTAGTCGGGGTCGTCGTCGTAGAGCGTTTCCGTCCGCACGCCCGCGATCCGCCCGAAGGCGTTCGACAGGGCGCGTGGGAACAGCGTATGCGGGATCCGCTCGAATCCCGGCAGGGCCTGCAGGATCCGGCTGATGCTGGAGGCGCACAGCGCCTGCGGCACCGGGCCGGCTGTCTGCGCCAGCGCGAAGGCCTGCGCGGCGACCTCGGGCGGCACCTCGACCGTCTGGGCCACGGTGCGGTAGGTGATGCGGGTGTGGAAGTCGAGGTAGTGCTCGAGCACGCGGTCGGTGATGCCGTAGTGCAGGTCGTTCCGCTCGGGCGCGGCCGGATGGAACCAGTTCCCGGCGGGGTCGAACAGCACGCGCTGCGCGGCGTTGATCAGAAGGCCGCTGTGCGCGCCATCCTCGGTCTCGTTGCTGATGACGGTGTAGAGCGTCAGCGCGGGCGGCCCGCCGGCCCGGTGGGCGGCGCGCATCACCGCATCGTCGGGGGCCCAGACCGGCTTGGCCGAACATCCGGCCGCAACGAGGAACGGGGCGAAAGCCCCGAGGAACTGGCGCCGCTTCATGCAGAAGGCTCCGTCGAGGGTTCGGGCGTCGCCGCGGCGGCCGCGGGTCAGCTGTTCGCGAGGGCGAGGAAAACGAGGATCGCGATCACGATGCCCGCGACCCAGACGGACATCCGAATGAAGCCTGCAAACGTCCGCTCCTGCTCGCGGATGTCCATGCCGCCCTGCTTGTGCTCGGCCATCGGTTCGGGTCTCCTGCCGGTCCTTGGGTGTCGCGATAGCCGATCCGCCGCGCGTTGTCACGGGGTCGCGTGCCTGCTCATCCGGTGCCGGCGGCCCGCCACAGCCAGGCCCCGTCGTCCCGCCGCCGGCGCGTCGCCTCGCCCCGCCGCAGAAGGTGGTTGAGATGCGCCAGCGCCTCGCCCAGGGCAGGCATGTAGACCGCCGGCTCGACCTCGCGGCCGAACAGGGGCACGAAGCACTCCACGGCCAGCCGCGGCGCGGCCAGATGGGCGCGCAGCCGGTCGAGCGCCGCCTCGTGGTCCTCGATCATCTGCGCCAGCCGCCCGGGCAGGCCGCGGTAGGGCAGGCGGTGGCCGGGCAGAACAAGCTGGTCGTCCGTCGCCCGGGCGGCCATGCGGCGGCAACTGTCGAGCCAGTCGCCCACCGGGTCGGCCCCGGGTTCTGTGGCATAGACGGACAGATTGGCCGAGATACCGGGCAGAAGCTGGTCGCCCCCGATCACAAGGCCGTCGTCGCGGCTCCACAGCGTCAGATGCTCGGGGGCATGGCCCTCGCCCGTTGCCACGTCCCACACCCGGCCGCCGGCGGTTAGGCTGTCGCCGTCCTTCAGCCGGACATAGCCCGGCGGCAGGGGCGCCACGCAATCGGCGAAGTTGAACGGGCGTTCCGCGGCCTTCCGCGCCAGCATCCCGGCCGGCATCCCCGCGCCGCGCCAGTGCGCGAGGGTCTGGGGCAGCGGGCGGTCCTGCACATCGAGCGTCAGCATCCGCGCCATAAGCCAGGCGGTCCGGCTGGTCAGCAGCGCCGCGCCGCGCGCGGCCATCAGCCAGCCGGCCAGTCCGATGTGGTCGGGATGGTGGTGCGTGGCGATCAGCCGCGTCAGCGGCTTGCCGGCCAGCGGCCCGTCGAGCGCCGCGGCCAGGGCGGCCCGCGACCGGCGGCTGTCGATCGCGCTGTCCACCAGCGTCCAGCCGTCGCCGTCGTCCAGCGCGTAGAGGTTCACATGGTCGGGCCGCGACGGCAGCGAAATGCGCAGCCACAGCACGCCCGGCGCCACCTCGACCGCCGCGCCCTCGGCCGGGCCCTCGTGCCAGGGGGTCCGAAGGGGGCGGCGCGTCATGGCCGCAGCACCGGGCAGGCGGGGCGGCCGGCGGGGGGGCCGCCGCAGCGGCCGCCGGGGGGGCGGCCGGGCGGGCGGCCGGGCGGGCGACGGGCGGGGCCGCGGCGGGGCAAGGGCATCGGCGGGGGGCTCCGGGGCGGGCGGGGCATGCGGCGCGGCTTGGCAAGGTCCGCTCATGCCGCTATCACCGCCGCTCGGCAACCCCCGCGCCGCTGCGCCGAAGGCCCGCCCATGCCCGAGACCCTGCGCCTCGTCCCCGACCCAGCCGGGATCGCCCGGGCGGCGGCGCTGCTGGCCCGGGGCGCGCTGGTCGCCTTTCCGACCGAGACGGTCTATGGCCTCGGCGGCGATGCCCGCAGCGACGCCGCGGTGGCGGCGATCTTCGCCGCCAAGGGGCGGCCGGCCTTCAACCCGCTGATCGTGCATGTCGCCGATGCGCAGGCCGCCGCCGCGCTGGCCCATCTGCCGCCCGAGGCCGAGCGGCTCGCCGCCGCCTTCTGGCCCGGGCCGCTGACGCTGGTGCTGCCCGCGCGGGCCGCGGCGGGCCTTGCGCCGCGGGTCGCGGCGGGCCTGCCCAGCGTGGCGCTGCGGGTGCCCGCCCATCCCGTGGCCCGCGCGCTGCTCTCGGCCTTCGGCGGACCGGTGGCGGCGCCCTCGGCCAACCCCTCGGGCCGGATCAGTCCGACGCGGGCCGGGCATGTGATGGCCGGACTCGGCGGGCGCATCGCGGCGGTGCTGGACGGCGGGGCCTGCCCGGTGGGTCTTGAGTCGACCATCGTCGCGCTTGCACCCGGCGCGCCGCCCGTGCTCTTGCGGCCGGGCGGCTTGCCGGCCGAGCGGATCGAGGCCGTGCTGGGCCGGCCGCTGGGTGCACCCGGCGCCGGGCCGCGGCCCGCAGCACCCGGGCAGCTGGCCTCGCACTACGCGCCCGCCGCGCGTCTGCGCCTGAACGCGGCCGAGGCCGGGCAGGGCGAGCTGCGCCTGGGCTTCGGCCCCGGGGACAGCCCCGACCTCAACCTCTCGCCCGCCGGCGATCTGGAGGAGGCGGCGGCCAACCTCTTCCACCTGCTGCACGAGGCCGACCGGCGCCTGCCCCCCGGGGGCGTCATCGCCGTGGCGCCGCTGCCCGAGACGGGCCTCGGGCGGGCGCTCAACGACCGCCTGCGCCGCGCCGCCGCGCCGCGCGGCTGAGCACCCTCAGGTCTGCGCGCGCAAGACCTGCGCCGGGCGCGCGGCCAGCGGGCGCAGCGCGAAGGCAAGCCCCGCCAGCAGCGTCGCCAGAACCCCGCCGGCGACGATGGCGACGGCCGAGACCGGCTCGAACCGATAGGCCGTGTCCATCACGAAGGCCGTCACCGCCCAGCCCGCCAGCCCGCCGCCGACGATGGCCACGGCCCCCGCCGCCGCCCCCATCAGCGCCGAGCGCAGGGCGAACGAGGCGAGGATGCGCGCCCGCGTCGCCCCGAGCGTCTTGAGCACGGCCGATTCGAACACCCGCGCCCGCTCGCCCGCGGCCGCCGCGCCGATCAGCACGACGAAGCCCGTGAGCAGCGTCGCCCCGGCGGCATAGGCGGTGGCCGCGGCGATGGCCGCCAGCGCCTCGGACACGCGGTCGATGGCGTCCTTCACCCGGATCGCGGTGATGTTGGGATAGGCGCTGGCCAGGTCGCGCAGGATGCGCGCCTCGGCCTCGGGGGCGGCATAGACCGTGGCGATATGGGTGTGCGGCGCCCCGGCCAGCGCGCCGGGGTTGAGCGAGAGGACGAAGTTGATGCCGCCGGTCGAGAAATCGACCTCGCGGAAGCTCGTGATCGTTGCCGTCAGGTCGCGGCCGAGGATGTTCACGGTCATCCGGTCGCCGAGTTTCAGCCCCAGCTCCGCGCCCGCCTGGGAGGAGAAGCTCATCACCGGCGGTCCGGCATAGTCGGCCGGCCACCAGGCGCCCGCGGTGATGCGCGCGTCGGGGGGCGGTTCGGCCGAATAGGTGACGCCGCGGTCGCCGCGCAGCACCCAGTGGTCGCCCGCCACCTCGCGCGCCGGACGGTCGTTGATGCGGGTGATGATGCCGCGCAGCATCGGCGCGCTCTCCACCCCCGCCACCGCCGGATCGCCCGCGAGCCGGGCGCGGAACCCCTCGATCTGGTCGTTCTGGATGTCGACGAAGAAGAAGGCCGGCGCGCGCTCGGGCAGGTCGCGGGCGATGGCGCCGCGCAGGTTGGCGTCGATCTGCCCCACGGCGGCCAGCACCGTCAGCCCGAGGCCGAGCGAGAGGATGACGCTTGCCGCCTCTTCCCGCGGGCCGCCCACGGCGCCCAGCGCCAGCCGCAGCGCCGGCCGGCCGCGCACGAAGCGGGCGCGCGACAGCCAGCGCGCAAGCCGCCGCACGGCCCAGGCCGCGGCGACAAGGCACAGCAGTGCCGCGGCGATCGCCCCCGCGGTGGCCAGCGCCAGAAGCGGGACCGAGGCGAACCCCACCGCCGAGCCGACGAGCGCGGCCAGCAGCAGCGCGGTCGTCAGCAGATAGACCGGGCGCGGCCAGGCCCGCGTCCGCCCCCCCGCCTCGCGGAACAGCGCCGCCGCCCGCACCTCGGCCGTGCGCGCCAGCGGCCAGAGGGTGAACAGCACCGCCGTCAGCAGGCCGTACAGCGCCGCTTCGGCCAGCGGGCGCGGATGGATCGTCAGCACGGCGGGCACCGGCAGCCGCGCCTCGAGGATCGGCGCCAGCGCGATCGGCACCGCCGCCCCGAGCACGAGGCCCAGTGCCACGCCCAACAGCGTCAGCACCCCGATCTGCAGGAAATAGGCGGCAAAGATCGTGCGGCTTTCGGCCCCCAGCGTCTTGAGCGTCGCGATCACCGCCGTCTTTCCCTCGAGATAGGCGCGCACCGCCGCCGAGACGCCGACGCCGCCCACCGCCAGCCCCGCCAGCCCGACGAGGACGAGGAACGAGCCGATGCGGTCCACGAACAGCTCGATGCCCGGCGCGCCGCGCCGC
Source organism: uncultured Paracoccaceae bacterium (assembly GCA_937983405.1). Classification (GTDB taxonomy): domain Bacteria; phylum Pseudomonadota; class Alphaproteobacteria; order Rhodobacterales; family Rhodobacteraceae; genus JAHDXW01. Next base: position 34,034 of record CALJZN010000022.1, read on the forward strand.
CGGTCCTGCCAGCGCATGCCCGCGTCGCGGAACGCGGCCAGCGCCTCGGCCCGCAGCGCGGCCAGGTCGGTGCCCTCGGCCACCGCAAGCCGCAGCATGGTCTCGAAAAGCGTTCCCGGCCCGAGCAGCCGGCTGTCGGCAAGGTCCGCGGTGCGCACGATCGTGCGCGGGCCAAGGCCGAAGCCCGCGGTCGAGGCGTCGGGCTCGACCGCCAGCGCCGCGGCCAGCCGGAAGGTCTGCAGCCCGAGGCGGAAGGTATCGCCCGGCGCCAGCCCCATGCGGTCCATCAGCACCCGGTCCATCACCGCGCCGGGCAGGCCATCGACCCGCGCCAGCGCCTCGGCCAGCGACATCTCGGGCGACAGCCGCACCGCGCCCACCAGCGGATAGGCGTCGTCCACGCCCTTGACCTGCGTCAGCCCCCGCTCGTCGCCCGCCGTGGCCATCGAGCGGAAATCGACGATCTCCGACACCCGCAGCGCCCGCGCCTCGGCCCAGGCCCGCTCCTCGGGGCTGGGGAAGCGATAGGTGAAGGTCATCGCCGCGTCGCCGCCCAGCAGCACCGCCCCCTGTTCGGCAAGCCCGCGCTCGATGCCGGCCCGCACCGAGCCCACCGCCGCGATGGCCCCGACCCCTAGCGCAAGGCACAGAAGGAACACGCGAAAGCCGCGCAGGCCGCCGCGCAGCTCGCGCCGGGCGATGCGGGCGGCGACGGCCCCGGTCATTCCGCGGCCCTCCGCAAGCCGTCGGCAACGATCCGCCCGTCGGCCAGCCGCACCACCCGGTCGCAGCGCGCCGCAAGGTCGGGCGCATGGGTGACCAGCACGAGGGTCGAGCCGTAGCGGTCGCGCAGGCCGAACAGAAGCTCCATGATCGCCGCGCCGTTCGCGGCATCGAGGTTGCCCGTGGGCTCGTCGGCGAGCAGGATCTTCGGGTGCGGCGCCGCGGCGCGGGCCAGCGCGGTGCGCTGCTGCTCGCCGCCCGACAGCTGGCTGGGGTAGTGGTGCAGCCGGGCGCCGAGGCCCACCGCGCGCAGCTCGGCCTCGGCCCGCTCGAAGGCGTCGGGGGCGCCCGCCAGCTCGAGCGGGGTGGCGACGTTCTCGAGTGCCGTCATCGTCGGGATGAGGTGGAAGGACTGGAACACAACCCCCATATTGCCCCTGCGGAAGCGCGCCAGCGCGTCCTCGTTCATCGCCGTCAGGTCCTGGCCGAGCGCCGTGACCGTGCCGGCGGTGGCGCGCTCGAGCCCGCCCATGAGCATGAGGAGCGACGACTTGCCCGACCCCGACGGCCCCACCAGCCCCAGCGTCTCGCCCGGCGCCACGTCAAGCGTGATGCCGCGCAGGATCTCCACCGGCCCGGCGTTGCCGGCCAGCGTCAGCCCCGCGTCCCGGAGGGACAGGATCGGTCGGGTCATGGCAAGGGTCCTCGCGTCATGTTGGCCTTGGGCGGCCGGCGGCAGCCGCTGGGGGGGATATGGAGCGTCCGCGCGGCTTCGCAACCGCAGCATGGCGGTTCTTCTCACGCTGCTCGCCGCGGTTTCCGTCGCCCTGCCCGCGCCGGCCGCGCCGGTTGCGCTGGTGGCGCTGGGCGACAGCCTGACTCAGGGCTACGGCCTGCCCGAGGCCGAGGGGTTCGTGCCGCAGCTTCAGGGCTGGCTGCGCGCGCGGGGCCATGACGTGACCGTGATCAATGCCGGCGTCTCGGGCGACACCACCGCCGGCGGGCTTGCCCGCGCGGCCTGGACGCTCGACGGCGGCGGGGATGCGATGATCGTGGCGCTGGGCGGGAACGACCTGTTGCGCGGTATCGACCCCGCCGTGAGCCGGGCGAACCTGCGCGGGATCCTTCAGATCGCGCAGGCGCGCGGCGTCCCGGTGCTGCTGGTCGGCCTGCCGGCCCCGGGCAACTACGGCCCGGAGTTCAAGGCGGCCTTCGAGGCGATGTATCCCGAGCTCGCGGCCGAGTTCGGCGTGCTGCATCTGGACAGCTTCCTAGCCCCGATCGAGGGGCGCGCCCGCGACGGGCGGGCGATGCGCGAGCTCATGCAGCCCGACGGCATTCACCCCTCGGCGGCCGGCGTCGCGTTGATCGTCGAGGCGGTGGGCCCCGCCGTCGAGGCGCTGTTGGCGCAGGTGCGGCGCTGAAGGCTTGACGTTTCCGAGCCTTCGCGGGGCTGGAAACCGGTCGTTCGGGGCGAAAGCCGCCCCGGTCCTTGACCTTCTGCAACCTCAGGCGTCACGCCAGTCGAAGAACCCGCGCGGCGCCCGCGCCTGCAGGCGCCGCGCCAGGTCGGCGCCCAGCGCCGCCGCGTCGGCCGCGGGCGCGCGCCCCTCCTCGGCCAGCCGGTCCGAGCCGTCGGGGCGCAGGATCTCGCCGCGCAGCCAGACCTCGCCGCCCTCCAGGACCGCCAGCCCCGCGATCGGCGTCTCGCAGGACCCGTCGAGACCCGCCAGCATCGCCCGCTCGGCCGCAAGCCGCAGGCCGGTGTCGCGGTCGTGGATCGCCGCGAGCAGCGCGGCGGCGCGGGCATCGCCCTCGCGCCGCTCGATCCCGATCGCGCCCTGCGCCACGGCGGGCAGCATGTCGGCGGGGTCCACCGCGCTGCGGGCGACATCGGCCATGCCCAGCCGGTTCAGCCCCGCCATGGCCAGGAAGGTGCCGGCGGCAAGGCCCTCGGCCAGCTTCTTCAGCCGCGTCTGGACATTGCCGCGGAACTCCACCACCCGCAGGGTCGGGAAGCGGTTGAGCAGCTGTGCCCGCCGCCGCAGGCTCGAGCTGCCCACCGCGCTGCCCGGCGCGAGGGCCTCCGGCCGCGCCGCCACGGCCGAGACGAAGGCATCGCGCACATCCTCGCGCGGCAGGAAGCAGTCCAGCACCAGCCCCGCGGGCTGGAGCGTGGGCATGTCCTTCATCGAATGCACCGCGATGTCGATCTCGCCCGCCAGCAGCGCGTCCTCGATCTCTCGGGTGAACAGGCCCTTGCCGCCGATCTCCTTCAGCGGGCGGTCCAGCACACGGTCGCCCGTGGTCTTGATGACCACGAGCGCGAAGGCCGCCTCGGGCAGCTCGAAGGCCGCCATCAGACGGGCGCGGGTTTCCTGCGCCTGCGCCAGCGCCAACGGCGAGCCGCGGGTGCCGATGCGCAGGGGGGCGGCGGGGCTGGGAAGGGCGGCGGTCATGGCCCCGAGCCATAGCGCCGGGCCGCGCGGCTGACAACACGGCGCGGCCAGCCCGCCGGCGGCTTGACATCGCGGCCCGCGGCGGGGACGACTGCGCCCAACCGTGCGGAACCCGGGGGGAGGAACGCCATGGCCCAACGAAAGCTGCTTCTGCGGGCGCTGGCGGGCGAGGTGCTGGCGGTGCCGCCGGTCTGGCTGATGCGGCAGGCCGGGCGCTATCTGCCCGAATATCGCGCCACCCGGGCGCAGGCGGGCGACTTCCTGAAGCTCTGCTACACGCCCGAGCTGGCGGCCGAGGTCACGCTGCAGCCGATCCGCCGCTTCGGCTTCGATGCCGCGATCCTGTTCGCCGACATCCTGCTGCTGCCGCAGGCGCTGGGCGCCGAGCTGTGGTTCGAGACGGGCGAGGGGCCGCGGCTGTCCACGGTCACGACGCCGGCCGATTTCGCCCGGCTGCGGGGCAAGGACGACATCCACGACCGGCTCGCTCCGGTCTACCAGACGGTTCGGCTCTTGACCGAGGCGCTGCCGCGCGAGACCGCGCTGATCGGCTTTGCCGGCGCGCCCTGGACGGTGGCCAGCTACATGATCGCCGGGCGCGGCACATCCGACCAGGCGCCCGCCCATGCGCTGATGCGGGCCGACCCGGCGCTGTTCGATGCGCTGATGGCGCGGCTGACCGAGGCCACCGTCGAATATCTCTCGATGCAGGTGCAGGCCGGGGCCGAGGTGGTCAAGCTGTTCGATTCCTGGGCCGGATCGCTCAGGGGCGAGGCCTTCCGTCGCTATGCGGTCGAGCCGACACGCGCGATCGTCGCAGCCCTCAAGGCCCGCCACCCCGGCCTGCCGGTGATCGCCTTCCCGCGCGAGGCGGGGCAGGGGTATGCGGGCTTCCACAAGGCCACGGGGGCGGACTGCGTGGCGCTCGACAACTCGGTGTCGGCCGACTGGGCGGCCGAAAATGTCCAGACCGACGGCTGCGTGCAGGGCAACCTCGACCCGCGGCTGATGGTCACCGGGGGCGAGCGTCTGGCCGAGGAGGCGCGGCGGATCGTGCGCGCCTTCGCCAGGGGCCCGCACATCTTCAACCTCGGCCACGGGATCACGCCCGATGCCGACCCGGCGCATGTGGACGCGCTCCTGCGGGCGGTGCGGGGCTGACGCCGCCGCAGGCGGCCGGCCGGTTGATGCCTTGAGGCCGCCGCAGATCGGGTCAAGGCGCACCCCGAGGTGCGCCGACTGGTGCACAGGGTCCGGGGCGGGCTTGGCGCGCGCGACCTGCGCCCTGACCCCGGCCGACGACGCTGCCGCGCTCCGGCGTCCCTGCCGATCAAGCAGCGGCCTATCCCGAATGACGGGGATCGCCCGCGCAGGTCGGGGGGGCGGCGTTCAGGGGCAGTGTCGCGGCCCGGCAAAGGTGCCGCCGGACAGCCGGGTCTGCCCGGCGCCGGACCACGCCCTGATCGGTCGGTCCGGGAGGTCGATCGTCTCGGCGCCCCCGACCTCGCGATGCCCGCCTCCGGGGCCGCTCCGGGGCCGCATCGGCGGCCGACGCGCACGGCGGCCGGCGCACGGCCCGACCTTGCCCGGACCCCCGCATCGCCACGTCCCCCCGGCCCGGCGGCCCGCCCGCCCGGGGCAGCCGCGCCTCCGTCATCCGGGCCGGCCATGACCCCCGACCTGCGTGGCGACCTGTCTGGCCGGGGCGGCGATCGGGCTCGCCTTCGCGCCGGCCGTCCTGCCCGGTTCCCGCGCGGCCATCCATCCGCGCCCGGGGATCGACCGGGGGGTGAATGTCGTCCCGCCGGCCTTGGTCCCTTTGGTCCGGTTCTGGCGTGGCCTCGCCCGCATCGGCATCGTCGTTGTCCGGTCCGGTTCGCCGCCGACCGATCTGGTCCGGCCGGCGCCGACGCCTGCCGTCCGCCGCCCGGGCCGGATCGCGCAGGTTGTGCGCAGCGCCCTGCGCGCCGAACAGCGCGGCCATCCTGATCGTCACCAGGACCTGGCCGGCGCCAGCCCGCGGTGCCCCCGCTGCCCTGGACCCTGACCGCGCGCACGGGTTAACATGTGTCCGGGCCGAGACGGGAGGGCGCCATGGCGACGGGCCGCAACATCCGCACCTGGTTCGAAGGCCGCTGGCACGAGGGCGACATCCCGGTGATGCGTGCGGCCGATCACGGTGCCTGGATCGGGACGACGGTGTTCGACGGCGCGCGCTGGGTGGACGGCGTGGCGCCCGACCTGGCCGCGCATTGCGCCCGGGTCAACCGCTCGGCCGAGGCGCTGATGATCACGCCGACGATGGAGGCAGGCGAGATCGCCGCCATCGCGCGCGAGGGGGTGGCGCGCTATCCGGCCGGGGCTGCGGTCTACATCCGCCCGATGTACTGGGCGCTCGACGGCGGCGATCTGGGGATCGTGCCTAGACCCGGCGCCACCGGCTTCTGCCTGTGCCTCGAGGAGATCCCGATGGCCCCGCCCGAGGCGGCGACGACGCTGACGACCACCCGCTTCCGCCGCCCCACGCTCGACTGTGCCGTGGTCAACGCCAAGGCCGGCTGCCTTTACCCCAACAACGCCCGGATGCTGGCCGAGGCGCGGGCCAAGGGCTTCGGCAACGCGCTGGTGGCCGACGCCTTGGGCAACGTGGCCGAAACCGCAACCGCCAACGTCTTCACGGTGCGCGACGGCGAGGTGTACACGCCCATCGCCAACGGCACCTTCCTGGCCGGCATCACCCGCGCCCGCCATATTGCCAACCTGCGCGCCGATGGGGTGAGGGTGCACGAGACGGTGCTGACCTTCGACGACGTCCGCATGGCCGACGAGGTGTTCCTGTCGGGCAACATGAACAAGGTGACGCCGGTCCGCGCGTTCGGGGACCGGCAGTATCCGACCGGCCCCGTCACGCGCCGGGTGCGCGAGCTTTACTGGGACTGGGCGCATTCGGCCGGTGCGGCCTGACCCGCGGCGCAGCCGGGCGTGGGGCGCTGCGGACCCGCCGCCCCGGCAGGGGCGGCCCGTGCCGCAGGCGCGCCCGGCAACGGAGCGGGCCGGCGCCGGCGCGCCCGGGCCCCGCCGCGGCGCGGGTTGCCACAGGCAGGGGTGGCGGGGCATGATCGCGGCCAGACGCCCCCCGGGGGGAGGGATGATGCGCAAGTTTCTGGTCGTGCTCGACGACAGCCGCGAATGTCTGAACGCGATGCGCTTCGCCACGCTGCGCGCGGCCCATACCGGGGGCGGCGTGCAGATCCTTGCCGTCATCCCGCCCGAGGAGTTCCAGCACTGGATCGGCGTGGCCGACCTGATGCGGGCCGAGGCGCGCGAGCGGATCGAGGCGCATTTCGAGGTGTTCGCGAAATGGATGCGCGACCGCCACGGCGTCAACCCCGAGCTGGTCATCCGCGAGGGCGAGCCGGCGGCCGAGATCCTGGCCCAGATCCGCGAGGATCCCGAAATCGGGGTGCTGGTGCTCGGCGCCTCGACCGAAAGCGCGGGTCCGGGGCCGCTGGTGACGCAGCTCTCGCGCGCCTCGGGCGGGCTGCCCGTGCCGCTGACGATCGTGCCGGGCGGTCTGTCGAAGGAACGGCTGGAGGCGATCGCATGAAGGCGCTTGCCGTTGGCCGGGCGGCGGGACGGTGCCGCGGGCGGCCCCGCGCTTGACAGCCGGAGGCGCCGGGCGCATATCCGAGCAATCCCGTCGGAGATCGCGCATGTTCATCCAGACCGAGTCCACGCCCAACCCCGCGACGCTGAAGTTCCTGCCGGGTCAGCCCGTGCTGGGCACCGGCACGGCCGATTTCCCCGCGCCCGAGGCCGCGGCGGCCTCGCCGCTCGCCCGGCGCATCTTCGCGGTCGAAGGGGTGACGGCGGTGTTCCTGGGGTCGGACTTCGTGACCGTGACCAAGGCCGAGGGCGTGGAGTGGCAGCACATCAAGCCCGCGATCCTGGGCGCGGTGATGGAGCACTACCAGTCGGGCGCCCCCGCGATCGAGGGCGCGCGCGCCGACGCGCATCAGGCCCATGACGCGGTCCACGACGGCCCGGACGGCGAGATCGTGCGCCAGATCAAGGCGCTGCTCGACAGCCGGGTGCGCCCCGCGGTGGCGCAGGACGGCGGCGACATCACCTTCCACGGCTTCGACCGCGGCGTGGTTTATCTGCACATGAAGGGGGCCTGCGCGGGCTGCCCCTCGTCCACGCTGACGCTGAAGATGGGCATCGAGAACCTGCTGCGCCACTACATCCCCGAAGTGACCGAGGTGCGGCCCGTCGCCGCCTGAGCCGCGCCGGCGTGCCCGCGCCCCTCGTTCTCGGCTTCGACCTGGCGGGCGCGCCCGCGGCGGCCGCCCTGGTCCGCGGCGACGATCTTCTGGCCCGGGCCGAGGCGGGGGGCGGCCCCGCGGGCCTCGACCAGCGGCTGATCGCCTGTCTCGAGGGCGTTCTGGCCGCCGGCGGCGCGGGCTGGCGCGACCTTCGGGGCCTCGGCGTCGGCACCGGCCCGGGCAGCCACGCCGGGCTGCGCATGGCCGTGGCGGCGGCGCGGGGGCTGGCGCTGGGGCTCGGCATCCCGGCTGTCGGGGTCAGCCGGTTCGAGGCTTTGGCCCACGGCGGGCCGCGACCGATGCTGGCCTCGGTCGCCGGCCGCGGCGGGGCGATCTGGCTGATGCGGTTCGACGCCGACCGCGCGCCGCGCGGGCCGGTGCCCCTGCCGGCCGAGGGGCTGCCCGAGACATGGGGGGACGGCGCGCTGCCCGTGGCCGGGGACGCCGCGGAGGCGATCGCCGCGCGGACGGGCGGGGCGGCACGGCCGCCCGCGCTGCCTGCCGCGGTTGCGGTGGCGCGCGTCGCCGCCGCGCGCATCGCCGCGGGCTGCGCCGGCGGCCGGCCTGCGCCCGTCTACCTCGGCCCGCCCGATGCCGCGCCGGCCCCGGCCCCGCCGCCGCTGCTGTTCGCAGCGGCACCCTGGGGGCCGCGGGCGTGACCTGCGCCGACCCCACGGCCCTGGCCGGGCTGCATGCGGCCAGCCTCCGGCACCCCCGGCCCTGGACCGCCGCCGAGTTCGCCGCGCTCCTGTCCGCCCGCGGGACGCTGCTGGTGGCGCAGCCCGGCGGCTTGGCGCTGGGCCGCGCGGTCGCGGGCGAGGCCGAGCTTCTGACGCTGGCCGTGCTGCCCGCGTTGCGCCGCCAAGGGCTCGGGCGGCGGCTGCTGGCAGGGTTCGAGGCTGCGGCGCGCGCAGCCGGGGCGGCAGAAGCCTTTCTCGAGGTGGCCGAGGACAACGCCCCGGCCCGCGCGCTCTATGCCGCCGCAGGCTGGGCGCCGGCGGGGCGGCGGCCCGGCTACTACGGGCCGGGGGCGGCGGCGGCGGGGGATGCGCTGATCCTGCGCAAGGGGCTTGACGGGGCCTGAGGCCGGCCGCTGCCCGGCGGCGGCGCTGCCGCCCTGTCGCAGCCGCAGAATCCAGTTGACCGGCTGCGGCCGCTGCGGCCTTATTGCGGCGATCCGCATGAGATCGGACCAGTCAGGCGGCCGCTCCGGCACGGGGCCGGGCCGCGGAAAACCGGGAGACATCGATGACCCTGTTGCAGAAGATCCTCGGTGCGGCAGCCGCTTGCGCCCTGTCGGCCGGTGCGGCGCTGGCCAACCCCGGCCTCGTGATCGACATGGGCGGCAAGTTCGACAAGTCGTTCAACGAGGCCGCGTGGAACGGCGCCGAGCGCTGGAAGCGCGAAACGGGGGGCAGCTACCGCGACATCGAGATGCAGGACGAGGCGCAGCGCGAGCAGTTCGTCCGCCGCATGGCCGAGGCGGGCTCGAACCCCATCGTGGTGCTGGGCTTCCAGAACATGGCGACGCTCGAGGTGGTGGCGCCGGACTATCCCGAGACGACCTTCGCGCTGATCGACGGCGTCGTCGATCTGCCGAACGTCCGCTCGATCATCTTCGCCGAGCACGAGGGCAGCTATCTGGTGGGGATGCTCGCGGCGCTGGCGTCCAAGACCGGCACGGTGGGCTTCGTGGGCGGCATGGACGTGCCGCTGATCCGCAAGTTCGCCTGCGGCTATGCCCAGGGGGTGAAGGCGGTCAACCCCGATGCGCGGATCATCGCCAACTTCACCGGATCGACCCCGGCGGCCTGGAACGACCCCGTGCGCGGCGGCGAGATCGCCAAGTCGCAGATCAGCCAGGGCGCCGATGTCGTGTATGCCGCCGCGGGCGGCACGGGGATCGGTGTGCTGCAGGCGGCGGCGGACGCGGGCGTCTACTCGATCGGGGTCGATTCGAACCAGAACCACCTGCACCCCGGCTCGGTCCTGACTTCGATGCTCAAGCGCGTGGACAACGCGACCTACGAGGTGTTCATGGCCGGCCCCGCGGTCGAGACCGGCATCGTCGTGATGGGTCTGGCCAACGGCGGCGTGGACTATGCGCTGGACGAGCACAACGCCGCGCTCATCTCGGCCGAGATGCAGGCCGCCGTCGATGCCGCCAAGGCCGAGATCATCGCCGGCACCCGCATGGTGCACGACTACATGTCGGACGACACCTGCCCGGCGCTGACGTTCTGAATGGACCTCGCGGTCATCGGGGGGGGGCCCGCCGCGGCCGCCCCCCGGCCTCCGGCGATCGAGCTGCGCGGCATCTCCAAGGCCTTCGGCTCCGTGCAGGCCAACCGCAACATCTCGATCCGCGTCGAGCGCGGGACGATCCACGGCATCGTGGGCGAGAACGGCGCCGGCAAGTCGACGCTGATGTCGATCCTCTACGGCTTTTACCGGGCCGATGCGGGCGAGATCCTGATCGACGGGCGGCCCACCCCCATCCCCGACAGCCAGGCCGCGATCCGCGCCGGCATCGGCATGGTGTTCCAGCATTTCAAGCTGGTCGAAAATTTCACCGTCCTCGAGAACATCGTGCTGGGCGCCGAGGAGGGGCATCTGCTCGCGCCCTCGCTCGCCAAGGCGCGCAGGGCGCTGACCGCGCTGGCGCACGACCACGAGCTTCAGGTCGATCCCGACGCGGTGGTCGAGGAGCTTTCGGTCGGCCACCAGCAGCGGGTGGAGATTCTCAAGGCGCTCTACCGCAAGGCCGAGATCCTGATCCTAGACGAGCCGACCGGCGTTCTCACCCCCGCCGAGGCCGACCATCTGTTCCGTATCCTCGCCAACCTGCGGGCCGAGGGCAAGACCATCATCCTGATCACCCACAAGCTGCGCGAGATCATGGCGGCGACCGACCGCGTCAGCGTCATGCGCCGCGGCGAGATGGTGGCGACGCGCCGGACGGCCGAGACCAGCCCCGAGGAGCTGGCCGAGCTGATGGTCGGCCGCAAGGTGCTTTTGCAGGTCGAGAAGGGGCCGGCCCGGCCCGGCCCAGCCGTGCTCGAGGTCGAGAACCTGCGCGTGCGCGACACCCGCGGGGTGGAGCGGCTGAAGGGCGTGTCCTTCACCGTGCGGGCGGGCGAGATCCTCGGCATTGCCGGGGTGGCGGGCAACGGCCAGTCGGAACTGCTCGAGGTGCTGGGCGGCTTCGCCGCGGGGCAGGGGCGGGTGCGGCTGAACGGGGTCGCCCTTGACCTCACCGGGCGGCGGTCGGACGGGCAGACGCGGCGCGCCGCGGGCATCGCCCATGTGCCCGAGGACCGCCAGCGCCTGGGCCTCATCATGGACTTCGCGGCCTGGGAGAATATCGCCTTCGGCTATCACCACGATCCTGCCTATCAGCGCAACCGCCTGGTGATGGACAATGCCGCCGTGCTCGCGGCGACGCGGGGCAAGCTTGCGCGCTTCGATGTCCGCCCGCCCGACCCCTGGCTGGCCGCCAGGAACTTCTCGGGCGGCAACCAGCAGAAGCTGGTGCTCGCGCGCGAGATCGAGCGCGACCCCGAGTTGCTGCTGGTCGGACAGCCGACGCGGGGGGTGGACATCGGTGCGGTCGAGTTCATCCACCGCCGGCTGATCGCGCTGCGCGACGCCGGCCGGGCGATCCTGCTGGTTTCGGTCGAGCTGGACGAGATCCTGGGCCTTGCCGACCGCATCGCGGTGATGTTCGACGGCCGCATCATGGGCGAGCGTGACCCGGCCGAGACCGACGAGCGCGAGCTTGGCCTCTTGATGGCCGGTGTCGTGCCCGGGGCGCGGAACGGGGCCGCCTGATGCAGCCCCTGCCGAAATGGGCCGACGCGACGCTGGTGCCGCTCTTGTCGATCCTGATCGCCTTCGCGATCTCGGGCGTCGTGATCCTGGCCATCGGCAAGGACCCGGTCGAGGCGACGAAGGTCATGGTCACCGGTGCGCTGGGCTCGACCTACGGCTGGGGCTACACGCTGTATTACGCGACCTCGTTCACCTTCACCGGGCTGGCGGTGGCGGTGGCCTTCCACGCCGGGCTGTTCAACATCGGCGGCGAGGGGCAGGCGACGCTCGGCGGCCTGGGCGTGGCGCTGGTGCTTCTGCACATGGCCTGGCCGCACTGGTCGCTGGCGCTGCTGGCCGCAATGGCGGGGGCGATGGCCTTCGGGGCTGCCTGGGCCCTCCTGCCGGCCTGGCTGCAGGCCCGGCGCGGCAGTCACATCGTGATCACCACGATCATGTTCAACTTCATCGCCGCGGCGCTGCTGAACTACATCCTCGTCAACGTGCTGCGCCCGACCGGGCAGATGGACCCCGCCACCGCCCGCTTCGCCGCCGACCTCGCCCTGCCCAAGCTTCACGAGATGCTGGGCTGGCTCGGCATCCCCTTTGCCCGGCGAACGCCGGCCAATCTGGGGCTGGTCGTGGCGCTGGCGGCGGCGGTGCTGGTCTGGGGGCTGTTGTGGCACACGCGCCTCGGGTTCCAGCTCCGCGCCTTCGGCAAGTCCGAGCCCGCCGCGCGCTATGCCGGCATCTCGCCCGTGCGCGTCACGCTCTACGCCATGCTCATCTCGGGCGCGCTGGCCGGGCTGATGGCGGTGAACACCGTGATGGGCGAGCAGCAGCGGCTGGTGATGAACGCGGCCGGCGGCGCGGGCTTCATCGGTATCGCGGTGGCGCTGATGGGCCGGTCGCACCCGCTGGGCGTGGTGCTGGCGGCGCTCCTGTTCGGCTTTCTCTACCAGGGCGGCGCCGAGATGGCGATCTGGATGCAGATCCCGCGCGAGCTGATCGTGGTGATCCAGGCGCTGGTGATCCTGTTCACCGGGGCGCTCGACAACATGGTGCGCATGCCCGTCGCCTGGGCGTTCCGGCTTCTGCGGGGGGGGCGGTGATGGATGTGGCCGCGATCCTGTCGATCCTCGAGGGGACGATCCGGCTTTCGACCCCGCTGCTGCTGGCCTGCCTCGCCGGGCTGTTCTCGGAGCGGGCGGGGGTGTTCGACATCGGGCTCGAGGGCAAGATGCTGATCGCGGCCTTCTTCTCGGCCGCGGTCGCGGCGCTGGCGGGGTCGGCCTGGGTCGGTCTGGCGGCGGGCGTCGCGGCGGCGCTGGTGCTGGCGGTGATCCACGGGCTTGCCTCGATCACCTTCCGCGGCAACCAGCTGATCGCGGGGGTGGCGATCAACTTCCTTGCCGCTGGGCTGACGGTGCTGGTGGCCGAGAACTGGTTCCGCCTCGGCGGCCGCACCCCGTCGCTGTCGGGCGAGGCGCGGTTCCAGGGGCTGACGCTGCCGCTGACCGAGACGCTGGCCGGGGTGCCGCTGCTGGGCCCGTTCTGGGGCACGGTGATTTCGGGCCATGCCCTGCTGGCCTATCTCGCCTTCCTCGCGGTGCCCGCCACCTGGTGGATCCTCTACCGCACCCGCTTCGGCCTTCGGCTGCGCGCGGTGGGCGAGAATCCGGCGGCGGTGGACACCGCCGGCATCTCGGTCGTGGCGCTGCGCTATGCGGCGGTGATGATCTGCGGCCTGCTCTGCGGGCTGGCGGGCGTCTACCTCGCCACTGCCCTGTCGGCAGGGTTCGTCAAGGACATGTCGGGCGGCCGCGGCTTCATCGCGCTGGCGGCGCTGATCTTCGCCAAGTGGCGGCCCTGGTCGGCGATGGGCGCGACGCTGCTCTTCGGCTTCCTGCAGTCGGTCGCCACGCGCTTTCCGCGGCTCGATCTCGGCATCGTCGTGGTGCCGGCGCAGTTCATCGACGCGCTGCCCTACCTGCTGACGGTGGTGATCCTGGCGGGCTTCGTCGGAAAGGCGATCCCGCCGCGGGCGGGCGGCACGGCCTATGTGAAGGAACACGGATGATCGCGGCGCTGACCGGTGCGGGCGACGAGGCGATGGCGGCCGTCGCCGCGGCCCTCGCCGCGGCCGGGCTGCGCCTGGCCGGTGCCGTGCAGGTGAACGACCCACCGGGCAGCGGCAGGCCGCGGCAGATGGCGCTGCGCCTGCTGCCGGACGGGCCCGAGGTGCCGATCAGCCAGTGCCGCGGCGCCGCGGCCGCGGGGTGCCGGCTTGACCCCGCGGGCCTTGCCCTTGCGGTGGCCCGCGTCGAGGCCCGGCTGGCCGCCGGCGGGGTCGATGTGCTCGTCGTCAACAAGTTCGGCCGGCGGGAGGCCGAGGCGGGCGGCGGGTTCCGCGATGCCGTTGCCGCCGCCCTGGAGGCGGGCGTTCCGGTGCTGCTGGGCCTGCCCGAGGCGTATGCGCGGGCCTTCGCCGTCTTTGCCGGCGATCTCGCCGAACATCTGCCCCCGGACCCCGCCGCCGCCTGCGCCTGGGCCCTGGCCGCCTGCGCCCCAAGTCCGGCGCGCGCTTTGGCGGCGCCCGCCTGCCCGGGCGCTGCTTCGGACCCCGGACCCTCCGGGCCGGGATGACAGGATGGCCAGCACGGCCGCGCTGCAGCGCGCTTTCCTCGGACCCTCCGGGCCGGGATGACAGGGGTCCGGGGCCTGCCCTAACCCTGAAGGTGCCGGAGCCCCTGGGTCACGTCGGCCCGCACCGCCAGCCGCAGCCCCGGCTCGTCACCCGCCTTGAGTGCGGCAAGGATCAGGCGGTGGTGCGGCGGCGCCTCGCTGCGGCGCAGACGGCCGTAGACCGCCCGCATCGTCGGTCCGAGCTGGAGCCACACCGTTTCGGTCATCGCCAGCATCGCCGGTGCCTGGGCGCGCAGGTAGAGGGTGCGGTGGAACTCGAGGTTGGTTCGGATGAAGGCCACCGCGTCCTGCCGGGCCACCGCCTCGACATTGGCCGCGTTGATGAGCTGCAGCCGCTCGATCAGCGCCATATGCGCCCGCGGCAGCGCCCGCGCCGCCATCTCGGGCTCGAGCAGCGCGCGGATCGCCGCCAGCTCCTCGATCCGGTCGGTCGAAAGCTCGGGCGTCGAGACGCGGCCCGAGGCCGACAGCGTCAGCGCCCCCTCGGCCACCAGCCGCCGCAGCGCCTCGCGCACCGGGGTCATGCTGACCCCGTGCGCGCGCGCCAGCCCGCGCAGCGTCAGCGGCTGTCCGGGCGGCAGCTCGCCATGCATCACCTGCACGCGAAGGCTGCGATAGAGCCGGTCGTGCGCCGCGGCGGTTCCGGGGTCGGCGGGGCGGACGGCGGACATCGGCGCGGCACCCGGGCGTCAGGCCGGAAAGGCGAAGCGGTGCAGCCCCGCACCCTCGGTGCGCAGCCAACGGCGCTGGGCCTGCCAGTCGGGGGCGAGCCCCGCGACCAGCGCCCAGAAGCGCGCGGAATGGTTCATCTCGGCCAGGTGCGCGACCTCATGCGCGGCGACATAGTCCAGCACCGCCGGCGGCGCCATGATCAGCCGCCACGAGAACATCAGGTTTCCGGCAGCCGAGCACGACCCCCAGCGCGCCCGCGGATCGCGCAGCGTCAGCCGCGCATAGCGCCGCCCGAGCACGGCGGCATGGGCACCGCAGGCCGCCGCCAGCCGTTCGCGCGCGGCCAGGCGCAGCCAGGCCGCGGCGTGGGCTGCAGCCGCATGCCCTTCGGGCAGCAGCAGCGCGCCGCCCTCGCGCCGCGGCGCGCGCACCGGGGCGGCGACCAGCTCCAGCAGCGCGCCCTCGACCGGCAGGCGCATCCCGGGGGCCACCGTCTGGGGCGGGTGCAGCGCGGCAAGGGCGGCGCGAATCCAGTCGGCGCGGCCGCGCGCGAAGGCCAGCGCCTCCGACACGCGGCCACGCTGCGGCAGCGTCAGCGTCACCTGCCCGTCGCGGTGCGACACGCGCAGCGTGTAGCGCCGCGCCCGGGCCGACCGCCGCAGAACGATCTCGACCGGCGGCGTCCCGGCCAGCAAGGCGCGTTCCATGTCCTCTTCCCTGGCGTGCGTCCCGGCGCAGGATAGCAGCCTGTCCCGGGCAGGATAAGCCCTGCATCGGCCCCGGCCTTGCCGGCAGGAAGGGCTTTGACAGCGCCGCCGAGATGTGACATGCGCCGCGCTCAACTCCCGAGTCTCGCGAAAGGGACCATCCATGCCCAAAGAGGAATGGGGCGTGAAGCGCATGTGCCCGACGACAGGGCGCCGCTTCTACGACCTCAACAAGTTGCCCGTGGTCAGCCCCTACACCGGCGAGGTTGTCGATATCGACAGCGTGCGGCGCAAGGGGGCGGTGCCCGCGGCCCGAATGGTTGTCGACAAGGGTCCGAAGGACCCCGAGCATGTGCTTGAGGCCGACGATGACATCCTGGTGGCGGATGCCGCCGACGACCCGGAACTCGAAGACGAGCTGCTCGAGGCCGACGAGGACGAGGCGGTCTCGCTGGACGACCTGGCCGAGGTCGGCGGCGACGACGAGGAATGAGGCAGGCGGGACGGCCAGGCGGGACGGGCAGGCGGGACGGGCAGGCGGGACGGCGCGCAAATCCCCCTTGCGCTCGCCGCCCCCCGTGCCTATGACAACGGCGCGGCCACGGTCGCCCTCGGTGGGGCCATAGCTCAGTTGGGAGAGCGCTTGAATGGCATTCAAGAGGTCAGGGGTTCGACTCCCCTTGGCTCCACCAGTCGCGGCCTGATCCCCACGACCGACCAGGCCGACAGTGCGTGAGCGCGCCGCTGTTGCGGAGGGCTCGGTGGCTCCGGGGCCGGGCGCGAAAGACGCGGCCGCGTGGCAGATCTGGGTCAGCCCGCTGCGAACATCGGTCCGCCGCGCCACCGGGGGAAGCCATAGCCGTGCACCTCCACGAGGTCGATGTCGGAGGACTTCCGCGCGATTCCCTCGGCCAGGAGCGCCTTGCCCTCGTCCGCCATCGCGCCGGTCAGACGGGCGGCGATCGCGTCGTCCGTCAGGGCAGGGCCAGGCGCGATTCGACCGGCGAGAAGCGCCGCGGTGGCCTCTGACGGCTGCGGCGTCCGGTCTCCGGGCGCATAGTCGTACCAGCCGCCACCGGTCTTCTGGCCTTTGCGGCCTGCCCGCACCAGGATATCGCCCAGGGTCTCGGGCACATCCTTCCCCGCCGCCCGCGCAGCCTCGCGCTGCACGAAGGCAATATCAAGCCCGCCGAGGTCCTGCGCCTCGAACGGCCCCATGGCGAAACCGTAGCGCCGCATGGCAGCATCGACCGCGGCAATGGGCGTGCCCCGGCGCACCAGCGCCTCGGCCTCGGCGCGGTAGCGTTTCAGGATGCGGTTGCCGATGAAGCCCTCGCAGATGCCGGCCTGGACGGGAATCTTGCCCAAGCTGCGCGCAAGCGCGAAGCCGGTGGCCAGCGTCTCGGCCGAGGTCGCCGGGATGGGAACGATCTCGAGCAGTTTCATCACATGCGCCGGGCTGAAGAAGTGCAGGCCGATGAAGCGGCCGGGCTCCGGCAGTCCTTCGGCGATCTGCCGGGGGTCGAGGTAGGAGGTGTTCGTGGCCAGGATCGCGTCGGCGCGGCAGGCCCGGGCCAGCCGGGCGAAGACTTCGCGCTTGACCGCAAGATCTTCGAACACGGCCTCGATGACCAGGTCGGCGTCGGCAAGACGGCTGTCGTCGATGCCCGCCGTGACGCCGTCCATCCGCTCCTGCGCCTGCGCCGCGGTCAGCCGGCCGCGCCTGACCGCGCCGTCGAAGATCGCCCGCAGGTTGCCAAGGCCGCGCTCCGCCGCCTCGGCATCGCGCTCGATCAGCACGACAGGCCGGCCCGCCTCGCGCAAGGCCGCCGCAATCCCTGCGCCCATCGTGCCGCCGCCGATCACCGCAGCCTTGCGCAGGGGGCGCGGCTCGATGCCGGCGAGGTGCGCGGGCCGGGCTGCGGCCCGTTCCGCAAAGAAGAGATGGCGCAGCGCGGCGGCCTGGTCCGAGGCGCGCAGGTCGAGAAACGTCGCGCGCTCGTGCGCCACGGCTTCGGCAAAGGGCCGCTCGGCCGCCACGCGCAGGCAGTCGAGCGCGCGCAGCGGTGCAAGCTCACCCCTGGCACGGCCGGCGATCGCCTGGCGCTGGATGTCCCACCAATCCGCGCCCGGCGCCGTGACAGGCCTTGCGGAGACCGGCGGCGGAAGGGGCCGGGTCAGGGCCGCGCGGGCGAAGGTCACCGCCTCGGCGCGCAGGTTGCCGCTGACGACGGCATCGACAAGGCCCAGCGCAAGGGCTTTGCCGGCCTTCACGGGGCGGCCTGAGGTGACGAGCTCGACCGCCGCCTCGACCCCCGCCAGACGCGGCGTGCGCACGGTGCCGGAGGCGCCGGGAACGATGCCGAGAGTGACTTCCGGCAGGCCGACCGAGGCCGACTCCAGCGCCACGCGAAAGCGGCAGCCCATCGCCACCTCGAAGCCGCCACCGAGGGCCGATCCATGGATCGCCGCGACCCAGGGCTTTGCCGCCGCCTCGATACGATCCACCAGTTCGGGCAGGTGCGGGGGCAGGGGCGGGCTGCCGAACTCGGTCACGTCGGCCCCGGCAATGAAGGTGCGGCCGGCGCAGATCAGCACCACCGCGCGGACGCAGGCATCGCGATCGAGCGCCCCGACGACATCCCAGAGCGCCTGGCGCAGGACCTGGCCGAGGGCGTTCACCGGCGGGTTGTCCACGGTCACAACAGCGATCTCGCCGTCGCGATCGATGCGGACGGTCATCTCAGATCCCCAGATAGGCTTCACGGATGCGCGGATCGGCGATCAGCGCGTCGGCCGGGCCGTCCATGGTGATCCGCCCGGTTTCCATCACATAGCCGCGGTCGGCGATCTTCAGCGCGCCATAGGCGTTCTGCTCGACCAGCAGCACGGTCACGTCCAGCGCCTTCAGCCCCTTTACCACGTCGAAAATCTGCGCGACGATGATCGGTGCGAGGCCCATGGAGGGTTCGTCCAGCAGCAGGCAGGATGGCCGGGCCATCAGCGCGCGGGCTATTGCCAGCATCTGCTGCTGGCCGCCCGACAGGCCCCCCGCGACCAAGTTGCGCTTTTCCTTCAGGATCGGGAACATCTGGAAGGCGTCGTCGATGTCCTTCTCCACCCGTTCGTCGGAAAAAAGATAGGCGCCCAGGCGCAGGTTCTCCTCGACCGTCAGGTTGGTGAAGATCTGGCGGCCCTCGGGCGATTGCGCCAGGCCAAGCCCCACCCGGCGCCAGGCGGGGACGCTCGTCAGCATCTCGCCGCGGAAGCTGATGTTTCCACCCGCCGCCGGGTGCACGCCGGACAAGCAGCGCAACAGCGTGGTCTTGCCCGCGCCATTCGCCCCGATCACGGTGACGATCTCGCCCGAGGTCACCGACAGGTCGATGCCGTGCAGCACCTCGATCCGCCCGTAGCGGGCACGCAGCCCCTCAACGCGCAGCATCGTCGGCCCCCAGATAGGCCGCAATGACGGCCGGGTTGCGGCTGACCGTGGCCGGGTCGCCTTCGGCGACCTTCTCGCCGTGGTCGAGCACGACGATGTGGCTGGAGATCCGCATCACCAGCTTCATGTCGTGCTCAACCAGCAGGACCGCGACGCCCGAGGCCGCGATCTCGGCGATCAGGTGGTCGATCTCCTCGGTCTCGACCGCGTTGCAGCCCGCGGCGGGTTCGTCGAGCAGCAGGACCTTGGGCTTCAGCGCCATGGCCCGAGCGATCTCCAGCCGCTTGAGCGAGCCATAGGACAGGCTGCCCGCCTCGCGCTCGGCCGCGCGTTCAAGGCCGAGACGGCGCAGCAGCTCGCGCGCGCCGGCCTCGGCATCCTTCGCCCGCCGGCGCGCGGCGGGCAGGTTCAGAAGGTCCGACAGCACATCCCCGCTTTCCTGCAGGTGAAAGCCGGCGATGACGTTCTCCAGCACGGTCATCGTCTGGAACACCTGCAGGTTCTGGAAGGTCCGGCACATGCCGCGCCGGGCCAGCAGGTGCGGCGACATCGCGGTCACGTCCTCGCCGTTCAGCACCACCCTGCCCGAACCCGGCCGGTAGACGCCCGAGATCATGTTGAAGAGCGTGGTCTTGCCCGCCCCGTTCGGGCCGATGACCGAGACGACCTCGCCGGGACTTGCGGCGAAAGACACATCGTGGACGGCCTTGATGCCGCCGAAGCAGATGCCCAGCCCCTCGATCGAAAGCAGGGTCATTCTTCCCTCCTCCGGCCCTTGCGCAGCATCGAGGGCACGATGCCTTCGCGCAGGAAGATCATCACCAGCACCATCACGGCGCCCAGCACCAGCTGCTCGTATTCGGCAAGGACCGTCAGCACCTGTGGCAGCAGCGTCAGCACCGCAGCGCCGAAGATGCCCCCGGCGACCGAGCCGACGCCGCCGAGCACCGCCATCGTCACCATCTCGACCGAGTGCAAGAAGCCCGCCACGTCCGGCGTGATGAACCGGTTCTGAAGCGCCAGGAGCGAGCCCGAGACCGAGGCATAGACGGCCGAGATCACGAAAGCCTGGAGTTTCAGCCGGGCCACGTCCATGCCCACGGTGCGGGCGGCCACCTCGGACCCGTGCAGCGCCCGCAGCGCCCGGCCCGTGGCACTGTCGCGCAGGTTCAGCGCTGCCCAGGCGCCCACGACAAGGGCGATCCCGCAAAGGAAGTACCAGAACTGCCCGTTCGACAGGCCCAGCCCTGCGTCCTTCAGCACGGCCCGCAGGCCGAGCTCGGGCACGCCGATCCCGTCCGGCCCGCGCGTCAGCGCGCGTTCGTTGTTCAGCACCATCGAGATCAGGATGCCCATGCCCAGCGAAGCGACGGCGAGGTAATATCCCTTCAGCCGCAGGATCGGGCGGCCGACCAGCCAGGCCAGGACGGCGGAAGCCGCCGCGCCCAGCAGGACGGACAGCGCCGGGTGGATGCCCCAGTGAACGGGGGCGAGCGCGCAGGCATAGGCGCCGATCCCGGCGAAACCGGCGTGGCCCAGGCTGATCTGCCCGGCCCAGCCGGTCAGGATGACGATGCCGGTCACGGCCAGCGCGTTGACGAACACCAGCGCGCCGACGCGATAGTAGAACCCCGAGGGGAAAAAGACCGGCGCCAGCGCGATCAGCGCGACCAGGATCAGCAGGGTGGCGGATTTCGGGGTCAGCCGCATCGTCACACCCGGTCGGTCGATTGGCGGCCGAACAGGCCCTGCGGCCTGAAGAACAGGACGGCGAAGATGATGATGAAGGCGGCGGCGTCCTTGTATTGCGAGCTGAGATAGCCGGCGGTCATGGCTTCCAGGACCCCCACGATCAGGCCGCCCGCCAGCGCGCCCTTGGGGTTGCCCATCCCGCCCAGCATGGCGGCGGCAAAGCCCTTCAGCGCGAAGGCGAGGCCCACGTCATAGGCGGTCAGCGTGATCGGCGTGACCAGCACCCCGGCCAGTGCGCCGATGCCGGCCGACATCGCGAAGGACAGCGTCATCACGAAGGGCGTGTTGATGCCCACAAGCTGCGCCGCGAGCCGGTTGTTCGACGTCGCCAGCACCGCGCGACCCAGAAGCGTGCGGGTGAAGAACAGCCACAGCCCGACGAAGATCACGACCGCGCCGCCGATCACCCACAAGCTCTGCGGCAGGATGGTCGCGCCCAGGATGCGGATCGGATCCTCGCCCGAGAAGGCCGGGAAGCGGTGGATCTGCTTGCCGAAGATCAGCTGCGCCGCACCGCGGATGAAGATCGAGGCGCCGATGGTGATAATGACAAGCGACACGACGGGGGCCCCCCGCGCAGGCTCGATGGCCAGCTTGTTCATCGCGACCCCGAGTGCCGCGGTGGCCACCACGGCGGTGAGGGCCGCCAGGGGCAGGGGCGCGCCCGCGGCGTGGGCGAAAACGGTGATCATCCCGCCCAGCATGACGAACTCGCCCTGAGCGAAGTTCACCACGTCGGAGGCGTTGTAGATCATGGTGAAGCCAAGGGCCACCAGCGCATAGACCGCCCCGACCGTCACCCCGGAGAGAAGGAATTGCAGGAGTTCCGACATGCGCCCGCCCCCGATGCCCCGACACGGGTCGCCGCGCCTCCGTGGCCGGGGGCGCGGCGGGTGGTGTCACTCGACCAGCGTCCAGGTGCCGCCCCGGATTTCCAGCATCCGGAAGGCCGACAGGTCGAGGCCCAGGTGATCCTCGGGCGAGAAGGTGTAGACGCCGGTGGTGCCGGCGAGGCCCGCGGTCGCCTCGATCGCGTCGCGGATCGCGGCGGGTTCGGCCGAACCCGCGCGGGTGATCGCGTCGGTCATGATCAGGAAGGCGTCATGGGCATAGCCGCCGAAGGTGCTGACCGGGGTGCCGGTCTTGCTTTCGAACATCGCCTTGTAGGCATCGACCAGCGGCTTCTGCGGATCGTCCGCCGCCAGAAGGTCGGCCACCAGCAGTGCCGTGCCGGGCAGACGGACGCCCTCGACCGCCTCGATCCCCGCGAGCTGGATGAAGCCGTCCGAGGCCACGCCGTGCGACTGGTAGAACGGCAGGTCGATCGCCAGCTGCCAGTAATTGCGCGTCACGATCGCCGGGCCCTGGCCGAAGCCGGGGTTCAGCACCGCCTGAACGCCCGCGGTGCCCTTGATCTTGGTCAGCTGCGCGGTCATGTCCGCGTCCCTTGGATCGTAGGTCTCGTCCGCGACGATCTCGATCCCGTAGTCGGGCGCCACCTTCTTGCACTGCGCCTGCATCGAGGCGCCGAAGCCGTCGGTGCCCGAGATCATGCCGATCCTGCCGATCCCGCGCTTGCGCATGTCCTCGAAGATCTTCTGGCAGGCCATGCGGTCGGTGTGCGGGGTCTTGAAGGTGAAGGGCTTCACCGGATCGATGATGTCGATCGCGCCGGCCAACGAGATGAAGGGGATCTTGGCCTCTTCGGCGACGGCGAGGATGGACATGGTGGTGCCGGTGGTGGTGCCGCCGATGATGGCGACGACCTCGTCGTCCTCGATCAGGCGGGTGGCAAAGGTGCGGGCCTTGTTGGGGTCGCCGCCGTCGTCATAGGCGACGAGTTTGATTTTCTCGCCGTCGATACCGCCTTTGGCGTTCAGGTCGGCGACCAGCATCTCCAGCGTCCTGAGTTCCGGGTCGCCGAGGAAAGCGGCGGGGCCGGTGGCCGAAAGCGAAGCGCCGATCCGGATCTCGGCCAGTGCCGGGACGGCGAGGGCGACGAGGGCGGCCGTGGCGGCGGTGGTCAGAAGGTTTCTCATGGGTCTCCTCCCTGGGGTTGCAGCGGACGTCAGGCTGCCATTCGGCGCGACATCACCCGGCGGAATCGGGTGGCGACGAAGGCAGTATCGGTAAGGCTGGCGTTGCCGGCCGGGTTGGCCCCGGTGACGTGGAAGTCGCTGAAGGCCGCGGACTGGTTGACGTAGATGTTGCCGGTCAGGTTGATCGACAGGTTGACCCCGGCACCGGCAAAGGCCGCCTCGGCGCGGGCGATGCGGGCCGCGTCGGTGTCATAGAGCGCGGCGGTGATCGCGCCCTTCGCGGCGGCAAGGCCCGCGGCTTGCCCGATGGCGGCGTCGGCGTCCGATGCCGCGATCAGGAATGCGACGGGGCCGAAACATTCCTCGCCCGCGACGGGGTCGTCGGCGGAAACGGCCAGCAGCAGCGGGCCGGGCTCGCCCTTTGCCGCGCCCTGTCGCAGCACCCGGCCCCGGGCGGCGGCGGCCTCGACGCGCGCCCGCGTCGCCGGGTTGGCCAGGGCCCCGCAGATGCTTTCGGCACGGGCGGGGTCCGCAAGCAGTGCGTCGATGGCCGCGACCAGCGCGGCCGCCACTTCGTCGAAGGACTTGTGGCCCCGGTCCGTCTCGATCCCGCCGGCCGGGATGTAGATGTTCTGCGGCGTGGTGCACATCTGTCCCGAGTAGAGCGACAGCGCGAAGGCGAGGTTGGCGCACATGCCGTCAAGGTCGCCGGTCGCGGCGATGACGATGCTGTTGACACCGGTCTCCTCGGTGAAGAGCTGCGCCTGGCGGGCGTTGTCGCGCAGCCACGCGCCGAAGGCGGAGGACCCGGTGTAGTCGATGAGCTTCACCTCGGGCAGGGTGGCCAGCGCCTTGGTGATCTCGGCCCCCGGCTCGTCCACCGCCAGCAGGACCGCATCGGCGGGCAGGCCTGCCTCGGCCAACACCGCGCGCAGCACCCGCACGCTCAGGGCGAGCGGCAGGATCGCGCGCGGGTGCGGCTTGACGATCACCGGGTTGCCGGTTGCAAGGCTGGCGAAGAGGCCGGGGTAGGAGTTCCAGGTCGGGAATGTGTTGCAGCCGATCGTCAGTGCGATTCCGGCGGGGCGCAGCGTCCAGGTCTTTTCCACCACGATCGGCGCGGCCTTGCCCTGGGGCTTTTCCCAGCGGGCGCGGGCGGCGAAGCGGGTCATCTCGGCCCAGGCCATGGCAACGGCCTCCAGCCCGCGGTCCTGGGCATGCGGGCCGCCTGCCTGGAACGCCATGGCAAAGGCCTGGCCGGTGGTGTGCATGGTGGCATGGGCGATCAGGAAGCTCTGCCGGTTGAGGCGCGCGAGGGCCTCGAGGCAGGCGCCGACGCGGGCCTCGGGCGACGCGGCGGCAAGGGCCGGGGCTGCTGCTGCTGCGGCCGCGATCAGCGCGTCCGGGGTTGCGGCGGGATAGCGGATGCCAAGCCGCGGCCCGAAGGGCGACACCTCGGCCCCAGCTCGCGAGGTGCCGGGGTGGCCGGGCAGGTCGAAATCCTGCCCCGTCAGCGCGGCAAAGGCAACCTCGCCCTCGGCCCTCGCGGTCTCGCCATAGACCTTCCCGGTGGGCACTTCCGGATACGGGGTCCAGTATTCGCGCCGCGCCAGGGCGGCCACGGCCGACAACAGCGTCGGCCGGTGACGGTCGAAGAAGTCCGACATGCTGTCCTCCCGCCGGCTCTCCCCCTTCCGGCCTGATTATCATTGACCGGCCGGTCGGTTTATGCAAGACCTTTTTTGCGACAGTCTGCAGATGGGGGGAGATGACGCGCCATGGACCAACCCGGAACGGTCCTTGCCTGCCTTGACTCGGGCGTCCTCCGGCTGACCCTCAACCGGCCCGACAAGCTGAATTCCTTCAATGAGGACATGCACCTGGCACTGCGCGCGCAGATCGCCCGCGCGCACCAGGACGCGGGCATCCGCGCCGTGCTGCTGACCGGGGCGGGGCGCGGCTTTTGCGCCGGGCAGGACCTGGGCGACCGCGACCCCCGCAGGGGCGGGCCGGCCCCGGACCTCGGGCAGACGCTCGAGACATTCTACAACCCGACGCTGAGGCTGATTCGGCAGCTCGAAAAGCCGGTGGTCTGCGCCGTCAACGGGGTGGCGGCGGGTGCGGGGGCCAACATCGCGCTGGCCTGCGACATCGTGCTGGCTGCAAGATCCGCACGCTTCATCCAGTCCTTCGCGAAGATCGGTCTTGTCCCCGACGCGGGCGGCAGCTGGTCGCTGACGCGCATCCTGGGCGAGCCGCGCGCCAAGGTGCTGGCCCTGACCGCGGAACCCCTGACGGCCGAGAAGGCCGCCGACTGGGGTCTGATCTGGAAGGCCGTGGACGACGCAGACCTGATGGCCGAAGCGACCCGGCTGGCCGAAGCACTCGCCGCCGGGCCGACCCTCGGCCTTGGCCTGACCAAGCGGCTGATCCAGGCGGCCGCGACCCATTCGTTCGAACAACAGCTGGACATGGAGCGCGACCTGCAGCAGCAGGCGGGCCGCAGCGCCGACTATGCCGAAGGCGTCGCCGCCTTCCTGGAGAAACGCCAAGCGAGGTTCACCGGCACATGAAACCCGTCGCGCAGATGACCCCGCAGGAACTCGCCGAGGCCGCGGCCCGGGCGATGTGGAACGACGACAGCGCCAGCCAGCGGCTGGGCATGTCGCTGGACTTGGTCGCGCCGGGCATCGCGACCCTGTCGATGACCGTGACCGACGCGATGTCCAACGGTCACGGCAACTGCCATGGCGGCTACATCTTCACGCTGGCCGACAGCGCCTTCGCCTTCGCCTGCAACAGCCACAATGACATCGTCGTCGCCCAGCACTGTTCGATCACCTACATTCGGCCGGTCCGCATCGGCGACCGCCTGACCGCCGCCGCGCGCGAGGTGTCGCGGCAGGGCCGGTCGGGTCTCTACGATGTGCGCATCACCAACCAGGACGGTATCCATGTCGCCGAGTTCCGCGGCCATTCGCGCACCGTCCGGGGCACCCATCTGCCGGTCGCGGACTGATCGGCCGTCGCAGTTCCAAGGGAGGAGACCGTGGAAGACCTTACCCCCCGCAAGCAGGACCTCGACCCGATCGAGCTCGCCTCGCGCGACGAGATCGAGGCGCTGCAACTCCACCGCATGAAGCGCTCGCTGAAGCACGCGTACGAGAACTCGCCCTTCTACCGCAAGCGCTTCATCGAGAACGACGTCCACCCCGAGGACCTCAGGACGCTGGGGGACATCGCGAAATTTCCCCTCACCACCAAGCAGGACCTGCGCGACACCTATCCCTTCGGCATGTTTGCCGTGCCGCGCAGCCGGCTGGTGCGGGTGCACGGGTCGTCGGGAACCACGGGCAAGCCGACCGTGGTGGGCTATACCGCCAACGACATCGACGTCTGGTCGAGCCTGATCGCGCGGTCGATCCGCGCCGCGGGCGGACGTCCCGGCGACATGGTGCACAATGCCTATGGTTACGGCCTGTTCACCGGCGGCCTCGGCGCGCATTACGGGGCCGAGCGGCTGGGCTGCACGGTCGTGCCGGTCTCGGGCGGGCAGACCGAACGGCAGGTGACGCTGATCACCGACTTCCGGCCCGAGATCATCATGGTCACGCCTTCCTACATGCTGTCGATCCTCGACGAGTTCCGCCGCCAGGGCGTCGATCCGCGCGCCTCGTCGCTGAAGGTCGGCATCTTCGGGGCGGAACCCTGGACCAACGCGATGCGCCAGGAGATTGAGGACGCCTTCGACATGCACGCGGTGGACATCTACGGGCTATCCGAGATCATGGGGCCGGGCGTTGCCCAGGAATGCGTGGAAACCAAGGACGGCCTGCACGTCTGGGAAGACCACTTCTACCCCGAAATCATCGATCCCGCGACCGGCGAGGTCCTGCCCGATGGCCAGATGGGGGAACTCGTGTTCACCACGCTGACCAAGGAAGCCCTGCCGATGGTGCGCTACCGCACCCGCGACCTGACGCGACTGCTGCCCGGCACCGCGCGGTCGATGCGGCGGATCGAGAAGATCACCGGACGCAGCGACGACATGATCATCCTGCGCGGCGTCAACGTCTTCCCGACCCAGATCGAGGAGCAGATCCTCAAGTGCAAGGGCCTGGCCCCCCACTTCCAGATCGAACTGACGCGCGAGGGCCGGATGGACACCATGACCGTTCATGTCGAATGCGCCCCCGACCGGGCGGACGCCGACGCCCGCGCCAGTTCGGCCAGGGAGCTTGCACATCACATCAAGTCCGTCGTCGGCGTGTCCACGCGCATCGACGTGACCGATCCGAACGCGATTGCCCGCTCGGAGGGCAAGGCGAGGCGGGTCGTGGACAATCGTCCCAAAGGCTGACCGTCTGGCCGGTGACACAAAGGCATGCTTGAGGTAGTCCGGGCGACGTTGCCCGATCGCTACGGCAGCCGCAGGAAAAGACGACGATGGCGCGGACAAGGGCGGCGGACTTCAAGGAAAAGCAGCGCTGTATCCTGGAGCGCGCGGCGCAGGTCTTTGCCGAACAGGGCATGGAAAAGGCCTCGATGTCGCAGATCGCGGCCGTGGCCCAGGTGTCCAAGGCGCTGCTCTATCACTACTATCCCAGCAAGGACGCGCTGATCTTCTCGATCATCATGGGCCATCTCGAGGAACTGGATCAGGCGATCGAGGCGGCGGATGACCCGGGCCTCGACCCCGAGTGGCGTCTGCGCAAACTGGTCCACGCTGTGCTGGAGAACTACCGGGGCGCCGACAACCAGCACAAGGTGCAGCTGAACGCGACCGCGGCGCTGTCCGACGAGCAGAAGGCGGCGATCACCGCCATCGAGCGCCGGATTGTGCGCCGGTTCTCGGCCATCCTCGACCTCATCAATCCGGGGCTGAACAGCACGGAGAAGCCGCTGCTGATGCCGGTGACGATGTCGCTCTTCGGGATGCTGAACTGGGTCTACATGTGGTTCCGCGACGGCGGTCGCATCAGCCGCAAGGAGTATGCCGATCTCGCGACAACGCTGATCCTGGAAGGGATTAAAGCCGTCCGCTGATCCGCGACAGGACTTTCGGCTCGTAGGCTGGCGCCTGCGCGCGTCGACGGTCCGGTTCGGGTGCTGTCAGAGGTGCGGCAGGGCGCAGCCTTGCGGGCGCCTCCAGCGCCAGGCGCTGGTAGATCGCGGTCCCCTGAGATTTCCACGCGATCTCGTCGTCGGACAGGTCTCGCTGCACCCTGGCCGGGGCGCCCACCGCCAGGCTGCGCGGCGGGATCCGCGCCCCAGCCTTCACGAAGGCCAGCGCGGCGACGATGGAGTCGTCGCCCACCTCTGCCTCGTCCATGACAACGGCATTCATGCCGATCATAGCGTTCCGCCCGATCCGGCAGCCGTGCAGCACCGCGCCGTGGCCGATGTGGCCGGCCTCGCCGATCACCACATCCCGGCCGGGAAAGGCATGAACCACGCAGGTTTCCTGCAGGTTGCTGCCGCCCTGCATCACGATGCGCCCGAAGTCGCCGCGCAGCACGGCGCCCGGCCCGACATAGCAGGCCGGGCCGATCAGCACGTCGCCAATCACCACTGCCTCGGGATGGACGAAGGCCGCGGGGTCGATCACCGGGACGATGCCGTCCCAGGCATAGATGCGGCCCGTCACGCGGCAACCCCGGCGGCGGCAGCAGCGGGCGGCCAGGTCTTGGCCACCATCGTCAGCACGTCATACTGGGCAACCACGGCGCCGGTCTGCTTCGTCACCCGGCAGTCCCAGCGCACCTCGCCGTGCTCGGCATTGGCGCGGGGGTTGATCTCCTTGCACGTCAGGCGCACCTGCAGCGTGTCGCCGAAATAGACCGGGGTCAGGAAGCGCAGGTTGTCCACGCCGTAATTGGCCAGAACCGGACCCGGCGCCGGATCGACGAAGAGTCCGGCGGCGAAAGAGACGATCAGATAGCCATGCGCCACGCGGTCGTCGAAGAAAGGGTTGGCCCTGGCCGCGGCGGCGTCCATGTGGGCGTAGAAGGTATCGCCGGTGAACCGGGCGAAATGCTCCACGTCCTCCTGCGTCACCTGCCGCGCCGCGGTGACCAGCTGGTCGCCGATCTTCAGCTCGGCCAGTGACTTGCGGAACGGGTGGACGCCGTGCTGCACATCCGCGCCCGCGACCCAGCGCCCCGTGACCGCCGACAGCAACCGCGGGCTGCCCTGGACGGCAGTGCGCTGCATGTAGTGTTGCACGCCGCGCATGCCCCCCATTTCCTCGCCTCCGCCGGCGCGCCCCGGACCGCCATGCACCAGCGGCGCCAGCGGAGAGCCGTGGCCGGTGGAGGACTTGGCCGTCGCCCGGTTGCCGATCAGGATGCGGCCGTGATGCGGGGCGAGGCCGAGCACGGCCGCCTCGGCCACCGCGGGATCGTCGGTAAAGACCGAGGACACCAGCGAGCCCTTGCCCTTCGCGGCCAGCGCCACCGCTTCCTCGATGCCGTCGTAGGGCATCACCGTGGCGACGGGCCCGAAGGCCTCGACATCATGGACCGCGGCCGCCGCAAAAGGATGGGCGCAATACATCAGCACCGGATTCAGGAAGGCCCCTGCCTGCGCATCGCCCGAGGCCAGCTGCACGACGTCGGGGTTGCCCGCCACGATCTCGGCATCTGCCTGAAGCTCGCGGATGCGGGCCCGCACCTCGTCGCGCTGGTCGAGGCTGGCCACCGGCCCCATCCGCGTGCCCTCGTCGCCGGGCAGTCCGACCGGCGTCGTCTCCAGCCTCTCCCGCAGCGCCGCGACCAGCGCCTCGACATGGACACGGGGCACGAGCACGCGGCGGATCGCGGTGCATTTCTGCCCGGCCTTGGACGTCATCTCGTGCGCGACCTCCCGAAGGAACAGGTCGAACTCGGGCGTCCCCGGCCCGGCATCTGGGCCCAGGATACTCGCGTTCAGGCTGTCGGCCTCCATCGTGAAGCGCGTGGAGTTGCCGATCACCGCCGGGTGGGACCTGAGCCTGCGACCCGTCGCGGCCGAGCCGGTGAAGGTCACCGCGTCCTGGCCCGTCACATGGTCGAGAAGATCGCCGACAGACCCGCAGATCAGCTGCAGCGCGCCCTCGGGCAGAAGGCCCGTCCCGACGATGCGCCGCACGACCAGCTCGGTCAGATAGGCGGTCTGGCTGGCCGGCTTCACGATGCAGGGCACGCCCGCGATCAGGCTGGGGGCGATCTTTTCCAGCATTCCCCAGACCGGGAAGTTGAAGGCGTTGATGTGCACCGCCACGCCCTGCAGCGGGGTCAGAATGTGCTGGGCGACGAAACTGCCGTCCCTCGACAGGACTTCCACCTCGCCCTCGGTCAGCACGCGGGTATTGGGCAGCTCCCGCCGCGCCTTCGAGGCGAAGGCCAGCATCGTGCCGATCCCGCCCTCGATGTCGATCCAGCCGTCAGGCCGGGTGGCGCCGGTGTGCAGGCTTTCGGCGTAGAACTCTTCCTTGTGCTCCATCAGCGCCTGGCCCAGCGCCCGCAGCATCCCGGCGCGGTCGTGGAAGGACATGGCGCGCAGCTTCGGCCCCCCAACTTCGCGCCCCCAGGCCAGCACCGCGGCGAAGTCGATGCCCGAGGAGTCGATGGTGGCCACGACCGCGCCGGTTGCGGCATCGCGCAGCGGCTGCCCGTCCCGGGCGCCGGGGGTCCAGCGGCCAAGGACATGGCTTTCCAGGCGGCGCGGCTGGCGGGACGTGGCGGTCATGGACATGCTCCCTGGTCACGGCGAGGGGGCAGGCCGGGCGACCTGCCCGTCGGGTCAGTTGAGGCCGATCGGGCCCAGTGTCTCGGCGACAAGCGCCTCCCAGCGTGCCAGAAGGGCCTCGTTGGTGGCATGGCGCAGGCCGAAGCGGGCAAGGGTCGCATAGCGGGCGGAATGGGCCAGCCCGAACGTCGCGGCGACGCGCGGCCGCCAGTAGGCGGCGGCGGCCCGCGCCTCGGCCCGACCTGCTTCGGTGGCCACCAGCCGGTCCAGCCCCTCGATCCCAAGCTCGGCATGGCGCGCCTCGCGCGGGGCGATCTCGCGGAACACCTCGGCCAGGGGGGCATAGGACACGCGGGTCAGTTCTGTCATCTGCACGCCGGTCGCCAGCCCCATCAGGACGTTCATCACCACCGCATCGGCCCAGCCGGCGATCGGGTAGTGGAACACCGACAGCCGCATGTCGCCCCCGGTGCGCACCGCGCCGAGGTCGGCGTCGCGCGCCATCCGGGCGGCCCAGTCGTGCTGGCGCTGGTAGCGGGCGGTGTCGGTGCCGAAGTCGGCCATGACGTTCAGCACCCGCTCGGCATGATCGGCCTTCTCCAGCGTGATCCGGCTGGCGGCGATGCGCTCCCGGATTCCCGGCGCGAAATTGATCGCGGCCGCAAACCCGGCCGAGGCCGCGAGTTCGCTGTCCACGAAGGACGACATCAGCCGCATCAGCTCGCCCCGATACCGCGCCGGCGCATTGGCCGGAGAGGTCAGGACGCCGCCTTTGGCGAGGTAATCCTCGATGTTCATCGTCTCGGTCATCCGGTCCTCACTCGTCGAAGGTGACGACCACCCTGTCGGTTATCGGGAAGCTCTGGCAGGACAGGACGTAGCCCGCCCGCACCTCGTAATCCTCGAGCGCATGGTTGGTCCGCATCTCGACCTCGCCCTCGATCACCTTGCATCGGCAGGTCGAGCACACCCCGGCCTTGCAGGAATAGGGCGCGTCCAGCGCGTTCTCGAGGGCGGCATCGAGGATGCTCTGCCCCTGGCGCGGCATCCGAAAGCTGCGGGTGGTGCCGTCCAGGGTCACCGTCGCAGCGGTGGTGGTGCCGCGGCCGGGGTCGGCCGCCGCCACGGGCTTTGCCCTGGCGCGGCCCGGCTGGCTGCTGGCGAAGAGCTCGAACTTGATCTGGGCGTCGGTCAAGCCGTGATCGCGCAAGGACGCAGCGATCGCCAGCATCATCGGCTCGGGGCCGCAGATGAAGGCGGTATCGACCGATTTCGGGTCGATCCAGCCCGAAAACAGCTCCTTCAGCTTGTCGGCATCGACGCGGCCCGTGAACAGGTCGATGTCCTGCGCCTCGGTTTCGAGCACATGGATGATCGAGAAGCGGTCGAGGTAGGTGTTCTTGAGGTCCTCGAGCTCTTCGCGGAACATGATCGTGCTGATCGCCCGGTTGGCGTAGACCAGCGTGAAGCGCGAGGCCGGCTCGGCGGCCAGGACGGTCTTGATGATCGACAGGACGGGGGTGATCCCCGACCCGCCCGCGAAGCCGAGGTAGTGCCGGCGGGCGGCCGGATCGATCGGGGTGAAGAACTTGCCCATCGGCGGCATCGCCTCGATCACGTCGCCGGGCGCCAGGTTCTCGTTCGCCCAGGTCGAGAAGGTTCCGCCCTCGATCCGCTTGATGCCGACCTTCAGCACGCCCTCGTGCCGGCCCGCGCAGATCGAGTAGGACCGGCGCACCTCCTCGCCGTCGAAGCTGCGGCGGAAGGTCAGATACTGGCCCTGAGTAAAGTCGAACAGCGCGCGGTCCTCCTCGCGCGGGGCCAGCGTTACGACGACGGCGTCGCGCGTGTCGCGGCGCACCTCGGTGACCTTCAGCGGATGAAAGCGAGACATCACGTCCTCCCGGAAACTCTGGGCATCGGGCGCATATTCAGATGCACTTGAAGTAGTCGAAGGGTTCCAGGCAGTCGGCGCAGCGGTAACTGGCCTTGCAGGGTGTCGAGCCGAACTGGCTGACCTTTTCCGTTCTGGTGGAGCCGCAGCGCGGGCAGGGGATCACAGGGTTCGAGGTTCCGGCGAGCCGCGCCACCCGTCCCGCCAGCCGCCCGTCGGCGGCGGTGCCGTCCACCGGCGGCGCGATGCCGTAGGCGCGCAGCTTCTCGCGGCCCTCGGGCGTGATCCAGTCGGTCGTCCAGGGGGGCGAAAGCCGCCGTTCCAGCCGCAGCTTGCCGATTCCGCGCGCGCGCAGCGCGGCCTCGATGTCGAGGTTGATGACGCTCGTCGCGGGGCAGCCCGAATAGGTGGGCGTCACCGTCACGACCAGCGTGTCGCCCTGCCATTCCACATCCCGGATGATCCCGAGGTCGGTCAGGCTGATGACCGGGATCTCCGGGTCGGGCACCTGCGACAGCCAGTCCCGCACCGTCCCGACATCGGGAAGCATCGCGCCGCCCATGGTCTTACCAGACCGCCCCGGGATAGGCGCGCTGCAGGAACTGCATGTCGGCGAGGATGTAGCCCAGCGCCTCGGTATGCCGCCCCTGCTTGCCACCCCTGTGCTGGAAGGTGCCGCCCGGGCGCACCAGCGTCGCCGTGGCCATCACCTCGGCAACGGTGCTGTCCCAGGCGGCCCTGAGACTGGCCGGATCGGGGGCGATCCCGGCCTCGGCCATCGCCTGATCCACCGCATCGCCCATGAACAGCTCGCCCGTGTAGGGCCACAGCCTGTCCAGCGCCGTCTGCATCCGGGCGCGGCTTTCCTCGGTCCCGTCGCCCAGCCGGATCACCAGATCGGCCGAGCGCTCGAGGTGATAGGCCACTTCCTTGGCTGCCTTGGCCGCGATCCCGGCCACGCGCGGATCGGCGGAGGATTGCAGCGCGCGCAGCATCTCGATGTGCCAGGCGTCGAACAGGAACTGTCGCATCAGCGTGTGGCCGAAGTCACCGTTGGGGCGTTCCACCAGCAGCACGTTGCGGAACTGCGCGGCATCGCGCAGGTAGGCCAGGGTGTCGGCGCTGCGCCCCTTGCCCTCGACCTCGCCCGCGAGGTCCAGCCAGAGCCGGGTCTGCCCGATCAGGTCGAGCGCCGTGTTGGCCAGCGCGATATCCTCTTCCAGCACGGGTGCATGGCCGCACCACTCCGATATCCGGTGCCCGAGGATCAGGCAGTTGTCGCCCATCCGGCAGAGCCACTCGGCGAAGGCGTTCTCGGGGGCAGCGCCCAGGGCGGCGATCGTGCGGATGCCGGGTGCGCGCGTCAGGTCCGCATCGGCGGTCATCACATCGGTCAGGGACGGCATCACATGTGCCCCACTTCCGAGGGAATCTCGAAGAAGGTCGGGTGGCGATAGACCTTGGCGTTCGAAGGCTCGAACAGCGGACCCTTCTCGGAGGGAGACGAGGCGGTGATGTCGCTCGACTTCACCACCCAGATCGATACGCCCTCGTTGCGGCGGGTATAGACGTCGCGGGCGTTGCAGATCGCCATTTCGGCGTCGGGGGCGTGCAGGCTGCCGACATGGCGGTGGTGCAGGCCATGCTGACCGCGGATGAAGACTTCCCAAAGGGGCCATTCGCTGGACATCGGTCGGTTCCTCCCGGTTCGGGTCATTGGGTGTCGCAGGCCCGTGGGGCCCGCCGGCGGGTCACTCGGCCGCCAGGCGCGCGGCGGCGCGGCGGGCGTCCCGCTTGCGGGCATGTGCCATAAGGCCCTTGCGGAACCAGGCGCCATCCTCCCAGGCGGTGATGCGGGCCTCCATCCGTTCCGTGTTGCACGGGCCGTTGCCTGCGATCACCTCGAAGAACTCGGTCCAGTCCGGTTCCGAGAAGTCGTAACCACCCTTCGCGTCGTTCCACTTCAGCTTCGGGTCGGGGATGGTCAGGCCCAGATACTCGGCCTGCGGCACGGTCTGGTCCACGAACTTCTGGCGCAGCTCGTCGTTGGTGTTGATCTTGATCTTCCACTGCATCGACTGCGCGGAATGGACCGAGTCCCTGTCCGGGGGGCCGAACATCATCAGCGCGGGATACCAGAACCGGTTCATGGCATCCTGCGCCATCGCCTTCTGCTCGGGCGTGCCCTGCAGGCACATCTTCATCAGGATGTCGTAGCCTTGGCGCTGGTGGAACGACTCCTCCTTGCAGATGCGGATCATCGCGCGGCTGTAGGGGCCGTAGCTGGTCTTCTGCAGCTGCACCTGATTCATGATCGCCGCACCATCGACCAGCCAGCCGACCATGCCGATGTCGGCCCAGGTCAGCGTCGGGTAGTTGAAGATCGAGGAATACTTCATCCGGCCGCCGTGCAGTGCCGCCAGCAGTTCGTCGCGGCTGACGCCCAGCGTCTCGGCGGCGGAATACAGATAGAGGCCATGCCCCGCCTCGTCCTGCACCTTGGCCAGCAGGATCGCCTTGCGCTCTAGCGTCGGAGCGCGGGTGATCCAGTTGCCTTCCGGCAGCTGCCCGACGATCTCGCTGTGCGCGTGCTGGCCGATCTGGCGGATCAGCGTCTTGCGATAGCCCTCTGGCATCCAGTCCTTCGGCTCGATCTTCTCGCCGCGGTCGATGCGGTCCTGGAAGGCGCGTTCCTGTTCGCTCATCTCCTCCCGCGCCTTGGCGCCCTCGGCTTTGACCATCTGTGCATACATGGCGGGTTCCTCCCTCAGACCTTCTCGATGATGATGGCGATGCCCTGGCCCACGCCGATGCACATCGTGCACAGCGCGTAGCGGCCTCCGGTGCGATGCAGCTGATACATCGCGGTCATGACCAGGCGGGCCCCCGACATGCCCAGCGGGTGGCCCATGGCGATCGCCCCGCCGTTGGCATTCACATGGGGCGCGTCGTCGGGCAGGCCGAGGTCGCGCAGCACGGCCAGCGCCTGGGCGGCGAAGGCCTCGTTGAGCTCGATCACGTCCATCCGCTCCAGCGTCAGGCCGGCCCGCGCCAGGACCTTGCGCACCGCAGGCGCCGGGCCCACGCCCATGATCCGCGGCGCCACCCCCGCCGCGGCCATCGCCACGATCCGCGCCTTCGGCGTCAGCCCCTGGGCCTGCGCTGCCTCGGCCGACAGGATAGCCAGGGCCGCCGCCCCGTCGTTGATGCCCGAGGCATTGCCTGCCGTCACCGTCAGATCCGGCCCGTTGATGCCGCGCAGCCCGGCCAGCTGGTCCAGCGTGGTGCCGGGGCGAGGGTGTTCGTCGGTATCGATAACCAGCGCCTCGCCCTTCTTTTGCGGAATCACGACCGGGGCGATCTCGTCCTTGAACACACCCGCCGCCTGCGCCGCCGCCCAGCGCTGCTGGCTGCGTAGCGCGAAAGCGTCCTGGTCGGCGCGGCTGATGTCGAAATCAGCCGCCACGTTGTCGGCGGTCTCGGGCATCGAGTGGGCGCCGTAGATCGTCTTCATCGCCGGGTTCGGAAAACGCCAGCCGATCGTCGTGTCGTAGACCGCGTTCGACCGCGAGAAGGCCGTCTCGGCCTTCGGCATCACGAAGGGCGCGCGGCTCATGCTTTCGACCCCGCCCGCAATGACGAAGTCGCAGTCCCCGGCCCGGATCGCCCGCGCGGCCATGCCCACCGCATCCATGCCCGAGCCGCAGAGGCGGTTCACGGTCGTCCCCGGCACGCCAACGGGCATCCCCGCCAGTAGCAGTGCCATGCGGCCCACGTTGCGGTTGTCCTCGCCCGCCTGATTGGCGCAGCCGTAGATCAGGTCATCGACGGCCGACCAGTCCACACCGGGGTTCCGCGCCATCAGCGCCTTGAGCGGCTCGGCGGCCAGATCGTCGGCGCGCACCTGCGCCAGGGCCCCCCCGTAGCGCCCGATCGGCGTCCTGACCGCATCGCAGATAAAGGCCTCGCGCATCCGCCCCCTTCGCTCCTCCGCCCGGGCCGGCGATTCCCTAGACGCCGCCCTGTAGTCCACACATATACCCGAAAACATCACAGGAAAAGTGATTTTCTGCATCTCTCTGTGATGTTTCGATGCGCGCACGGACATGCCGGGTCGTCAGGAACGTTCCGGCATCACCCCTGCGCCAGCAGGGCGTTCGCGCGTTGCGCCGTCGCTTCCGTCTCGGCGGGCAGCAGGCCGTCTACCCCTTCGCAGGTTGCCGCCACATGCCGCTGCGCGGCGGGCGTCAGCGCCAGATAGAGCCGCCGGAACAGCGCGCGCGCCTGTGCGCCGTTCCAGCCTTCGGGCAGGTGCCCCTCGGGCAGGCGCGGGTCGCGCAACAGCACCATCCGGTAGGCGTGCACCAGCAGAAGCCGCATCATCAGCGCTTCGCCGTCGTCGTCCATTCCCGACGGATCGACCGCGCCGAACAGGTCGATGAACCGCCCGTAGCCGTCGCGCAGCACGCTCAGGTCCCAAAACTCCGACAGGGGTTGCGCCGCGACCATCACCTCGGCATGGAACGCCAGCGCTCCGGCCCGCGTCGTCTGTCCCCGGTCGGGCCGGATGAAGACGCTGCCGCCCAGATGCCCCATCCGCTGTCGGCGCGCATCCTCGGGCTTCAGTGCGGGATCATGGATGATCTGCCAGCCCCGCGCTGGCCGGTCCGGCCGGTAAAGCAGGTCTTCCGCCTGCCGGAAATCGGCTTCGGCAGACGGGTTCAGGCGATAGAAGCTGCGCCGCCCGACGCGGGCGCCGTCAAGCTGCGCCGCTGCCACCAGCCGCGACACGGCCGTCCGCACAAGGGACTCGTTGATCCCGACCTTGGCGCAGAGATCGATCAGGGTGCCGGTCCACAGAATGCCCCCGCGCGGCAGCACGACATCGCCATAGAGAGTGACGATGAAGGCGGCCGCCCTGAGCCGCAAGGCAGATGCAATCTGGGCGGATGTCGTCAAGGTCGATCGGCTGGCCCGGTTCCAGACGGACCAACCTGTATGCAGAGCCGGCGCGAAAGGACAAGCGCGAAGCCCGCATCGCCCGGTACAGGATCGGCAGCGCTGCCGGTGATGAACGCAACGGTCGGGGTGTCCGCTGCGCGACGGGGAAAAGGTTCGCTGGGCAGCCTTGACGATACCGGGCAGCGCTTGGTGTCGCTGATGATGCGCGGCACGGCCGGCTCGACATCCGGGATGCGCTCGAGCCGCCTCGCCACCAGCCCGATCCCGTCCTCCGACGCGAAGATGCCGGGCGGGCCGCGATCGCGGCGGGTCATGCCAACCCGCACCCCGACTAGCACCGCGTCGCCACTCGGCCGCGTCAGCGCCATGCAGGCGTCCGCCACAGGCGTGATGCACAGCCGCGAAGGGCTGGCCATCGGCTTGCGGTGGACCGGCGACTGGCGGAAGCGATGGACGCGCCCGGGCGTGTCGCCGTCCTTTGTCACCATCGCGCCGCCGCCGATCGCGGGGCGCGCGGGGGGGGGCGCTGTCGATCGATCCTGTCGCGCGACGCGCTGTCAGAGCGCCGACCCTGAGCTGGGCTCAGGACGTGCCCGGGTGGCCACGGCTGGCAGCCTGACGGCGGGGGTGTCGGTGACCGCAAGCGAAGGTTTCAAGCGACCTGCAGGGCCACGCGACGCCCATGCGTCGTTGGTCTCGGGCAGCCCTGCGCCGAGGTGGCGGAGGATCACGGTGGCATTGCGGGGCGAGGGCAGTCCCGCCCTCGGTCGCAAGCAATGTCCGAACGCCAACGACGTCGGCGCGCCGCGTCACCCCGCAGTTCAGCCGCTCCCGGGGATTGGTGCTGCCGATCCGGCTCCACTGGTCGCGCGGGTAGGAGGGGTAAGCGGGAACGTCGTCCGTCGAAGCATCCATCAGGGCAGCCAGCTTGGACGCTTCTTGCCCAACGCATCAGCCACGATACCCCGAAAGGCTTCGGCCGCGGCCGTCGTCTGCTGCGCGAAGATCGTGTTCGGCATCGCGGCCACCGCCCTGCGGCGCTTGGCCGGGGCCAGGGCGAGGACGTTCCTCATCTCGGGAATGCGGCACCACTGCCGTGTCGCGGGGAAGGCCCGGCGTGCGGCGGCGCGCAGGCCCGTTTGGTCGTCGGCGATCACCGGCTTCCAAGGGGCCGGTGGCGACGCCCGGAACCGCGCGCTTGCCGTTCGGCCCTGTCCATCGGACCGATGGCGGAGCGTGCCCCGCCAGTCCCCGCCACGGCGATTGTCACGGCACGGCTGAGGATCCGCACGCCTTCGCGCAGCTTCACATGGGTGGCGTCGAGCGAGAGGCGCGCCATGCGCCGCCCGCGCCCGTGGCCCTGACCAGCTCTGCGACCGGGCGGGTCGAGGCGTGGTGGACGCAGGCCTTCCGGATCACGGCGACCAAGGCCTTCTCCGCCGTGCGGCGCGGCTTGAAGGCGCTTGAAAAATGGCTCAGCTTGCGACGCATCGGGATCGCCGGCGCGATCCGACCCGAACGGGTGTGCCGGTTGCGGTCGCCGTTGCGCTGGACCCGCCGCATCGGCGGGCGCGCGCCGTTGGCCGCACCCGTCCGGGCCCCCACGTCGCCCTCCATCCGCCGTTCGGCCGCAAAGGCCCGCATCTCGCGCAGGAGGTCGCCCTCGGCGTCCGGGGCTGCGCTGGACCCAGTGGCCCTGGCCCCTCACGCCCGACCAGCCCGATCGGCGCCGTTCCGTCCTCGGGCCGCTTCCGCCATTGTTCTCGGACCCATGGCGGACAATGGCTGATTCTCGGCTGGCGGTTCCGGGTGTCGCACTCCGAACCGTCTCGGCGGATCGGCGGCGACCGCCAGCGTCGCACCCGGCCGCGTCCTGCACTCCGCCGAAGGCCCCGCGCGCGGCCTTCTGCACCACCTCCCGGGGCACGACCGCGGCAGGTCAACGTCATCGTTGGCATGTTCTGTCTCTCTGCCGCACCCGCGATGGCTGGAAAGCGGAGTCATCGCCGCCGCATCACCGCGACCTTGAGCAGAAGGGTGCGCGCTTCGCGAGAATGAGAGAATGATGAAACGACGACAGATGCTGGACGCGAGACGATGGGCTCGGCAACGCCCCATGAAGCGGCATTTTCGCTGACGACAGGCAAGAGGGAAGGGGGTCCACTTCCCCCCGGCTCGACCAGACCGCGCCGGTGGCGCACGAAGCAGCTGAATGCGTGGCCTTGCCCGGGCCTTGGCGGTCAGCCGCGGGCCAGCCAGCGCCCCAGGGCTGCCGCCGTTGCCGCGGGGTTTTCCAGCGGCGGCAGATGGCCGGCCTGCGCCACGATCTCGAGCCGCGATTGCGGCATCAGCGCCTGCATGAGGTCGTGGCGGTCGCGCGGGCAGAGCCGGTCGTCCTCGCCCATCAGCACCAGCGCCGGCCCGCGGAAGGCGCGCAGCGCCGCCTGCCGGTCGGCGCGGTCGCGCAGGGCCAGCGACTGGGTGCGGAACACCTCGGGCCCCAGCGCCAGCGCCATCTCCATGCAAAGGTCGAGCACCGGGGTATTCCCCGGATCGGCGAGGTAGTTGGGCTTCATCTCGTCGCGCATCACCTCGGCCAGCCCGCCGGCCAGTGCGCGGGCGATCTGCGGGGCGCGGCGGGCCTGCACCTCGGGCGCCTCGGCCAGCGGGTTGGTGTCGAGCAGCGCCAGCCGCTCCACCCGCCCGGGCGCCTGGGCAAGGATCTCCATCGCCACGATGCCTCCCATCGACAAGCCCGCCAGCGCGAAGCGGGGCGGGGCGAGGGCCAGCACGTCGCGCGCCAGCGCCGCCATCGTCTCGGCCCCGGTAAGCGGCGCGTGCAGCACCGCGCGCCCCGCGAACACCCCCATCACCGGGCCCCACAGCCGGGCGTCGCACATCATGCCGGGCAGCAGGACGACCGGCGTCATGCGACGCGCCGCGCGCCCTCGGCCAGCGTGGCAAGCTTGGCCCAGGCGATCTCGGGGTCGACCGCGCCGAAGCCCGCGAAGGTGCCGAAGCCGCAGTCGGTACCGGCGATCACCCGATCGGCCCCCACGATATCGACGAAGCGCTGCAGACGCTGGGCGACCAGGTCGGGATGCTCGACGAAGTTCGTCGTCGTGTCCACCGCGCCGGGCACCAGCACCTTGTCGTCGGGGATCTCGGCCGCACGGTCGCGGAACACCGTCCATTCGTGGCCATGGCGGGGATTGGCGGTCTCGAACAGGATGTAGCGCGCAGGCACCCGCATCAGCAGCGCAAAGACCTTGTCCATGCCGATGTCGCAGACATGCGGGCCCTCGTAGTTGCCCCAGCAGATGTGCAGCCGGATGCGCTCCTGCGGCAGGCCGGCCAGGGCGTGCTCCAGCGCCTCGACATGGGTGGCGGCGATCCTCAGGAAGGCCGCGTCGTCGAGATCGGCAAACAGCATGTGGCGCGACAGGGCAAGGTCGGGGCAGTCGAGCTGCAGATCGAGCCCCGCCTCGAGGATGGTGCGGTATTCCTCGCGCATCGCCTCGGCCAGCGCCGCGAGATAGGCCTCGCGCGTGGGGTAGAAGGCGTTCTGCAGGAACAGCGCGATCACCCCGGGCGAGGCCGCGTTCATGAACCCCCGCGCCACGCCATGCGCCGCCATGGCCGCCTTGAGACGGGCGATGTCCGTCTGCAGCTCGCCCTGCCCGAGCGGGCGCACCTCGCCCACGCATTGCGGGCGGGCATAGCTGGGCGTGCCGCCCGACCGCGCGAGGCGTTCGAGGAAGGAGGGGAACATCCTGAGGTCGGCGGGCGCGTTGCGCGGGCTGTCGCCGGCGAAACCCGAATAGCGGTCCTTCACATAGGTGGCGTAGCTGATCTTGGAGCATTCGCCGTCCGAGACGATGTCGATGCCGGCCGCCTTCTGGCGGCGGACGTTCTCCATCACCGCCGCGGCCATGCAGGCGTCGAAGGCGGCAGGGTCGCAGGGCTCGCCGCGCTCGCGGGCGAAGAGGAGATCGACCACCGCCTGCGGGCGGGGCAGCGAGCCGACATGGGTGCAGGTCAGGGGCAAGGGGCGGATCCTTTCGCGTCGCGGTCAGCCGGCCGCAGGCCGGGGCCGCCAGGTGGGGCCCGCGGGGTCATCGGTGCCGACGATGCGGTAGAGCGCGGCCTCGCCCGTCATCGAGGGCGCCGCGGCATGGCGCAGCCCCGCGGGCACGAGGCAGGTGTCGCCGGGGTTCAGGACCGTCTCGCCCCCGGGCCAGGTCAGCCGCCAGTGGCCGCGCACGGGCATCAGCACCTCGGGGCGGTCCCCGGCCCGGGCGGTTGCCGGGGCCGAGGCGCGGCTGTGGAAGAAGACCTCGAAGCCCGGGCGGTCGCGCAGGAGGCCGTGCTCGCCGATCACCAGGGCCGGCGCACGGTCGGCCAGCGCGACGAGATCCCAGTAGCGGGCGACATGGTCGGGGATGACCTCGGCCGTGGAGGGTTCGGGAAAGCCGGCCAGCTCGGCCTCGGTCAGAAGCGGCATCGGGTCCACCCCGGGCGGCAGGCTCTCGCCCTTCTTCGAATCGTAGAGCCGGCCGTTGGCGCCCAGCATCAGCCCGTGGGCCCGCGCCTCCTCGATCACCTGCGGCGCCCAGATCACGCCGCCCCCGGCGTCGTCGCCGCCGAGGACCGCCATGATCATCCCGTAGTCGAGGCCGATGTTCTCGAAGCCGCGGAAGATGCCGGTGGGGATGTTGAAGATGTCGCCCTCCTCCAGCACGACCTCGCCCGCGCTGCCCCAGCGGCCCCAGAAGAACCGCCAGCGCCCCGACAGGACGAAGAACACCTCGGCGGTGCGGTGGGAATGCAGCGAGTTGCGGCATTTGGGCGGCTGGCCGGCGGCGCCGATGTTGAAGCCCGGCGTCTCGCGGATGTGGACATGCTGCTCGGGGCTTTCCGAGACGCCGCCGCCGATGATGGTGAAGTTCTCCTTCTGGTCCGACCCCGGCGTGTGGGCGTCGATGAAGGCGGTCTTGCAGGGGCGCAGCTCGCCGTAGCGGACGATGCGGGGGGCAGTCTCGGGAGGGGTCACAAGGCACCTGTGTGCAGAAGGATCTGTTTCCAGATCGCGGTTTCGTCGTAGAGCGTGAATTCGCGCCGGATGCCCCAGCCGTGGCGGCCGTCAACGCCGCCCCAGGGGCCGAACTCGGCATGGGTGAGGCCCATCACATGCACCCGCGCGCCCGTGGGCGCGCCGAACGCGCCCCAGCCGTCGTGTCGCCCGTCGAGGCTCCAGCGCACCGCGGCGCGGGGGGGCATCATGGGGTCGTCGCGGCCGATGACATGGTGGACGGTGAAGGCGGCCGAGGGGAAGGCCGCGCGCAGGCCCATCCAGAGGCGGTCGGCATCGGCATGGCTCAGCCCCTCGACCCCGCCGGGGTGGAAGAGCGTCGCGGCCCGGTCGTAGACCTGCGGGATGGCGGCGAAATCGGCGGCCATGATCCGGCCCAGCGTGTCGGCCAGCCGTGCGCCCCAAGCGCTGTCGTTGCCGCGCCCGGTGTAGGGGCCGGGCACGTCGCGCTCGGGGACGAAGGGCTTCACGCAGGCCTCCGGCCCCCCCTCGCGGACGATCTGGTCGCGGGCGAAGTCGCGCGGGTCGCGGCCCAGCTGGCGCACGATGGCGCCCTGGTCGCGGATCAGCCATTCGTCGTCGATCCGATCGTCGCGGGCGTGGCAGTCGGCGATGATCCGGTAGCGCAGACGCCTGCCCGTCGGCGCCCCGTAGGCCCCGGCGCCGGCGTGCGTCGCGGTCGAGATGATGCGGTGCGACGACAGCATGCCCGCGCCCGACTGCGGGTCGCCCGACCAGATCACATCCTCGCCCAGAAGGGTGCGGTCGGGGAACTCCGCCAGCGTCGCCATGGTCGCCGCGATCACGCCGCGATTGCCCACCACGATCGACGCGGGCGAGCGGACGGGGATGTCGGGCGCATAGCGGCGGGTCAGGGTCGCAATGCCGCGGTCCTCCCAGATCTCTTTGGTGATCCCGAGGATGAAGTCGGGAAGATCCCTCCACCGCGGGTCGAAGCCCTTCATGGCGCGTATCCTTCGGGTTTGCGGGCCGATCCGCGGACGATCAGGGGCCCGTCGATGCGAATCCGCTGCGGGGCTGCGGTGCCCTCGATCTGGCCCAGAAGGCCCTCGACCGTGGCGGCCACCATCCGGTTGACGGGCTGGCGCAGGGTGGTCAGCCCATAGGCGGGCCAGGCCGCGATCGGCACGTCGTCGTAGCCCACCACCGAGACATCCTCGGGCACGCGCAGGCCCAGGCCGAACCGCAGCTCGTCCAGCACCGCAAAGGCCATGTGGTCGTTGCCCACGAAGATCGCGTCGGGCCGGTCGGGGCCGCGGCAGAGCTCGCGCGCGGCCGCGGCGGCGGTGTCGCGGTCGTACATGCCGTCGATGATGGCGACGGGCGCCAGCCCCGCCGCGGCCATCGCCTGGCGGAACCCCTCGGCCCGGTCGCGCCCCGTCGAGGCGCCCTGCCAGCCGGCGATATGGGCAATGCGGCGGTGCCCCGCCTCGATCAGGAAGCGCGTCGCGCGGCGGGCGCCGGCGATGTTGTCCGAAGTCACCTCGGCCAGCCGCGGGTCGTCCTGGCCGCGGTTGAACATGACCACCGGAATCCCCAGCGCCGACATCCGCGCCGCAAGGTCGTCGGTGATCGCGA
Organism: uncultured Paracoccaceae bacterium; assembly: GCA_937983405.1. Lineage (GTDB taxonomy): Bacteria > Pseudomonadota > Alphaproteobacteria > Rhodobacterales > Rhodobacteraceae > JAHDXW01. The sequence continues at coordinate 77,947 of CALJZN010000022.1, forward strand.
CCGAGGCCGTGACGATCCCGTCCACGCGGTAGTCGATCAGCTCCTGCATCACCTCGGCCACCTTCTCGGTGGCATTCTCGGCCATGAACACGAGGATGTGATAGCCGCGCGCCTGCAGCGCCCGGCTGAGCAGCTCAAGCGCCATCGGATAGAACTGGTTCTCGAGATAGGCGACCACCAGGCCGATGATCCGCGTACGCCCGGTGATCATGGCGCGAGCCAGCGGATTGGGCCGGTAGCCCAGCTTCTCGGCCGCTGCGCGCACCTTCTCGACCGTCCGCTTCGAGGCCGATGCGCCGGGGGTGAAGACGCGGCTGACCGCCGACTGGCTGACCCCGGCAAGGCGCGCCACATCCATTGCGGTCACCGGGTCGGGCGGCGGGCTCATCCGGCGGTCCACCCGCCATCGACGATCAGATGCGTCCCGGTGACCAGCGCCGCGGCGTCCGAGGCCAGGAACAGGACGGGGCCCATGATGTCCTCGATCTCGCCCAGCCGGCCGAGGCGGATGTTCGAGAGCACCCAGGCCCGACGCCCGGGGTCGCGCAGGGTCTGCTCGGCCAGCGGGGTGCGGATGAAGGTGGGGCAGAGGGTGTTGACGCGAATGCCGTGCGGCCCCCACTCCAGCGCCATCGCCTTGGTCATGCCCTCGAGCGCGTGCTTGCTGGCGCAATAGACCGCCCGATCGGGACCGCCGACATGGCCCATCTGGCTCGAGACGTTGATCAGGCTGCCGGGCCGCCTGGCGGCGATCAGCCCGCGCGCCACCGCACGCGTCAGGAAGAAGGCGGCGCGCAGGTTGAGCGAAAGCGCGGCGTCGAAGTCCGCGGGCGCGGTGTCGATCGCCGGGGCGTGGCGGGCAAGGCCGGCCGAGTTCACCAGCACGTCGAAGGGGCCGTGCGCCGCCACCGCCTGCGCCGTCGCCGCGAGGTCGGTGATGTCGAGCGCCAGCGCCTCGGCCGCGCCGCCCGCGGCGCGGATCGCGTCGCGCACTGCCGCAAGCGCCTCTGCCCGGCGCGCGACAAGCGTGACGCTGGCGCCGGCCTCGGCCAGGGCGGCGGCCGCCCCGAGCCCGATGCCCGAGGACGCGCCCGCCACCAGCGCCCGCCGGCCGTCAAGCCGGAACGAAGGCGTGCGGGGCAGGGGCGTCAGCATCGGATCGCCCGCAGCCTTCGGCGGGGCCGCAAGTTCCTTGCAAGGAACTTGCCAAAATTCTTCAAAGAATTTTGGTCCGGGTGCATTCCCGTCATTCCGCGGCCATCCCGTAGGGCACGTTGCGCCCGCCGTAGCGGCGCACGCGGATGTTGCATTGCTCGGCGTGGCCCACGAAGCCCTCGAGCAGGCTGAGACGCGAGCCGTATTCCCCGATCAACGCCGCCGCCGCATCGGTCGTCACGCGCTGGTAGCTGTGGGTCTTGAGGAACTTGCCCACCCAGAGCCCGCCGGTGTAGCGCCCCGCCCGGCGCGTGGGCAGGGTGTGATTGGTGCCGATCACCTTGTCGCCGTTGGCGACATTGGTGCGTGGCCCGAGGAACAGCGCGCCGTAGCTGTGCATGTGCTCGAGATACCAGTCGTCGCGGTCGGTCATCACCTGCACATGTTCATAGGCCATTTCGTTGGCCAGATGCAGCATCTCGTCGTGGCTGTCGCAGAGGATCACGCTGCCGTAGTCGCGCCAGCTGGCCGCCGCCGTCTCGGCGGTGGGCAGGATCGCGAGCAGCCGGTCGATTTCGGCCAGCGTGGCCTCGGCCAGCTTGCGCGAGACGGTCAGCAGGCAGGCGGGCGAGTTGTAGCCGTGTTCGGCCTGCCCCAGCAGGTCGGTGGCGCAGAGCTCGGCATCCACGCTGTCGTCGGCGATCACCATGGTCTCGGTCGGCCCGGCGAAAAGGTCGATGCCCACCCGGCCGAAGAGCTGGCGCTTGGCCTCGGCGACGAAGGCGTTGCCGGGGCCCACCAGCATGTCCACGGGGCGGATCGTCTCGGTTCCCAGCGCCATGGCGCCCACCGCCTGGATGCCGCCGAGGACGAGGATCTCGTGCGCCCCGCCCAGATGCATCGCGGCGACGATTGCCGGGTGCGGCGCGCCGCCCACCGGGGGGGCCGCAGCCACGATCCGCGGCACGCCGGCCACCTGCGCGGTGAGCACCGACATATGCGCCGAGGCGACCATGGGGAACTTGCCGCCCGGCACATAGCAGCCCACCGACTGCACCGGGATGGTGCGGTGGCCGAGGATCACGCCCGGCAGCGTCTCGATCTCGACATCGGCGATGCTGGCGCGCTGGGCCTCGGCGAAGCGGCGCACCTGGGCCTGGGCGAAGCGGATGTCTTCCATGTCGCGCGGGGCGACCTTCTGGATGGCGGCCTCGATCTCGGAGGGCGAGAGGCGGAAGGACGCCGGCGCGTGGCGGTCGAACTTCAACGCCAGCTCGCGCACCGCCGCGTCGCCGCGGGTCTCGATGTCCTTCAGGATCGCCTCGACCGTGGTGCGCACCCGGGCATCGTCCTCGGCGCGGGCGGCGTCGGGTTTGCCGGATTTCAGATGCAGGATGGCCATGGCTCAGGGCTCCTCTGTCGCAGGGGCAGGCGGGATGCGGGTGCCGCGGTCGAAGGCCTCCCAGCCCTCGCCGGCAAAGACGTCGCGGCCGAGCTGGTGCAGCACGGCGGCGAAATCGACGAACACCGGATTGTCGCGGATGCGCCCGTCCTCGACGCGCCAGATGTCCATGTAGGGAATGCGCACGCGCCGGCCGGTGGGGGCGATGCCCATGAAGGGGCCGGAATGGGTGGCCTCGATGGCCCCGAAGGCCGCGGCCCAGGCGCCGTCGGCGAACATGTGCTCGGTCAGATAGCGGCGGTCGGTGAAGGCGGCGCGCAGCGGAAGCTGCCAGTTGCGGCGGAAGGCGGCGAGCCCCTCCTTGACCCCGCAGCCGAAATTGCCGCGCCAGCGGAAATCCTCGTGGAAATGCGTCGCCATGTCGTTCGAGCCCGCCGCCAGAGCGGCCTCCATCCGGCGAATGACGGCAAGCGTCGCGGCCGAGCGGGCGGCACGGGCCTCGGCCTCGGTCATTGCGGCAGCTCCACGGCCGGAAAGAGATCGACGCCGAACTGCAGCATCGCGTCGGGGATGTCCACGAAAACCCAGTTTTCGGTCAAAAGCCCACCCTCGCGCCGCCAGAAATCGCAGACGCGGAAGAAGGTCATCCGGCCCGTCGCCGCCGCGCCGAGGAACGGCCTGACCGAGACGCCCGAAAGCGACGGCCAGCCGCCCGAACAGGTATAGCGCCCGTCGCCGAAGCGGGTGAAATGCCGCGTGCGGCCGTTGCCGAGCGAGCCGCCGCCCCAGCCCTCGAAGCCTTGCTCGAAGGGCACCTGGAACCCGGCGAAGCGCTCGATCCCGAGATAGCTGCCGAAGGCCGCGGGGCCGTACCACAACATGCGGGGGTGCCAGAACGGCCGCCAGGCCTCGTCGCGGGTGGCGAGCTTGGCCAGCATCTCGGTGACGATCGCGTAGGACCGGGTGGCCTCGTCCGGGTCGCCGTCGTCCCACATCATCCCGTCGGGCCGGATGGGCCCGGGCAGAAGGCCGCTGTAGCCGGGCGGCAGGGGCAAGGGATACTGACCGCAGGCGATCATCAGCTCGGGCAGGTCGAGGAAGATGTAGCTTTCCGCCGCCCGCCCCTCGGCGATGCGGTGGAACTCGCCATAGCGCAGATAGGCCAGCCGGTCGGGCGCGCGGATGCCGAGGAAGTCGCGCGCGAAGGTGCCGGCGAAATAGCCCGTCGAGGCCACCCAGTCGGCGCCCTCGAAGCGGCCGCCCATCACGAGGTCGGTGCGCCGGTGCAGCCCCTCGAAGCTTGTGCGCAGCGGCTCGATCAGCCGCGCGATCAGCCCTTCGGCCCCGCTGCAGCGGTTGAAGGGGTGCACCACATGGATCGCCGCATCGGGGGCGAAGAAGGCCCGCAGCGCCGCGTCGGGCCGATCGGGCGCGGTCGGCGCGAAGGCCTCGATCACCGGACGGTAAAGGGACTTGGGGCTGGTCATGGCGATCCCTCAGCGGACGATCCGGCGGCCGGTGGCGGCGTCGAACAGGTGGCAGACCGAGGCCGGCACCCGGGCCGAGATGGGGCTGCCGATGGCGGCGGCGAAGTCCTTGGCGGCCTTGATCGCCACCAGCGCGTCGCCGGCCTGCACCGTGGCCATCGAGCTGTCGCCGAGCAGCTCCATCGAGTAGACCGGTGCCGAGATCTCGCCCCGTTCGGCCACCTGCGCGTCCTCGGCGCGGAAGCCCAGCGTCACCGGGCCGTCGGGCACGCCTGCGAAGCCCGGGATGCGGACGTTGCGCCCCTCGAACACGCCGCCCGCGATGGCGCCCTTGAGCAGGTTCATCGCCGGGTTGCCGATGAAGCCCGCGACGAAGGTATTGGCCGGGCGGTCGTAGATGTCGAGCGGCGTGCCCACCTGCTGCACCTCGCCCTTGCGCATGACCACGACGCGGTCGGCCAGCGTCATCGCCTCGATCTGGTCGTGGGTGACGTAGATCGTGGTGGTCTTGAGCTCGTGATGCAGGTTCTTGATCTGCGCCCGGGTCGAGACGCGCAGCTTGGCGTCGAGGTTCGACAGCGGCTCGTCCATCAGGAACACCTTGGGCTTGCGCACGATCGCGCGGGCCAGCGCCACGCGCTGGCGCTGGCCGCCCGAGAGGGCTGCGGGCTTGCGGTGCAGGAACTCGGTCAGCTCCACCGTCGCGGCCGCCCGCATCACCCGCGCGTGGTGCTCGGCCTCGGGGATGCGGCGCACCTTGAGCGGAAAGCGGATGTTCTCGTAGACCGTCATCGTGGGGTAGAGCCCGTAGGACTGGAACACCATCGCGATGTCGCGGTCCTTGGGCTCGAGGTCGTTCACCCGTCGCCCGCCGATCAGGATGTCGCCGGCCGTGGCATCCTCGAGCCCCGCGATCATCCGCATCGTCGTCGTCTTGCCGCAGCCCGAGGGGCCGAGCAGCACCAGGAATTCGCCGTCGGCGATGTGCAGGTCCATCGCCTGCACGCCGACGAAGCTGCCCCAGCGCTTCGAGAGGTTGCGGAGCTCGATGTCGGCCACGGGCTAGCCCTTCACGGCGCCGGCGGTCAGGCCGCTGACGATCTGGCGCTGGAAGAACATCACCAGCACGAACAGCGGGGCCGTGACCGAGACCACCGAGGCGACCGCGAACATCACGTTCCCGGCCGTCTGCGTGGTGCCGAGGAAGGAGGCGATCTTGGGGACCATCGTCTGGTTCTCCTTCGAAAGCAGCATCGCGGTCACCGCGAAGTCGTTGTAGGCCAGCAGGAACGAGAACAGCCCGGTGGTGATCACGCCCGGCCACATCACCGGGATGATGACGTGCCGGAACGCCTGGAAGCGCGAGCAGCCGTCGACCATGGCACTTTCGTCCAGATCCTTGGGGATGTTGCGGAAGAAGCTCGTCAGCATCCACAGCGTGAAGGGCTGGTTGATCGCCACCAGCACGATGATCGCGGTGGGCAGATGGCCCCAGAGGTTCCATTCGAAGAACGGCAGAAGGTAGCCCGAGACCAGCGTCACGGGGGGCATGGCGCGAAACACCAGCGCCACGAGCAAGAGCCAGAAGGCATAGCGATAGGGCGAGCGCGACAGCGCATAGCCCCCGAGCGTGCCGAAGGTCAGCGAGATGCAGACGACGCAGACCACCACGATCGCGGAGTTGAGCGCGGCGCGCCAGAACGCCTCCTTCACCCAGGCGCCCCAGTAGCCCTGCGCGGTGAAGGGCGCGCCGGTCTCGGCCAGGGTCAGCGTGCCGAAGACCGCGTTGCGCCAGTCGGCGCGCGAGAAGAAGTCGCCCTCGACCTTGAAGCTGCCCCAGAGCGTCCACAGGAAGGGAAAGGCGGCAAGGATCAGCCAGGCGATCAGGAACCCCGACAGGGCGATGCGCAGGGCCAGCGGGCGGCGGTGGGCGACGGATGACACGGGGCGCCCCTCCTCAGGCCTTGCCGAAGTTGCGCCAGGTGCGCACCAGCACCGGGGACAGCAGCACGACGATGCCGAGGATGGTCAGCACCGAGGTCGCGGCGGCCGAGGACAGAAGCCGCGTCTCGCCGCCGAGATCCTGATAGATGAAGTAGCTCAGCGACTGCGCATGCGCGGCCGCCTGGAAGCTGATGATCGGCTCGAACACGCGGAAGTTGTCCATCAGCTTGATCAGCGCCATGAAGGTGGTCAGCGGCATCAGATGCGGCAGAAGCACATAGCGGATGCGGTGCCAGCGCGTCGCCCCGTCGATCATCGCCGATTCGAGCGTGTCCTGCGGCACGGTCTGGAGACCCGCGTAGTAGACGACGAAGGCGAAGGGGGCCGACGACCAGATGCCGTAGACGGTCAGCATCGTCCACATCAGCGGGGTCGAGGCCTTGACCGACAGCGTCGGGTCGCCCGCCAGATACTGGATGAAGGCGCCAAGCACGCCGCGGCTGTCGACCATCCAGAACAGGATCAGCCCGCCGATCAGCGGCGTGACGATCATCGGCAGCAGCGAGAAGAAGATCGTGGGCCCGCGCAGCGCCCGCGGCAGCGCGTTGACCGCCAGCGCGATGACGAAGCCCAGCAGGATCGACAGCGGCGTGACCAGTGCGGTGTAGGTCAGCGTGAAGGCGAGCGCGCCGTAGAACGGCAGGTTCAGCGCGCGCGACAGGAAGCTGCCGAGGTCGGGGGCGGCGCGCCACAGCTCGCCCAGCTCCTTCACCGCCAGATGGCCGCGGTTGAGGTAGATCTCGAGGCCCACGAACCGGCCCAGCGGCTGGGCCTCGCGCAGGGCGCGGGTGGCTTCCTGGTCGATGGCGCTGGAGCGGGTGCAGCCGAAGGGGGTGCAGTTCTCGACCTCGACGATCACCTGCTCGTGGGGGGCATAAACCGACTGGATCGCCACCGAGACGATGGGGAAGGCGATGAACAGCAGCATCGCTGTGGCCGTCGGCAGGAAGAACCAGAAGAAGGTCCGGTGTTTCATCGCGGCGTCCGGGTGGCGGGTGGCGCGGCTCGCGCGGGGCCGGCGATGCGCCCCCGGGGGGGATGCGGGCCGGGAGGCGACGGGGCCGGCGGCGCGCGTCGCCGGCCCGGGCGCTGCTATTTCAGGAAGCCCTTCTCCCGCGCGGCGGCGGTGTAGGCGGCCTCGACCGCGGCCAGCGTCTCCTCGGCCGTGGCGCTGCCCCGGAAGTAGGCGGGCAGGTTATCGCCCAGCGCCGTGTGCAGAAGGCCCATGTAGGGGCGCATCGGATAGGGCCGGGTGCCCGCGGCCATGGCGGCGATCACGCCCTCGTTTGCCGCGCTGGGCTGGAAGCCCGGGATCATCCAGACCGCCTGGATCATCGTGCGCTCGTTCAGCAGCGCCGGGCTGGTGGCGTATTTCATCGCCAGGAAGGTGGCCAGCGCGTCCTCGTCGCTGATGTTCTTGGCCACGGTCCAGCCGTCCCACCACAGCGCCGAGGCCGGCGTGGTGCCGCCCGCCACGGTCATCGGTCCACCGAGCCGGGTGTTCTGCGCGATTTCGGGGGTCGAGCCCTCGCCCGAGGTCAGGTTGATCGCGCGCGAGCCCCAGAAGTTGGCCAGCGCCACGTTGCCCGCCCGCCATTCGGCCTGCATCGCGTTCGAGTCATGCGTCAGGAAGTCGGGATTCATGTAGCTGGCAAGCCGCCCCATCATCTCGAGCGCGGCCTTGCCCTCGGGCCCGTTCACCGCCGTCTCGGCCGAGCCCGGCTTGAAGAACTCGCCGCCGTGGCCGTGGAACATGTTGACGAACTCGTTGGCAAGGTTCCAGCCGGCCATGTAGACCCCGCCGACCGGATAGGGCATCAGCCCGGCGGCGCGGATCTTCTCGGCGGCGTCGAGCAGCTCCTCGTAGGTCCGCGGCGGCTGGACGCCCGCCTGCTCGAGGATGTCGGCGCGATAGACCAGGTGCATGGCGTTGGCCATGAAGGCCACCGCCTTGATCTCGCCGTCGAGGGTGATGAGGCGGTTGCGGTCGATGTCCTGCCCGTGGGCCGCAACCAGCGCGTCGAGCGGGCGGATCACGTCCTCGTTGATCAGCGCCACGATCGAGGAGGTGGCGATGATCGCCGTGGTGTATTCCGCCGGCCGCGCGGACATGCCCGCGACGTTGATGCGCTGGTGGTCGGCGGTCAGGTTCGCCTTCACCTCCACACCGTCGCCGGCGCATTCGGCGGCCTTGGCGGCGACCGACTGGATCGCCGGGAACTCGTTGCCCACGATCGACACGCGGCCTTTCTCGATGCCGCAGCCGGCCGCGGCGATGCCCGCGCTCAGCCCCAGCGCGGTGGCGCCCAAGAGGGCGGACAGGGCCAGGCCCCGGACAGTTTCGGTCATTGTTCGTCTCCCTGTGTTCTGGGCGGTCCGACGCCGGCCAGGCACGGCGGGGCGCGCCCGGGCCGATCTCCGCCGACGCACCGTCACAGAATTTGCATTCGTATGCAAGAAAAAACTTGCATACGAATGCAGTCTCATCCCACTGTTTCGGGCAGGTCAGGAAAGGCGGCAGGTCCACAGATGCTGACGGAGGGATTCGACCCCGACGCCTCGCCCTCGGCAGAGGTGCGGGCGACGGTGCACGGGCGGCTGTGCGCCCTGGCCGAGGCGCCCGAGGCAGGGCTTGCCGCCGCGCTCGAGCGGCTCGCCGCTCCGTCCTGCGCATGGCGCTTGTCCCATCCCATGACTGCGGCGGAGGGAACGGTGCAGGCGCTGGCCGCCGTCTGGGTGCCGCTGCGGCGGGCGCTCCCCGATCTTGAGCGGCGCGATGCGCTGTTCGTCGGCGGCAGCTATCAGGGGCGGCAGTATCTGGCGGCGGTGGGGCATTATTGCGGCACGATGCGCGGCGACTGGCTGGGCATTCCGGCCACCGGCCGCACGCTCTGGCTGCGCTACGGCGAGGTGTGGCAGATCGGGCCCGACGGCCGCGCCGTGCAGGCCAACCTGCTGTGGGACGTGCTGGACGTGATGCGCCAGGCCGGGGTCTGGCCGCTCGGCCCCTCGCTTGGGGTCGAGGCGCCGTGGCCCGGCCCGCTGACCCAAGACGGGCTGCGGCTGGCCCCGTCCGACCCCGAGACGGGGCGGGCGAGCCTTGAGCAGACCCTGCGGATGCACCGCACGCTGGCCGAGCACGACGACCGCGCGAACCTGACGCGCGAGGGGCTGATCGCGATGCCGCAGCGCGCGCACTGGCACCCCAGGATGATGTGGTATGGGCCTGCCGGCATCGGCACCACGCGCGGGCTCGAGGGCTTCGTGGACGGCCATCAACTGCCGTTCCGCATCGCCTTCCATCGCCCGCAGGGCAGCTTCGAGGAGGTGACGGCCGAACGCGCCCGCCACGGGGCCGGCCATTACATCCGCATCGGCGATGGTCCCTATTCGGTGACCGGCGGCTGGCCTTCGGTCTATGCCGTCCACGCGGGCGGCGGGTTCTGCGGCATGCCGCCCACCGGCCGGCCGGTGACCATGCGGGTGATGGACTTCTACCTCCACCACGAGGGGCTGATCCGCGAGAACTGGGTGCCGCTCGACATGCTCGACCTGTTCGCGCAGATGGGTGTCGATCTGCTGGCCAGGATGCGCGCGGCGCTGCGGTGCTGACCGGCCGGGCCGCGGCCGCGGGCCCGGCGGGCGGCGGCGGGGGCGGCCCTTGATTCCCGCGCCGCGAGCCCGTATCTGCGTCGGGCAGCGCAAAGGGACGGTCCATGGCCAAGGCGAACCCCCTCCAGTTCCTCCAGCAGGTCCGGGCCGAGGTGTCCAAGGTCGTCTGGCCGACCCGCCGCGAGGTGGTCCTGACGACGATCATGGTCTTCGTGATGGCAACCCTGACGGCGCTGTTCTTCTTCCTCGTGGACCTGCTCATCCGCACCGGGCTCGGGGCCATCCTGGCGTTCTTCGGCTGAGGCGGCGAATTTCGCGCCGACGGCCTTGAACCGGCGGCCGAACGGGGCTAAGCGGCACGGCCTGTCCTGATCGCAGCGCACACCCGATTCGGGGGTTGCGCTGCGCTGTCTTGTGGCGCCGGCCGCAGGGGCGCGGCAGCAGGGCAGGACGGGCAGACAAGGGTGGCAGGGGCATGGCGAAACGCTGGTATTCGGTGAGCGTCCTCTCGAACTTCGAGAAGAAGGTCGCCGAGCAGATCAGGCAGGCTGCCCAGGACGCCGGCCTGACGGAGGAGATCGAGGAGGTCCTCGTTCCCACCGAAGAGGTGATCGAGGTTCGCCGCGGCAAGAAGGTGACGTCGGAGCGGCGCTTCATGCCGGGCTATGTGCTGGTGCGGGCCGAGATGTCGAACCGCGTGTACCACACGATCACGTCGATCAACCGCGTCACCGGTTTTCTCGGCCCCCAGGGCAGGCCGCAGCCTTTGCGCGACGAGGAAGTGAATGTCATCCTCAACCGCGTCGAGGAGGGCGAGGCCGCGCCGCGCAACCTGATCCGCTTCGAGATCGGCGAGCAGGTCAAGGTCACCGACGGCCCCTTCGAGGGCTTCACCGGCATGGTCGCCGACGTCGACGAGGGGGCGAGCCGGCTGAAGGTGGCGGTCTCGATCTTCGGCCGGGAAACCCCGGTCGAGCTGGAGTTCACGCAGGTCTCCAAGGGGGGCTGACGTGACGATGGCGTGGAAGGCGGGCGGGGGCGACCCCGGACGCCGGACCACTCGGCAGCGGCCGGACGTGTGCCCGGCGGCGTGTGACAGGAAGGAGCGGCCGGGATGGCCAAGAAACTGATCGGAACGGTCAAGCTGCAGGTGAAGGCCGGCCAGGCCAACCCCTCGCCGCCCGTCGGCCCTGCGCTTGGCCAGCGGGGCATCAACATCATGGGCTTCGTCAAGGAGTTCAACGCCAAGACGGCGCACATGGAGCCCGGGGCCCCGACCCCGGTGATCATCAGCTACTACCAGGACAAGTCCTTCACGCTCGAGATCAAGACGCCGCCGGCCTCCTACTTCATCAAGAAGGCGGCCAAGGTCACGTCGGGGTCCAAGACGCCGGGGCGCGGGGTGGCGGGGTCGATCACGCTGGCCCAGGTGCGCGAGATTGCCGAGGCCAAGATGAAGGATCTCAACACCAAGGACATCGAGGCGGCGATGCAGATGGTGCTCGGCTCGGCCAGGTCGATGGGCATCGAGGTCAAGGGGTAGGTCATGGCGACGCAGGGAAAACGGATGCGCGCGGCGCGCGCGAAGGTCGCGGGCAAGGCCAACCTGCCGCTCGATGCCGCGGTGGCCCTGGTCAAGGAGGCCGCGAGCGCGAAGTTCGACGAGACGGTGGAGGTGGCCGTCAACCTCGGCGTCGATCCGCGGCATGCCGACCAGATGGTGCGCGGCGTGGTGATGCTGCCCAACGGCACCGGCAAGACGGTGCGCGTGGCGGTATTCGCCCGCGGGGCCAAGGCCGACGAGGCGAGGGCGGCGGGCGCCGACATCGTGGGCGCCGAGGACCTGGTGCAGACGATCCAGGGCGGGACGATCGATTTCGACCGCTGCATCGCCACCCCCGACCTGATGCCGCTGGTCGGCCGGCTGGGCAAGATCCTCGGGCCGCGCAACCTGATGCCGAACCCCAAGGTCGGCACGGTGACGATGGACGTGGCGGCGGCGGTGAAGGCCGCCAAGGGCGGGGAGGTCCAGTTCAAGGTCGAGAAGGCCGGGATCGTCCATGCCGGGGTGGGCAAGGTGTCGTTCCCGCCCGAGAAGCTGGTGGAGAACGTGCGCGCCTTCGTCGATGCGGTCAACCGCGCCAAGCCCTCGGGGGCCAAGGGCACCTACCTCAAGAAGGTGTCGCTGTCCTCGACCATGGGGCCGGGCGTCAGCGTCGATCTCGCCTCGGCCTCGGGGCGCTAGGGGTTTCGGGGGCGCCAGCCCCTCTGCGGGTGGTTCGCCGCCCGGTGCGATCCCCGGCCGCGAGGCACGGGGTGATCGGCGGGAGGGGGCCCTGGCGCCCCGGCCCGTCCTGTCCGAGACGGCGGGGGGGCGCGAGCCCTTAATCTCCTGCCCGAGACGGGGAACGAGACGGATTGGCCGCGGGCTTCGGCCTTCGGGCGGTTTTGGCCTCGGGACCCAGGTCGCGGACCCGACGCCATCCGGGGGCGATCCCCGGGGGCCTATGGAGCCGGGGGGCGGGCCGCCCCCCAACCTTGGAGAAAGTGACGTGGATAGAGCCCAGAAAGAGAAGGTGGTCGAGGAACTCGGCCAGATCTTCGAACGCTCTGGCGTGGTCGTGGTTGCACGCTACGAAGGTCTCACGGTCGCCCAGATGCAGGGCCTGCGCGCGATGATGCGTGAAGCGGGCGGGTCCGTGCGCGTCGCCAAGAACAGGCTCGCCAAGATCGCCCTCGAGGGCAAGCCCTGCGCAAGCATCGGCAGGCTTCTCACGGGCATGACCGTTCTCGCCTTTTCCGAAGACCCCGTCGCCGCGGCGAAGGTGGTCGAGGCCTACGCCAAGACGACCGACAAGTTCGTCATCCTCGGCGGGGCCATGGGCGCGGCGGCCCTGGATCCGGACGGTGTGAAGGCGGTTGCCTCCATGCCCTCGCGCGAAGAGCTCATCGCTCAGGTCGTGGGGTGCATCGGGGCGCCGGCCGCGAACATCGCCGGGGCGATCGGCGCACCTGCTTCGAGCATCGCGGGCATCCTCAAGACCCTCGAGGAGCGCGAGGCCGCGTGAGCAAGGCCCGAGGCATGCGCGGGCGACCCCGCCCGTGTTGACACCCATCTGACAGAACGGAAACGGACACATGGCTGACCTGAACAAACTCGCCGAAGAGATCGTGAACCTCACGCTGCTTCAGGCGCAGGAACTCAAGCAGATCCTGAAGGACAAGTATGGCATCGAGCCCGCCGCCGGCGGCGCGGTGATGATGGCCGGCCCCGCAGCGGCCGGGCCGGCGGCTGCCCCGGTCGAGGAAAAGACCGAGTTCGACGTGATCCTCGTCGATGCGGGCGCGCAAAAGATCAACGTGATCAAGGAGGTGCGCGCGATCACCGGGCTTGGTCTGAAAGAGGCCAAGGATCTGGTCGAGGCCGGCGGCAAGGCGGTCAAGGAGCAAGCCCCCAAGGCCGAGGCCGAGGAGATCAAGAAGAAGCTCGAGGCGGCCGGCGCCAAGGTCGAGCTCAAGTGATCGCCGGGGGGCTTCCGCCCCCGGCCGATTCCGGCGATGCACGGCTGGGCCCGGGGCGATCCGGGTCCAGCCCAACCCGTCTGAGCAAGGGCTTTCGCGGCAGAGCCCTTCCTGAGGCGTGGTTTGCGGTTCGGGCGTGCGCCATCGGGACGGCGCGCAGGTATGGAACCCGTCACACCGGTTTCGCGTTGGGCGGCGGCCGGACCCCGGCGGCGCGTGCGCCCGCGAACGAAGAAAGGTGATCACGAGCATGGCTCACGCATATGTCGGTCAGAAGCGCATCCGCCGCCACTACGGCAGGATCCGCGAAGTCCTCGAGATGCCGAACCTCATCGAGGTGCAGAAGTCGTCCTACGACCTCTTCCTTCGCTCGGGCGACGGCGAGCGGCCGCAGGACGGCGAGGGTCTCCAGGGCGTCTTCCAGTCGGTGTTCCCGATCAGGGATTTCAACGAGACCGCCGTGCTCGAGTTCGTGAAATACGAGCTCGAGAAGCCGAAATACGACGTCGAGGAATGCCAGAGCCGCGACATGACCTATGCCGCGCCGCTGAAGGTGACGCTGCGGCTGATCGTGTTCGACGTGGACCCCGACACCGGCGCCAAGTCGGTCAAGGACATCAAGGAGCAGGACGTCTACATGGGCGACATGCCGCTGATGACGTCGAACGGCACCTTCATCGTCAACGGCACCGAGCGCGTGGTGGTCAGCCAGATGCACCGCTCGCCCGGCGTGTTCTTCGACCACGACAAGGGCAAGAC
>CALJZN010000023.1 GCA_937983405.1 uncultured Paracoccaceae bacterium
GACCTTTCGCCGAAAGGTCTTGCCGCCGAAGGCCACCGCGCCGAAGGATTTTCGGACGAAAATCCTTCGGCGCCCCGGCCGGGCGCGCCCGCCGCGCAGGGCTTGAGCGGCCCGGCGCTAGTCGTTACACCCAGGCGGGCCGGCCGGAGGCCCCGATGAAGACGCAGCTCGCCATGACCCGAGACTACCTCGCCACCGCCCGGACGCTCTCCGAGGCCCTGCCCTACCTGCAGCGCTATACCGGCGCCGTGGTGGTCATCAAGTTCGGCGGCCATGCCATGGGTGCCGAGACCGAGATGGAGAGCTTCGCGCGCGACATCGTCCTGATGCGGCAGGTGGGCGTGAACCCGGTCATCGTCCACGGCGGCGGGCCGATGATCAATGACCTGCTGGCCCGGCTCGGCATTGCCTCGCGCTTCGTGCGCGGCAAGCGGGTGACCGATGCAGCCAGCGTCGAGGTGGTCGAGATGGTCCTGTCGGGCCTGGTCAACAAGCGCATCGTTCAGGCGATCAATGCCCAGGGCGGCAAGGCGGTGGGGCTGTCGGGAAAGGATGCCAGCCTGATCGTCTGCGACCCCGACGACCCCGAACTGGGCTTCGTCGGCCGCCCCTCCGAGGTGAACCCCGAGGTGCTGCGCCGGCTGTTCGAGGGCGGGATGATCCCCGTGGTCGCCCCGGTCGGCGCCGGGCGCCGGGGCGAGACCTACAACATCAACGGCGACACCGCCGCCGGCGCCATCGCCGCGGCGTTGAAGGCCGACCGGCTGCTGCTTCTGACCGATGTCGCGGGCGTGAAGAATGCGGCGGGCGAGGTGCTGACGCAGATGTCGCCCGCCGACGTGCGGGCGCTGATCGCCGAGGGGACGATCGCGGGCGGCATGATCCCCAAGGCCGAGACGGCGCTTGCCGCGCTCGATGCCGGGGTGCGCGCGGTCGTCATCCTCGACGGCCGGGCACCCAATGCCTGCCTGCTCGAGCTCTTCACCGACCACGGCGCGGGCAGCCTGATCCGCTCGACCGAGCCGCGCATCAAGCCGCGCGGCGCCGGGTGAGCTTGCGTCGCTCGGCCGGGTGCCGCCCACGGCGGGCGGAGCGCACGCGGGGTTGCCGCACCGCGCCCCGTCATGCAAGCCTGTCGCTGCAACCGGCCCGGTCCATAAGGCAGCCTTCGCGATGACGCGCCGCCTGATCCTGATCCGCCACGCCAAGTCGTCCTGGGACGACCCGGCCTGCGACGACCATTCCCGCCCGCTGAACGCCCGCGGGCGGCAGGCCGCGGCGGCGCTCGGCCGCTGGCTGGCCTTGCGCGGCTACCGCCCAGACGCGGTGCTGACCTCGACCGCCACCCGCACGCGCGAGACCTGGGCGCGCATCGCCCCGGCCCTGACCGACCCGCCCGAACCGCAGGTCGAGGGCCGACTCTACCTCGCGCCCCCCGAGGTCCTGCTGGCCGTGCTGCGTGCGGCGCGGGGGGCGACCGTGCTGATGCTGGGCCACAACCCCGGCATTGCCGCCTTCGCGGCCGCGCTCTGCGCGACCCCGCCGCGCGACCCGGACTTTGCCCGCTACCCCACCGGGGCCACGCTGGTGGCCGACTTCCCGCTGGACGACTGGGCGCAGCTTCGCCCCGGCACCGGGTCGGTGCGCGATTTCGTCACGCCGCGGATGCTGGCGTGAGGTCTCAGACCGTCAGCGCCCGGCGCACCAGGTTCAGCCCCGCGAGCGCCAGCACCACCAGCGTCCAGCGGCGGAACCGCACCTGATCCAGCCGGTCCTGCAGCCGGAAGCCCAGCCACAGGCCCAGCACCGACGGCACCACCATGCCGGCCGACAGCGGCGTGGTGGCGGCGTTCAGCACGCCCGACTGCAGATGCGCAGCGAACAGCACCACCGCGCCCAGCAGATAGACAACGCCCTGGACGCGGACATTTTCGGTCTTCTCGACCCCGGCCGAAAGCAGATAGGCGATCAGCGGCGGCCCCCAGACGCCCGAGATGCCGCCGTAGAACCCGCCCACCGCCCCGAGGATCACCTCCCAGCGGGTGCGATGGACCATGGAGAAGCGCAGCGCGCGCCCCATCAGTTGCGTGACCGCGAACAGGACGACCGGCACGCCGAGCAGCCCGAACAGCAGCGCCTGCGGAATGACCGCGACAAGCTGCGCCGAGACCGCGATGAAGACGAGAATCGTCACGATCATCCGCCAGTAGCCGCGCACCACCGCCCAGGCGGCCCGCGCCCCCTGCCGGAAGGCCTGCGCGACGTTGGTGACCAGCGTGGGCAGGATGAGGACCGCCAGCGCCGTCTCGAACGGCAGGAACGAACCCAGCCCCGAGATCATGATCATCGGCATCGCAAAGCCGACCGCGCCCTTGACGAAGCTCGCACACAGCGTCACCGCCGCCGCCAGCGCCAGGGCGTGCGGCGCAAGCCCTCCCGTCAGTGCTTCCATGCCCGCCCTCCGCCCTTGCCGGCGCCTTCTAGACCGGCCCGCGACCGGGGTGAACCGGATTTTGCCGCGACAGTTTCGTGCGCGACGGCGCGATGCCTCGAATGATTGTTGCGCTGCATCTGCAAAGGCCCTATGTCCGTTGCAGAACCGGACAAGGACCCCCGCCATGCCGCACGACGGTCAGACCCCGCCCACCCCCGACGCCCTGCTGCCCGACCTGCGCGCGCTGACGGCCGCCGCCCTGCCCGCGGCCGAGACCCTGCTGGCAGCCGCGCGGACCGGCCTGCGCGCGCGGCTGTCCGAGGGCGGGCGCCTTTCGGCCGACGCCATCGACCGCCACCAGGACGCCGCGCATGCGCTGGCCTGGCTTGCGACCTATGTCGAAGGCCTGCGCCAGATGCAGGGCTGGGCCGACCGGCTGGCCGCCTCGGCGCGGTTCGGCGAGATCGAGGCGCTGATCCTGCAGATCGCCTTCGGCGAGTATCTCGCCCAGATCGACGGCGGCATCCCGATGAGCCAGGGCGAGATCGCACGGCCGCAGGTGCTGGGCCTGCCGGCCGAGGCGCGCGCCGCCTTCCGCAGCGCCCCGGTGCTGCGGCTGGTCGAGGACGGCAACACGCCGGCCGCCCGGGCGCGGCTGGTGGCGCTGATGCGCGCGGCCGCAGGCCATGCGACCTTCGGCGCCGCGGGCCTTGACGACGATCTCGAGATGATCCGCGACCAGTTCCGCCGCTTCTCGGACGAGAAGGTGGCGCCCCACGCCCATGGCTGGCACCTGCGCGACGCGCTGATCCCGATGGAGGTGATCGACGAGCTCGCCGCGATGGGGGTTTTCGGCCTGACGATCCCCGAGGAGCACGGCGGCCTCGGCCTGTCGAAGGCGGCGATGGCCGTGGTCTCGGAGGAGCTGAGCCGCGGCTACATCGGCGTGGGCTCGCTCGGCACCCGCTCCGAGATCGCGGCCGAGCTGATCCTGTGCGGCGGCACCGAGGACCAGAAGGCGCGGTGGCTGCCCGGCATCGCGCGCGGCGAGATCCTGCCCACGGCGGTGTTCACCGAGCCCAACACCGGCTCGGACCTGGGCAGCCTGCGCACCCGCGCGGTGCGCGACGGCGCGGACTGGGTCATTACCGGCAACAAGACCTGGATCACCCACGCCGCGCGCACCCATGTGATGACGCTGCTCGCCCG
Organism: uncultured Paracoccaceae bacterium; assembly: GCA_937983405.1. Classification (GTDB taxonomy): domain Bacteria; phylum Pseudomonadota; class Alphaproteobacteria; order Rhodobacterales; family Rhodobacteraceae; genus JAHDXW01. The sequence continues at coordinate 3,644 of CALJZN010000023.1, forward strand.
CACCGACCCCGCCAGCACCGACTGGCGCGGCCTGTCGATGTTCCTGGCCGAAAAGACCCCCGGCACCGATGCCGACCCCTTCCCCACGCCCGGGATGACGGGGGGCGAGATCGAGGTTCTGGGATACCGCGGGATGAAGGAATACGAGATCGCCTTCGACGGCTTCCGCGTGGCGGGGGCGAACCTGCTGGGCGGGGTCGAGGGGCAGGGTTTCAAGCAGCTGATGCAGACCTTCGAGAGCGCGCGCATCCAGACCGCCGCCCGCGCCGTGGGCGTGGCGCAGGCCGCGCTCGACGTGAGCCTGCGCTATGCCGAGGAGCGGCGGCAGTTCGGCCGGCGGCTGGTGGAGTTTCCGCGCGTGGCGGGCAAGCTTGCCATGATGGCGGTCGAGATCATGCTGGCGCGGCAGCTCACCTATTTCTCGGCCCGGGAGAAGGACCACGGCCGCCGCTGCGACCTCGAGGCGGGGATGGCCAAGCTGCTGGCGGCCCGCGTCGCCTGGGCTGCGGCCGACAACGGGGTGCAGATCCACGGCGGCAACGGCTTTGCGCTGGAATACCCGATCAGCCGGATCCTGTGCGACGCGCGCATCCTCAACATCTTCGAGGGCGCGGCCGAGATCCAGGCGCAGGTGATCGCGCGCCGGCTGCTCGACTGAGCGCAGCTAAGCCCCGGCGCGCGCGGCGGTCAGCCCCGCCGTGCCGCCGCCGCAAGCGCGGCGACCAGCCGCGCCCGCGCCGCCGGTAGCGCCCGGTCGCCCAGCGCCGACGCCAGGCGGTGGTGCAGGAAATGCCCCGTGGTGGCCAGGCCCGCCAGCACCTCGGCGGCGGTGCCCGGCACCTCGGCCGCCAGGCAGGGGGGCAGCGGCAGCAGCCGCGCCGCCCACGCCCCCGCCCCCGCGCGGCTGACCGCCCGGCCCGACCGCGGCGAGACATAGGCCAGCCCCTCGGCCGTCCCGGTGACGGCGCAGGCCGCAAGGTCAAGGCCGTAGCCGGTGTCCTCGAGCAGCCGACGCTCCCAGCGCAGATAGGCGGCCGGCCAGTCCGCGCCCGCCGCCACGGCATCGAGCAGCGCGACGCTGGCCGCATAGAGCCCCGGGTGCGGCGCGCGCTCGGGCAGGGCGAAGGCCAGGAGGGCGCAGACCGAGGCCAGCGCGGCCAGCGCCGGCGGATCGGCCATCACCGCCGCGGCCCGCGCGCGCAGGGGTTCGGCCGCGAAGGTGCCGATGTGGTCGTCCAGCCGCGCCCGCCAGACCAGGGCAAGCTGCGCCCCGGGCTGCAGCACCGGCGCCATGCGCCGCCCCGCGCCGCCGGGGACGACGCCCGCGTGCCGCCCCTGCGCCGCGGTAAAGACCTCGATGATCGCCGCGCTCTCGCCATGGCGCCGCACCGCCAGCAAGAGCCCCTCGCCCCGCCACTCCATGCTCGCCTGTCTCGCCCGGGCCCGGCCGTGGCGCAAGCCCCCCGGCCGGCCGGCTATTCGGCCAGCCCCGCCTCGTCGAGCAGCGTGCGGCCGGCGCGGTCCTCGATCTCGATCACCCACAGGTCGGGGTCGCGGGCGCGGGCGCGGCCCAGCACGGCATCGACCTCGGCCTCGGCCCCCTCGGCAAGCAGGTCCCAGCGGCGCCCGCCGCGGCCGGCATCGCCCACCCGCTGGAAGGCCCGCGCCCGCCCGTCAAGCGTGGCAAGCTTGACCGCCACCGCGCCCGCGGTGGCGTCGCCCCGGGCCACCACATAGGCGGGGATGTCCGCGCCGCGCAGCCGCGCGAGATAGGCCTGCACCCAGAAGGCCGCCGTCAGCCGCACCGCACCCCGCATGCCCCCGTCATCCCGCCGCAAGCGCCGTTTCGGCCGGCCGCCCTCCGCGCGCGCGGCGGCCGAAGCTCAGCCGCCCTCGTCGAAGTCGAGCCCCATCTCGGCATAGCGCGCACGCTCTTCCATCCAGTCGGGCCGGACCTTCACCGTCAGGAACAGATGCACCGGCCGGTCGAGGAAGGCCGCGATCTCGGCCCGCGCCGCCTGGCCGATCGCCTTGATCGTGGCCCCGCCCTCGCCCAGCACGATGGGCTTGTGCCCCTCGCGCGCGACATAGATCACCTGGTCGATCCGCACCGAGCCGTCCTTGCGCTCGTCCCAGCGCTCGCTTTCGACCGTCAGCTGGTAGGGCAGCTCCTCGTGCAGGCGCAGCGTGAGCTTTTCGCGCGTGGTCTCGGCCGCGATCATCCGCAGCGGCAGGTCGGCGATCTGGTCCTCGGGGTAGAGCCAGGGGCCTTCGGGCATCTCGCCGGCGAGCCAGCGGCGCAGGTCGTCCGCGCCGTGGCCGCGCGCGGCCGAGATCAGGAAGGTCCGCTCGAAGGGGAAGGCGGCGTTGAGCCGCTCGGCCAGCGGCAGCAGCGCCGCGGCCTTCACCCGGTCGATCTTGTTGACCGCCAGCACCACGCGGCCGCCGCCGCGGGCCTTCAGCCCGTCGAGGATCGCCTGCAGACCCGGCGTCAGGCCGCGATGCGCCTCGGCCAGCACCACCACGAGGTCGGCGTCCGCCGCCCCGCCCCAGGCGGCGGCGACCATGGCGCGGTCGAGCCGCCGGCGCGGGCGGAAGAGGCCCGGCGTATCGACAAAGACGATCTGCGAGCGCCCCTCCATCGCCACGCCGCGGATGCGGCTGCGCGTGGTCTGCACCTTGTGGGTGACGATCGACACCTTGGCCCCCACCATGCGGTTCAGAAGCGTGGACTTGCCCGCGTTGGGCTCGCCGATCAGGGCGACGAACCCCGCCCGGGTCGGTGCCTGGGCCTCTGCGTCAGCCATGCTCTGCCTCCAGCCGGGCCAGCAGCGCCCGCGCCGCCGCCTGTTCCGCCGCGCGCTTGGTCGCGGCCGTCGCCGCCTCGCGCCTCCCGTCGGCAAGCCGCACCTCGACCGTGAAGCGCGGGGCGTGGTCGGGTCCGTCGCGGGCGATCTCGACATAGGCGGGCGGCGCCTCGCCGCGGGCCTGCACATGTTCCTGCAGCGCCATCTTGGGGTCGCGCTCGGCCGACCGCGCGCTGGCGATCCGCGGCCCCCAGAGGCGCAGCACGAGGGCCCGCGCGGCCTCGAACCCCGCGTCGAGATAGACCGCGGCGATCACCGCCTCCATCGCGTCGCCCAGCAGCGCCGTCTTCTTGCGCCCGCCCGACAGCATCTCGGACCGGCCGAGGCGCAGCACCGCGCCAAGGCCCACCGACTGCGCGACGTCGGCGCAGGTCTCCTTGCGCACCAGCAGGTTGAAGCGGGGGGCCAGCGCGCCCTCGGCCGCGCCCGGATCGGCCGCCATCACCGCCTCGGCCATCGCCAGGCCCAGCACGCGGTCGCCCAGAAACTCGAGCCGCTGGTTGTCCAGCCGCCCGGGGCCCGCGACCGAGCCGTGGGTCAGCGCCTGCACCAGAAGCTCGGGCCGGGCGAACTCGTGCCCCAGGCGCGCGGCAAAGGCCCGCTGCTCGGCCGAAAGCTTCACTCGATCGCCTTGAAGTAGCGGTCGCTCCGCCATGTCCAGAAATACAGCATGGAACTGCCGGCCGAAGAGAACATGATCCGGTCGGCCCGCCCGATGAGATGGTCGAAGGGCACGAACCCCACACCGCCCACGGCCTGGGGAAAGCGGCTGTCCTGGCTGTTGTCGCGGTTGTCGCCCATGAAGAAATAATGCCCGGCGGGCACCGTGAACACCGGCGTGTCGTCGCCGAAGGTGTCGGCGATGTTGAGGATGTTGTGGCTGCGCCCGTTGGGCAGGGTCTCGCGCAGGCGGGTCTTGGTGCACAGGCCCCCCTGCCCGACCGGCGCATTCTCGCACCGCGGGAACTGGCCGGCGGGCCCCTGCCGCTCGTAGACCTCCGTGAACACGCCCGCGGGTTCCAGCCGCACCGGCGCATCGTTGAGATGCAGCACGCCGCCCTTCATCTGCACCCGGTCGCCCGGCAGGCCCACGAGCCGCTTGATGAAGTCCGATCCGTTGACCGGGTGGCGGAACACCACCACGTCGCCGCGCTCGGGCTCGGAGCCAAGGATGCGGCCCGGGAACGGGCACAGGCCGAAGGGGCAGGAATAGCGCGAATAGCCGTAGGCCATCTTGTTGACGAACAGGAAATCGCCGATCAGCAGCGTGTCCTTCATGCTGCCCGAGGGGATCCAGAACGGCTGGAAGAACAGGGTGCGGAACACGCCCGCGATCAGCAGGGCATAGACGATCGTCTTGACCGTCTCGACGATGCCGCCTTCGCTTTTCGCCTTGCTCGCCATGCCCTGCCCTGCCCGCGCCCCGGATGATCCGGCGCTTCATGCGCGCCGCGGCACCCTTAGTCAAGCTGCGCGGCGGGGCGCGCCTCGATCACGACGAAGGCCTGCGCCCAGGGATGATCGTCGGTCAGCGAGACATGGACGACCGACCGGTGCCCCGGCGGCGTCAGGGCGGCCAGCCGTTCGGCCGCCCAGCCGCTCAGCACCATGCCCGGCTGTCCGCTGCGCAGGTTGACCACCCCCATGTCGCGCCAGAATATGCCGCGCCGAAACCCGGTACCGAGCGCCTTAGAGCACGCCTCCTTGGCGGCGAAACGTTTGGCGTAGCTTTCCGCGCGCCGATGACGTTTGTCCGATTTCGTCCGTTCGATATCGGTGAAGCACCGCTCCTCGAACCGCCCCGGAAACCGCTCGAGCGTACTCTCGATCCGCCGGATGTCTACCAGATCGCTGCCGACACCGATGATCATCAGGCGCTGCGCTCCCCTGACACCTCGGCGCGGGCCTTGTCCATGAGCGACCGCATCCGTTTGATCGCGCTTTCCAGGCCGCCGAAGATCGCTTCGCCGATCAGCAAATGCCCGATGTTCAGCTCGACGATGGTCGGAATAGCGGCCACCGGACCGACGGTATCAAAACT
>CALJZN010000024.1 GCA_937983405.1 uncultured Paracoccaceae bacterium
CTGCGGCTTTGCCCCTTGACCTCCGCGCGACGGCTGTCAAAACCGCGCCATGGCCGCCGGCACCCTGACCATCGACCTCGACGCGCTTGTCGCCAACTGGCGCGCGCTCGATGCCCGCAGCGCGGCGGGGATCGAGACCGCGGCGGTGGTCAAGGCCGACGCCTACGGGCTGGGCGCCGCGTCGGTGGCGCGCGCCCTGGCCCGGGCTGGGGTGCGCCGCTTCTTCGTCGCGCAGGCCGACGAGGGCGCCGCGCTGCGCGCCGCGCTCGGGCCCGGTCCCGAGGTCCTCGTGCTGTCGGGTCACATGGAGGGCGATGCCCCGGTCCTGCGCGAGGCCGGGCTGACCCCGGTGGTGAACGCCGCCGAACAGCTCGCCCTGCATCTCGAGGCGCTGCCCGGCCATCCCTTCGCCGTCCAGCTCGACACCGGAATGAACCGTCTCGGGATGGAGCCCGCCGAATGGGCCGAGGTCGCGGCCCTCGTGCTTGACCGCGGCCCGGTGCTGGTGATGAGCCACCTCGCCTGCGCCGATGCGCCCTCGGACCCGATGAACGAGAGCCAGCTGGCGCTTTTCCGCGCCCTGACCGACGGCATCCCCGCCCCGCGCTCGCTCGCCGCCACCGGGGGCATCCTGCTCGGCCCGGCCTATCACTTCGACCTCGTCCGCCCCGGGATCGGGCTTTACGGCGGCGCGCCCTTCGCGGGTGCGCGGGCGGTGGCGCATCTGGCGCTGCCGGTGATCCAGCTGCGCGAGCTCGAGCCGGGCGAGCCGGTGGGCTACGGCTGCAGCTGGGTGGCGCCGGGCCCCGCGCGCATCGCCACCGTCGCGGGCGGCTACGCCGACGGCATCCTGCGCAGCCTCTCGAACCGCGCGACGCTCTGGGCCGGGGCCGTCCCCTGCCCGCTCGCCGGCCGGGTGTCGATGGACCTGCTCACGGTCGATGTCACCCATCTCGACAGCGTTCCCCCCGCGCTCGACCTTCTCGGCCCGCACCAGACGGTGGACGACCTCGCCGCCGCCGCCGGCACCATCGGCTACGAGATCCTCACCGCGCTCGGCCCGCGCTACGCCCGCCGCCACCTCGGGGCCGGGGCATGAACGTGCTTGCCCCGGTCGCGGCCGCGGGCCGGGCCAGCCTGGCCGCGCTGGCGGCCATCGGCCGGGCGGCGCTGTTCGCGGCCGACGCCGTCAGCCACATTCTCCGCCCGCCCTTCTACCTGCGCGAGTTCGGCGCGGCGCTGATGGCCATCGGCTGGCTGTCGCTGCCGGTGGTGGGGCTGACGGCCCTCTTCACCGGCGGCGCGCTGGCGCTGCAGATCTACGCCGGCGGCGCGCGCTTCAACGCCGAATCGGTCGTGCCCTCGATCGTTGCCATCGGCATGGTGCGCGAGCTGGGCCCCGTGCTGGGCGGCCTGATGGTGGCCGCGCGCGTCGCCTCCTCGATCGCCGCCGAGCTCGGAACGATGAAGGTGACCGAGCAGATCGACGCGCTGGTCACGCTCTCGACCCACCCGATGAAATACCTCGCCGCGCCGCGGCTGCTGGCCGCCACGCTCGCCGTGCCGCTCCTCGTGGCGGTGGGTGACATCATCGGCATCGCGGGGGGCTACCTCGTCGGCACCACGCGGCTGGGCTTCAATCCGGCGACCTACATCAGGACCACGGTCGACTTCCTCGAGGCCTGGGACGTGGGCTCGGGCCTCGTCAAGGGCGCGGTGTTCGGCTTCATCGTCGCGGCGATGGGTTGCTACTTCGGCATGACCTCGGGCCGCGGGGCGCAGGGCGTGGGCCGGGCGACCAAATCGGCAGTGGTCACCGCCTCGGTCCTCATCCTCGCCGCCAACTACATCCTCACCGAACTTTTCTTCTCGGCATGATCGCGCTCAGGGACGTCCGCAAGAGCTTCGGCGCCAACCATGTCCTGCGCGGGATCACGCTCGAGGTGGCGCGCGGCGAAAGCCTCGTCGTCATCGGCGGGTCGGGCACCGGCAAGTCGGTGCTGATCAAATGCATCCTGGGCCTCGTCACCCCCGACGCCGGCACGATCGAGGTGGACGGGCAGGACGTGACGCGCGCCGAACGCGACGCCTTCCTCGCCCGCTTCGGCATGCTGTTCCAGGGCGGCGCGCTGTTCGACAGCCTGCGGGTGTGGGAGAATGTGGCCTTCCGCCTGCTGCGCGGCAGCCGCCGGCTGCCCCGGGCCGAGGCGCGGGCCGCCGCGATCGAGAAGCTGCGGCGCGTGGGTCTTGGCCCCGCGACGGCCGACCTCTACCCGGCCGAGCTGTCGGGGGGCATGCAGAAGCGCGTGGGGCTGGCCCGCGCCATCGCCGCCGCGCCCGAGATCATCTTCTTCGACGAGCCGACGACGGGCCTGGACCCGATCATGTCGGGGGTGATCAACGCGCTCATCCGCGAGATCGTTGTCGAGATGGGGGCGACTGCCGTCACCATCACCCACGACATGACGAGCGTGCGCGCCATCGCCGACCGGGTGGCGATGCTGCACGACGGGTTGATCCGCTGGCAGGGGCCAGCGGCCGGGATGGACGCAGCGCCCGACCCCTATCTGCAGCAGTTCATCCACGGCCGCGCCGAGGGGCCCATCGCCGCGCTGCGCTGACCCGGCCGGTTCCCCCCGGGTCGCGGCCGGCCCGCGGCGCGACCGGCGAGGAGCCAAGATTTTTTTGAAAAATCTTGGCCGGCGGCCACGGCGGCGGTGGGCCCTTCGGCCGCCGCCCCGGGAACGCCAAGATTTTTCACCAAAAATCTTGGCGCGGTCCGGCCGGGCAGGCGGCCGTGCAGGGCAAGCCGCGCGCGCGACTGCCCCCCTTTCCGCGGCCGGACGGCTGTGCCACTCTTCCCCTGCCAGTCAACCCGCGCCCCGCGAGGTGCCATGCCCGTCTTCACCGCCGCCGACGGCGCCCGCCTGCACTTTCTCGACGACGGGCCGGGTGCGGGGCCGCCGCTGCTGTGCCTCGCCGGGCTTACCCGCACGTCCCGCGATTTCGACTACCTCGCTCCGCATCTGCCCGGGGTACGGCTGATCCGCCCCGACTACCGCGGCCGGGGGATGTCGGACTGGACCGGCCCGGCCACCTACACGGTCGCGCAAGAGGCGGCGGACGCGCTGGCCCTGCTCGACCATCTCGGCATCGCGCGGGCGGCGCTGCTCGGCACCTCGCGCGGGGGGCTGGTGGGGATGGTTCTGGCGGCCACCGCGAAGCCCCGCCTCGCGGGCCTGTGCCTGAACGACATCGGGCCGGTGATCGAGCGTGCAGGGCTCCAGCGGATCGCGGACTATGTCGGCCGCTTCCCCGCGCTGGACAGCCATGCCGCGGCGGCCGAGGCGCTGCGGGGCTTCATGTCCGGGTTCGAGGGGGTGCCCGAGGCGCGCTATCTCGAGGAGGCGCGGCGGCACTTCCCCCAGGGCCCCGACGGCCGCCTGCGGCTGGCCTACGACGCCCGCCTGCGCGAGCCCTTCCTCGCGCATCTGACCGGGCCAGAGCCCGACCTCTGGCCCGCCTTCGACGCCTGCGCCGGGCTGCCGCTGGCGCTGATCCGGGGCGCGAACTCGGACCTTCTGAGCGCCGCCACGGTGGCCGAGATGCGAAGGCGCCGCCCCGACATGATCCTGGCCGAGGTGCCGGGGCGGGCGCATATCCCCTTTCTCGACGAACCCGAAAGCCTGGCGGCGATCCGGACCTGGCTGGAGCGCTGCCGGTGACCTCGATCGCCCTGATCGAGGCCGCGGCCGCCCGCCTTGCGGGGCATGTGCGGCGCACGCCGCTCTTGTCCTCGCCGCTGCTCGACGCCCTCGCCGGGCGGCGCGTGCTGGTGAAGGCCGAATGCCTGCAGCACACGGGCTCGTTCAAGTTCCGCGGCGCCTGGTCGGCCGTCTCGGCGCTCGATCCCGCGCTGCGGGCGAAGGGGGTGATCGCCTTCTCCTCGGGCAACCACGCCCAGGGGGTTGCGCTGGCCGCGCGGCGGCACGGGGTGCCGGCGGTGATCGTGATGCCGGCCGACGCCCCGGCGCCCAAGATCGCCAACACCCGCGCCCACGGCGCCGAGGTGGTGCTGTACGACCGCGCCGGAGGCGAGGAGCGCGAGGCCATCGGCGCCCGGCTGGCGGCCGAGCGGGGCCTGACGCTGATCCGTCCCTACGACGAGCCGCAGGTGATCGCGGGGCAGGGCAGCTGCGGCCTCGAGATCGCCGCGCAGGCGGCCGAGGCGGGGGTGACCGCGGCCGATGTGCTGGTGTGCTGCGGCGGCGGCGGGCTGACGGCCGGGATCGCGCTGGCGCTCGAGGCGCGGGCGCCCGGGCTGCGCGCCCGCCCGGCCGAGCCTGCGGGGTTCGACGACACCGCGCGCTCGCTGGCCGCGGGCCGGCCGGTGCGCAATGCCGCCGCGTCAGGCTCGATCTGCGATGCCATCCTGACGCCGGAGCCCGGGCGCATCACCTTCCCCGTCCTGCAGCGGCTGTGCGGCCCCGGCCTGGTTGTGACCGACGACGAGGCGCTGCGGGCGATGGCGCTGGCGGTCCTGCATCTGAAGATCGTGCTCGAGCCGGGCGGGGCGGTGGCGCTGGCTGCGGCGCTGTTCCGGCCCGGCGCGATCGCGGGGGATGCGGTGATCGCGGTCGCCTCGGGCGGCAACGTGGAGCCGGCGATCCTGGCCGAGGCGCTCGGCCGCCATGGCCGCGCCGGCAGCGAGGCCCCCAGCGAGGCCCCCAGCGAGGCCCCCGTCGGTTGACAGCGACGACCGTTTGACCTAACCCGCCGGGGCATCGGGGGAGGCGACGATGCGCACGCAGGTCTGCATCATCGGCGGCGGTCCGTCGGGCCTGCTGCTGGCGCAGCTGCTCCACCTCTCGGGCATCGAGAGCGTCGTGGTCGAACGCCACGGCCGCACGCATGTGCTGGCGCGCATCCGCGCCGGGGTGCTCGAATGGGGTTCGGTCGAGCGGCTGCGCGCGGCCGGGCTGGGCGCGCGGATGGACCGCGAGGGGTTCGTGCATGGCGGCATCCACCTTGCGGCGCAGAACCGCAGCTTCCGCATCGACCTGCAGGCGCGCGCCGGCCGCCCGGTGATGGTCTACGGCCAGACCGAGGTCACGCGCGACCTTTATGCCGCGCGCGATGCTGCGGGCGGCACGGTGATCCACGGCGCCGAAGGGGTGGCGCTGCACGATCTGGACGGCGCACGACCCCATGTCACCTATTCCCTCGACGGGGTCGGGCAGCGGATCGATTGCGATTTCGTCGCGGGCTGCGACGGCTTTCACGGCGTCGCGCGCCGGTCGGTGCCGGCCGGGGCGCTGCGGACCTTCGAGCGGGTCTATCCCTTCGGCTGGCTCGGGGTGCTGTCGGAAACCCCGCCGGTCGGCGACGAGCTGATCTATGCCCATCACGACCGCGGCTTCGCCCTGTGCTCGATGCGCAACCGCAGGCTCAGCCGCTACTACATCCAGGTGCCGCTCGAGGCGCGCCTCGAGGCCTGGCCGGACTCGGCCTTCTGGGACGAGCTGCGCCGACGCATCCCGACCGACGCCGCCGAGCGGATCGAGACCGGCCCCGCGATCGAGAAATCCATCGTTGCGCTGCGCTCCTTCGTGGCCGAGCCGATGCGCTGGGGTCGGCTGTTTCTGGTGGGCGATGCCGCCCATATCGTGCCGCCCACTGGCGCGAAGGGGCTCAACCTGGCGGTGTCGGATGTGCACTACCTGCACCAAGCGCTCGCGGCCTTCTACCGCGACGGCGAGGCGGGCGGGATCGAGACCTATTCCGCCACCGCGCTGCGCCGGGTCTGGAAGGCGACGCGGTTCTCGTGGTGGATGACGACCACGCTGCACCGCTTTCCCGAGGCGGGCAACTTCGGCCAGCGCATCCAGGAAAGCGAGCTCGACGATCTCGAAACCTCGGCCACGGCGCAGACGGCGCTGGCCGAGAACTATGTCGGCCTGCCGTTCTAGGGGGCGCGGATGCAGGTGCTCGATCTCGACGGCCTCAGGCTTCACATCCGCGACGAGGGGGCGGGCGCGCCGGTGCTGTTCCTGCACGCGCTGGGCACCGACCTGCGGCTGTGGGACAGGCTGCTGCCGCTGCTGCCCGGCGGCCTGCGGCTGGTGCGCGTGGACATGCGCGGGCACGGGCTGTCCGATTGCCCGCCCGCCCCCTATGCCATGGGCGGGCTGGTGCGCGATGCCGAGCGGCTGTGCGATGCGCTGGGGCTGCGCGGGGCGGCGGTGGTGGGGCTGTCGATCGGCGGGCTCATCGCCCAGGGGCTGGCGATCAAGCGGCCCGAGATCGTGCAGCGCCTCGTGCTGTCGAACACCGCGGCCAAGATCGGCACGCCGGCGCTGTGGCACGACCGCATCGCGGCGGTGCGCGCGGGCGGGCTCGGGGCGCTGGCCGATGGGGTGATGGCGCGCTGGTTCCCCGCCGCCTTCCGCGCCACGCCCGAGCTGGCGCTGTGGCGCAACATGCTGCTGCGCACGCCGGTCGAGGGCTATGCGGGCTGCTGCACCGCGCTTGCGGGCGCCGATTTCACCGCCACCACGGCGACGCTGCGCCTGCCGCTTCTGGCGATCGCGGGGTCCGAGGACGGCTCGACCCCGCCCGACCTTGTGCGCGAGACCGCGGGCCTCGTGCCCGGGGCGCGCTTTGCCCTGATCCGCGGCGCGGGGCATCTGCCCTGCGTCGACCGGCCCGAGGACTATGCCGCGATCCTGTCGCAGTTCCTGAGGGAGACGGGCCATGTCTGACCGCCATGCGAGGGGAAGGGCCGCGCGCCGCGCCGTGCTGGGCGAGGCGCATGTCGACCGCGCCGAGGCGGCGGCGACGCCCTTCGATGCGCCCTTCCAGGCGCTGATCACCGAGGCCGCCTGGGGCCATGTCTGGGCCTCGGACCGCCTGACGCGGCGCGAACGCTCGCTCATCACCATCGCGCTGCTCGCGGGACTGGGCAACGAGGACGAGCTGGCGCTGCACATCCGCGCCACCGCCCGCACCGGGGCCAGCCCCGCCGACATCGCCGAGGCGCTGATGCATGTGGCGATCTACGCCGGCGTGCCGCGCGCCAACACCGCCTTCCGGATCGCCCGCGAGGCGCTGGCCGCGATGGAGACCGAGGCATGACCGCCCCCGCCCCCGCCCCCGCCACCGCCCCGACGCGCGGCCCGCTTCTGCCCCGCGACCGCGCCCGGCATCCGCGCCCGCTTCACCCCGACTACAAGTCCTCGGTCCTGCGCGCGCCGGCGCTGCCGCCAGTCGCCATGCCCTCGACGCTGAGCGAGGAGACGGGGCCGGTCTTCGGCCACGGGCTGATCGGCCCGCGCGACAACAATCTCGTGCTCAACTTCACCGGCCGGCCGGCCATCGGTCCGCGCATCCTCGTCTGGGGCCGGGTGCTTGACGGATCGGGGCGCCCCGTGCCCGGCGTGCTGGTCGAGATCTGGCAGGCCAACGCCGGCGGGCGCTATCGCCACCCCAACGACGGCTACGCGGCCCCGCTCGACCCCGATTTCGGCGGCTGCGGGCGCACGCTCACCGCGGCCGATGGCGTCTACGAGTTCCTCACCGTCCGGCCCGGCCCCTACCCCTGGCCCAACGGCCCCAACGACTGGCGCCCGGCGCATATCCATGTCTCGGTGTTCGGCTCGGGCTTCGGCCAGCGGCTGATCACCCAGATGTATTTCGAGGGCGACCCCCTGATCCCGCGCTGCCCGATCGTGCGCACCATCGCCGACCCGCGGGCCGTCGAGACGCTGGTGGCGCCGCTCGACATGAGCCGGGCGATCCCGATGGACGCGCTGGCCTATCGCTTCGACATCGTGCTGCGCGGCCGGCGCCAAACGATGTTCGAGACCCGGATGGAGGGGCTCTGATGGTCCGCGCGCCCGACGAGTTGGCCGAGACACCCTCGCAGACCGCGGGGCCCTATGTCCACATCGGCCTGACGCCCGCGTTCATCGGCATCGCGGGCCCCTACCCCGGGGACCTCGGCCGCTCTCCCGTCCGCGACGGTGCCCGGGGCGAGCGCATCGCCGTCACCGGCCGGGTGATCGACGGGCTGGGCACGGCGCTGCGCGATGCGGTGCTTGAAAGCTGGCAGGCCGACGCCGCCGGCCTCTACCCCGGCAACGATCCCCGCGGGCCGGCCGACCCCGGCGTGACCGGCTGGGCGCGCCTGGCCGCCGACGGCGCGACCGGCCTGTTCCGGCTCGAGACGGTCAAGCCCGGGCGCGTGCCCTTCCCCGACGGCCGCCCGATGGCGCCGCACATCCTGCTGTGGGTGGTCGCGCGCGGCATCAACATCGGGCTCGCGACGCGGATGTATTTCGACGACGAGGCCGAGGCCAACGCCGCCTGCCCCGTGCTGGCGCGCATCGCGCCGCTCGAGCGGGTGCAGACGCTGCTGGCGCGGCGCACGGCGCCCGGCGAATACCGCTTCGACATCGTGCTGCAGGGCCCCGGCGAGACGGTGTTCTTCGACGCCTGAGGGCGCCCGCGCCGGGGCGGGGCGGGGCGGGGCGCTTCCCCCGCCGCGGCCCGGCCGCTATCCTCGGGCATTGAAGGAGGCCGCCATGACCAAACCCTGCATCATCTGCGTCGCCATCACCGGCTCGCTGCCCACCAAGGCCGACAATCCGGCGGTGCCGATCACCGTTGCCGAGCAGGTGGAAAGCACGCAGGAGGCCTTCGAGGCCGGCGCAAGCATTGTGCACTGCCATGTGCGCAACGACGACCAGACGCCCAGCTCGGACCCCGAGCGCTTCGGCCGGCTCCTCGAGGGGCTGCGCCGGCACTGCCCCGGCATGATCGTGCAGTTCTCCACCGGCGGGCGGTCGGGCGCAGGGCGCGCGCGCGGCGGCATGCTGCCGCTCCGGCCCGACATGGCCTCGCTCAGCGTGGGGTCGAACAACTTCCCCAACCGCGTCTACGAGAACCCCCCCGACCTGGTGGACTGGCTTGCGGCCGAGATGCGGACCTACGGCATCAAGCCCGAGATCGAGGCCTTCGATCTGTCGCACATCTTCCAGGCCGCGGCGATGGCGGGGGACGGCCGGCTGGCCGCCCCGCTCTATGTGCAGTTCGTGATGGGGGTGAAGAACGCGATGCCGGCCGACCGGCGGGTGTTCGACTTCTATGTCGAGACGCTGATGCGGCTGGCGCCCGATGCCGAATGGTGCGGGGCGGGGATCGGGCCCAACCAGATCCTGCTCAACGACTGGTGCATCGCGGCGGGCGGGCATGCCCGCACGGGGCTCGAGGACAACGTGCGGCTCGACCGGACGACGCTTGCGCCGTCGAACGCGGCGCTCGTCCGCCGCACGGTGGAGCTCTGCGCGCGCCACGGCCGCCCGGTGGCCACCCCGGCGCAGGCGCGCGCCATCCTGCGCCTGCCGCAGGCGGCCTGATGCCGGCCACCCCCTTCGACAGCCGCCTGACGGGCAGCCTGTTCCACGACGTCGAACTGGCCCCCCTCTTCGCCGAAGAGGTCGAGATCGCCGCCATGCTGACGGTCTGGGCGGCGCTGGCACGCGCCCAGGGGCGGCTGGGGCTGATCCCCGCCGCGGCGGCCGAGGCGCTGGCCGCCGCCCTGCCCGGCCTTGCGCCCGACCCTGCAAGCCTAAGCCCCGAGACGGCGGCGAACGGGGTGGTGGTGCCGGCGCTCTTGGCGGCGCTGCGCCGCCGCCTGCCGCCCGGGACCGGCGACTGGCTGCACTGGGGCGCGACCTCGCAGGACATCCAGGACACGGGGCTGATGCTGCGGCTGCGCGCGGCGCTGGCCGTGCTCGCGGCGCGGCTCGACGCGGCGCTCGCGGGGCTGGCACGGCTGGCCGAGGCGCATGCCGCGCTGCCCATGGCTGCGCGCAGCTACGGCCAGGCGGCGACGCCCACAAGCTTCGGCGCCGTCGCGGCCGGCTGGGGCCGGCCGCTGCTGGCGGCGCGCGCGGGGCTCGACGCGCTGCGCGCGCGGGTGCTCGCGGTCAGCCTCGGCGGGGCGGCGGGCACGCTTTCGGCCATGGGCGGGCAGGGCGCGGCGCTGCGGGCCGAGCTTGCGCAGGCGCTGGACCTTGCCGACCCCGGCGGCCCCTGGCACAGCGAGCGCGACCGCATCCTCGCGCTTGCCGCCTGGCTCGGGGCGGCGGCGGCGGCGGCGGGCAAGATGGGCGAGGATCTGGTCCTGCTGACCCAGACCGGAATCGAGGAGGTAACGCTGGGCCAGGCCGGCCAATCCTCGACGATGCCGCAAAAGGCCAATCCGGTCCTGCCCTCGGCCATGGCGGCGCTGGCGCGGCATGCGCTGGCGATGCAGGGGGCGCTGGGGCAGGCGGCGCTGCACCGGCAGGCACGCGACGGGGCGGCCTGGTTCGGCGAATGGCTGGCGCTGCCGCAACTGGTGCTGGCCGCGGGCCGGGCGCTGGCCCATGCGGCGGGGCTTGCCGCCACGCTGGCGCCGAACCCCGCGCGGATGGCCGCCAACCTCGCGGGCGGCGCCGGGCTCGTCCATGCCGAGGCGCTGACCTTCGCGCTGGCCGCAGGAATGCCGCGCCCGGCGGCGCAGGCGGCGGCGACGGCGCTCTGCGCCGAGGCCCGGGCCACGGGCACGGCCCTGCCCGCGCTCGCCGCCGCGCGCTTCCCCGGCACCGACTGGGCCGCGCGGCTGGCGCCCGCCGCGCAGCTGGGCGAGGCGCCGGCCGAGGCGCGCGCCTTCGCCGCCGCCGTGGCGGCGCGCTGAGCCCCGGTCCGCCGGCAAGCCGCCCGCCCCCCGCGCACCCGCCCCCCTGCGCACCCGCCCCCCGCGCGCCCGCCCCCCGCG
>CALJZN010000025.1 GCA_937983405.1 uncultured Paracoccaceae bacterium
CCGCGCCCCCCGCCCGCCCGCCCCGGCGCGGCCCGGGGGCGCGGCCCGTGCCCGGCCGGGCGGCCGGATGGGCGGCCCGGTGGGCGGCCCGGTGCGCGGCCCGGTGCGCGGCCCCACCCGAGGCCCCACCCGAGGCGCCACCCGAGGCCTGACGCGCGCCCCGTTGCGCACGCCCTGCGCCTGGCCTACATCGCGTGCATGGCCGTTCGCCCCATCCTTCTGCACCCCGACCCGCGGCTGCGCCGGCGCGCCGAGCCGGTGGCCGCGATCACGCCCGAGATCGCGCGGATGGCCGAGGACATGCTGGCCACGATGTACGACGCCCCCGGCATCGGGCTGGCGGCGCCGCAGGTCGGCGTCTCGAAGCGGCTTGTGGTGATGGACTGCGTGAAGCAGGCCGACGCGCCGCCGCGGCCGATGGTGCTGGTCAACCCCGAGGTGACCTGGCGCTCGCCCGAGACGAGGATCTACGAGGAGGGCTGCCTGTCGATCCCCGAGACCTTTGCCGAGATCGAGCGGCCTGCCACGGTGCGGGTGCGCTGGACGGGCCTCGACGGGGCGGCGCGGGAAGAGCCGTTCGAGGGCCTTTGGGCCACCTGCGTCCAGCACGAGATCGACCATCTCGACGGGCGGCTCTTCATCGACCGGCTCTCGCCCCTGCGGCGGCAGCTCATCACCCGCAGGATGGAGAAGCTCAAGCGCGAGCGGGCGCGGGCGTGAGGCGGCGGCAGGGCGGGCCGGGGGCGGCGCCCGCCGCCGCGGCCGCGGTGCGGCCGGGCAGGGCGGGGGGGCGGCGGTGAGGCTTGTGTTCATGGGCACGCCCGAGTTCGCCGTGCCGGCGCTCGAGGCGCTGGCCGGCGCGCATGAGGTTGCGGCCGTCTACTGCCAGCCGCCGCGCCCCGCAGGCCGCGGCCAGCGTCCGCGCCCCGCACCGGTGCAGGCGCGGGCCGAGGCGCTGGGCCTGCCGGTGCGCCACCCCGCAAGCCTGCGCGACCCGGCCGAGCAGGCGGCGCTTGCCGCGCTTGCGGCCGAGGTCGCGGTGGTCGCGGCCTACGGGCTGATCCTGCCGCGCGCGGTGCTCGACGCGCCTGCGCGGGGCTGTCTGAACATCCATGCCTCGCTTCTGCCGCGCTGGCGCGGGGCCGCGCCGATCCACCGTGCGGTCCTTGCCGGCGATGCCGAGACCGGCGTCTCGATCATGCGGATGGAGGCGGGGCTCGACACCGGCCCGGTGCTGCTGGCCGAGGCGACGCCGATCGGCCCCGAGGAGACGACGGGCGAGCTGCACGACCGGCTGGCGGCCATGGGCGCGCGGCTGATCCTGGCGGCGCTCGCCCGGCTCGATGCGCTTGCGGCGGTGCCCCAGCCCGCGGACGGCGTGACCTGGGCCGCCAAGATCGACAAGGCCGAGGCACGCATCGACTGGACCCGGCCGGCCGCGGCGGTGGACCGGCTGATCCGCGGCCTCTCGCCGGTTCCGGGCGCCTGGACGACGGCGGCGGGCGAGCGGCTGCGGCTGCTGCGCAGCCGGGTGGTGCCGGGGCGGGGCGCGCCGGGCGAGATGCTCGACGGCCCGCGGATCGCCTGCGGGGCGGGCGCCATCGAGGTTCTCGAGGCGCAGCGCGAGGGGCGCCGGCCGATGGCGGCGGAGGCGCTGCTGCGCGGTCTGGCGCTGCGCCCGGGCGACCGGCTGGGCGGGGAATGACCCCGCCGCGGCCGGGGATGGCGCGGGGCGCGGCGGCGCCCTATCTTCGCCGCAGGGCCAGAGCGGAGGGTGGCGATGCTGAACGTGCTGGTGCTGATCGTCGGCGGCATCGCGGCGGGCTATGTCGCCACGCGACTGCTGCGGCTGGAAACCGACCTTGTGACGACATCGGCCATCGGCGTGCTGGGCGTGGTGACGGGCGTGTTCGCCCTGCGCCTGATGTTCGCCGCGGCGACGGTGCTCGGCCTTCTGGCGGGCGCCTTCGCCGGTGCGGTCTGCCTTGCCTGGCTCTACAAGCGGTATCTCGCCCGGCGCTAGCCGCGGCCCCGGCGGCGGGGCAGGGCCCCGCGGGTCAGGCCGCGCTGCCGCCCACGGTCAGCCCGCCGATCAGCAGCGTCGGCTGGCCCACCCCCACGGGCACCCATTGACCGGCCTTGCCGCAGCTGCCCACCCCGGGGTCGAGCGCAAGGTCGGTGCCGATGGCGCGGACCCGGCGCAGGGCGGTGGGGCCGTCGCCGATGATCGTGGCGCCCTTCACCGGGGCGCCGACGCGTCCGTTGCGCACCCGGTAGGCCTCGGTGCAGGAAAAGACGAACTTGCCGTTGGTGATGTCCACCTGCCCCCCGCCGAAGCCCACCGCCCAGATCCCGTCTTCCAGATCGGCCACGATCCCGGCGGGGTCGGCGGTGCCGGGCAGCATCAGCGTGTTGGTCATCCGCGGCATCGGGATGTGGGCGAAGCTTTCACGCCGGCCGTTGCCGGTGGGGGATGCACCCATCAGGCGGGCATTCTGGCGGTCCTGCATGTAGCCCACGAGGATGCCGTCCTCGATCAGCACGGTGCGGCCCGAGGGCGTGCCCTCGTCGTCGAAGCTGATCGAGCCGCGCCGCCCCTCGAGCGTGCCGTCGTCCACCACCGTCACGCCGGGCGCGGCGACGCGGCTGCCCATGAGCCCGGCGAAGGCCGAGCTGCCCTTGCGGTTGAAGTCGCCCTCGAGCCCGTGGCCCACCGCCTCGTGCAAGAGGATCCCCGGCCAGCCGGGGCCGAGCGCCACGTCCATCACCCCCGCGGGGGCAGGTTCGGCGGCGAGGTTCACGACTGCGATGCGCAGCGCCTCGCGCGCCACCCCCTGCCAGTGCGCGGGTTCGAGCAAGCGGGCCAGCCCCGCGCGCCCGCCGCCGCCGGCGGAGCCCGATTCGCGCCGCCCCCCCTCCTCGACGATGACCGAAACCGTCAGGCGCGACATCGGGCGCACGTCCGAGAAGCGCAGGCCTTCGGGGCGGAGGATCTCGACCTCCTGCAGCGCGGCCGCAAGCGAGACCGTGACCTGCACCACGCGCGGATCGAGCCCGCGCGCATAGGCGTCGATCGCCCGCAGGGTCTCGATCCGGGCGGCGAAGGTCGCCTCGCCCAGCGGATCTGCGGCGGGATAGAGGCGGCGGTTGGTGCCCGGGGGCGGCGGGGCGAGGGTGCCGCCGCCATCGCCAAGGGCCAGCCGCGCGGTCTCGGCCGCGCGGCGCAGGGCGGATTCGGAAATCTCGGTCGCATGGGCATAGCCCGCGACCTCGCCCTTCACCGCGCGCAGGCCGAACCCCTCGGCGGCGTCGTAGCTCGCCTGGCGGATGCGCCCGTCATCGAGGACAAGCCCCTCGGACCGCCGACGCTCGAGGAACAGCTCGCCATCCTCGCCGCCCGCGACGGCAGCGCGCAGGATGCGCAGGGCCGCGCCCTCGTCGAGCAGCGTGTCGAAGGGGCGGAACGGCGTTTCGGGCGCGTGGGTCATCGGGGCGGTCCTTGCCGTGCAGGGGCCGCTGGCGCGGCGCTGGGGGCGGTGCCGGCCCGCGGCGTCCCTTTGCCGCAACGGGCCTGCTTGCCGGTGCGGCGGAGATATGTTTGATCTGCGTCAATGACAACGGGGGCTGCGGCACAACCCGCGGCTGCCAGACGGCCGGTGGGGCCGCGCCAGACACGGGAACATGAACGGGAATTCGCCATGCGCCTTCTGACCAAAGCTGCGGCCCTCGCGGCCCTTGCCGTCCCGCTGCGGGCCGCCGCGCAGGACCAGGGCCTGCCCGCACTGCCCATCGTGGGGGCGCCGGCGCCCCGGGGCACGGGGTTCCAGCCCAGCGCGACCGAACTTGCGCGCGATGTCGTCTGGCTGGACAG
The DNA here is from genome assembly GCA_937983405.1 of uncultured Paracoccaceae bacterium. Lineage (GTDB taxonomy): Bacteria > Pseudomonadota > Alphaproteobacteria > Rhodobacterales > Rhodobacteraceae > JAHDXW01. The sequence continues at coordinate 3,872 of CALJZN010000025.1, forward strand.
CCTGCTGCTGGTGATCATTTCGGCGATCACGGTCTTCGTGCTGGTGCTGTTGCTTCTGGTCATCCTGCGCTACAACCGCGGCGCCAACCCGACCCCGGCGCGGTTCACGCACAACTCGGCGCTCGAGGTCACCTGGACGGTGGTGCCGATCGTGATCCTGGTGGTGATCGGCGCCTTCTCGCTGCCGATCCTGTTCAAGCAGCAGGAGATCCCCGAGGCCGACGTCACCATCAAGGTCACCGGCCTGCAGTGGTTCTGGACCTACGAATACGTCGATCACGGCTTCGAGTTCTCGAGCTTCATGCTGCCGCGCGAGGAGCTCGAGGCGCATGGCTACAGCCAGTCCGAATATCTGCTGGCAACCGACACGGCGATGGTGGTTCCGGTGGGCAAGACCGTGGTCGTGCAGACGACGGGCGCGGACGTGATCCACTCCTGGACCGTGCCGGCCTTCGGGGTGAAGCAGGATGCCGTGCCGGGCCGCCTGGGGCAGCTGTGGTTCAAGGCCGAGCGCGAGGGGGTCTTCTTCGGCCAGTGCTCGGAGCTCTGCGGGAAGGATCATGCCTACATGCCGATCACGGTGAAGGTGGTGCGCCTCGAGGACTACGAGGCCTGGCTCGACCGGGCGATCGCCGAATACGGCGGCACCCCCCGCACCACGAGCCTGGCGCAGGCGAACTGATGCCGGGCAAGTGCCCGGGGCGACGGGCGGGCGGGACGCAGGGCGCATGACGGACGCACGGGCAGCAGACGGCGGCGGGGCAAGGGCCGGGGCCGCGCCGGGCGAGGCGCGGTTCGGCGACTATGTCGTGCTGCTGAAGCCGCGGGTCATGTCGCTGGTGGTATTCACCGCGCTCGTGGGTCTGCTTGCGGCGCCGGCGGCGCTGCACCCGATGGTGGCCTTCGCCGCGATCCTGTTCATCGCGCTCGGGGCCGGCGCCGCGGGCGCGCTGAACATGTGGTGGGATGCCGACATCGACCGGCTGATGCGCCGCACCCGCGGCCGGCCGGTGCCGGCGGGGCGCGTTGCGCCGGGCGAGGCGCTGGGCATCGGTCTTGCGCTGTCGGGGCTGTCGGTGATGATGCTGGGGCTGGCCGCCAACTGGGTTGCGGCGGGGCTGCTGGCCTTCACGATCTTCTTCTATGCCGTGGTCTACACGATGTGGCTGAAGCGGGCGACGCCGCAAAACATCGTCATCGGCGGAGCGGCGGGGGCCTTTCCGCCGATGATCGGCTGGGCGGCGGCGACCGGGTCGGTCGGGCTCGAGGCCTTGGCGATGTTTGCGCTCATCGTCCTGTGGACTCCGCCGCATTTCTGGGCGCTGGCGCTGTTCACGCGGTCGGATTATGACGATGCCGGCGTGCCGATGCTGACCGTCACGCACGGGCGGCGGGCGACGCGGCGGCAGATCCTGGCCTATGCGCTTGTCCTGGCGCCGGTGGCGATGGCGGCAGGCTTCACCGCGATCGGCGGGCCGCTGTATCTGGCCGCCGCGGCGGTGCTGAACCTTCTGTTTCTTGCCGGCGCCTGGCGCATCGTCTGCCGCGACGAGGGGATGGCACAGGCCGACGGCTATGCCGCGGAACGCCGCTTCTTCCGCTTCTCGCTGCTCTACCTGTTCCTGACTTTCGCCGCGATCCTTGCCGAGGCGGCGCTGCGCCCCTGGGGCCTTGGAGGCTGGCAATGACGATCCGGGCCGAGCACGAGCTGCACCGCCGCCGCTTCGGGCGCAACCTGGGCGTGGGCCTCGCGCTTCTGGCCCTTGCGGCGGTGGTGTTCGGGCTGACCATCGTCAAGGTCGAGACGGGCGGGTCGCTCGAGGCCTTCGATCACAGCTACCGGCCGGGTCTGGCCGAACGGGCGGGAGAGCGGCGATGAGCCTGGAGCGGTCCAAGCGGCGGACGGCCGCACGGCTGGCCGGCGTGGTTCTGGTCATGGGTGCGCTGGCCTGGGCGGCGGTGCCGTTCTACGATTGGTTCTGCCGCGTCACCGGCTATGGCGGCACCACCACCGTGGCCAGCGCGGCGCCCGAGACGGTCCTGGACCGGAGGGTGAAGGTGCGCTTCGACGCCTCCAAGGACCGCGACATGCCCTGGGGCTTCCGCCCGATGCAGCGCGAGATGGAGCTGCGGATCGGCGAGACGGGCCTGGCCTTCTACGAGGCTTGGAACCCGACCGACCGGACGGTGGCGGGCACGGCAAGCTTCAACGTCACCCCCTACGCCGCCGGCGCCCATTTCGCCAAGATCGCCTGCTTCTGCTTCGAGCAGCAGGTGCTCAAGCCCGGCGAACGGGTGGAAATGCCGGTGACCTTCTTCGTCGATCCCGCGATCGTGACCGACCGCGAGGGCCGCTTCGTCCACACCATCACGCTGTCCTACACCTTCCACCGCACCGACCTGCCGCCCGAGGCCGCGGCCGGTGCGGCCACCAACTGAGACCGGCAAGACCCCGGCGGGCAACGAGGGACCCATGGCGCACGGAAAGAACCACGACTACCACATCATCCCGCCCTCGATCTGGCCCTTCCTCGGCGCGGTCGGCGGTTTCGTCATGCTGTTCGGGGCGGTGCTCTGGATGCACGACCGCGGGCCGTGGCTGTTTCTCATCGGGCTCGCCGCGGTGCTTTACGTCATGTATGGCTGGTGGGCCGACGTGATCGCCGAAAGCCGCGCGGGCGAGCACACGCCGGTGGTGCGGCTGGGCCTGCGCTACGGCTTCATCCTGTTCATCATGTCCGAGGTGATGTTCTTCTCGGCCTGGTTCTGGAGCTTCTTCAAGCACGCGCTCTACCCCATCGACCCCGCGGGCATGTCGCCGCTCGTCGATGGCGTCTGGCCGCCGGCGGGGGTGGAGACCTTCGATCCCTGGCACCTGCCGCTGATGAACACGCTGATCCTCTTGTGCTCGGGCATGGCGGCGACCTGGGCGCACCACGCGCTGGTGCACGAGAACAACCGCAAGGACCTGATCAACGGGCTGATCCTGGCGATCGTGCTGGGCCTTCTGTTCACGGGCTTTCAGGCCTACGAGTACAGCCACGCGCATTTCGGCTTCGCGGGCAACATCTATGGCGCGAACTTCTTCATGGCGACCGGCTTCCACGGCGCCCATGTCATCATCGGGACGATCTTCCTCGGCGTCTGCCTGCTGCGCGCGCTTCGGGGGCATTTCACCCCCGAGAAGCACGTGGGCTTCGAGGCGGCGGCCTGGTACTGGCATTTCGTCGATGTGGTCTGGCTGTTCCTGTTCGGGGCGATCTACATCTGGGGCGCCTGACATCGCCACCTGTTCGCAGCGTTCAAGGGCGCGGGCCGCAGGGCGCGCGCCTTTCGCATGGTGGGGGGCCGCCCTGTGCAGCCGCGCCGCCTGATCCTGCCGTTGCTGTTCGGCCTTTTCGGGGTGGCCGTGCTGGTCGCGCTCGGCCTGTGGCAGCTGCAGCGGATGGAGTGGAAGGCGGGCCTTCTTGCCGCCATCGAGGCGCGCATCGGCGACGTCCCGGGGCCGCTTCCCGTCGCCCCCGACCCGCAGCGCGACGCCTACCTGCCGGTGCGCCTGGCCGGGCGGTTTGCCGGCGGGGACCTCGATGTTCTCGTCAGCCGCAAGGGCGAGGGGCCGGGATACCGCGTCGTCGCGGCGTTCGAGACGGCGGAGGGCCGGCGCATCCTGGTCGACCGCGGCTTTCTGCCCGAGGCGCGGCGGCGCGATCCGCGCCCCGCAGGCCCGGCCGAGGTGACGGGCAACCTGCACTGGCCCGAGGAGGCCGACCGCTTCACGCCGCCGCCCGACATCGGCCGCGGGCTGTGGTTTGCCCGCGACGTGGCGGCCATGGCCCGGGTGCTGAACACCGAGCCGGTGCTGGTTGTCCAGCGCTCGGGCACCGGCGCGGCGGCGGGCTTCGCCCGGCCCCTGCCGGTCGATACCGCCTCGATCCCGAACGATCACCGGAACTATGCGATCACCTGGTTCCTGCTGGCCGCCGCCTGGGCGGGGATGACAGCCGCGCTGCTGTGGCGTATCACCCGCCGGCCGGAGTAGGGGGCTGCGATGCGCTATGTTTCCACCCGGGGGCAGGCCCCCGTCCTGGGCTTCGAGGAGGCGATGTTCGCCGGGCTTGCGCGCGACGGCGGCCTTTACGTGCCCGAGGCGGTGCCGCGGCTGGCCCCCGACGCGATCGCCGCGCTGGCGGGGCTGCCCTATGAGGAGGTGGCGCTGCGCGTCATGCGCCCCTTCATCGGCGATGCCTTTGCCGAGGACGAGCTGCGCGCCGCGGTGGCGGCGGCCCATGCGGGCTTCGGCCACCCCGCCCGGGCGCCGCTGAAGCAGCTCGCGCCCAACCGCTTCCTGCTCGAACTGTTCCACGGGCCGACGCTGGCCTTCAAGGACTTCGCGATGCAGGTCATCGGCCAGCTCTTCCAGCGGGCGCTGGCGCGGCGCGGCGCGCGCATCACCATCGTCGGCGCGACCTCGGGCGACACCGGATCGGCGGCGATCGAGGCCTTCCGCGGGCTGGAGGGGGTGGATGTGTTCATCCTCTTTCCCGATGGCCGGGTGAGCGAGGTGCAGCGCCGGCAGATGACCACGCCGGCCGAGGCCAATGTCCACGCCATCGCCCTGCAGGGCGACTTCGACGCCTGCCAGGCGCGGGTCAAGGACCTCTTCAACGATCACGCCTTCCGCGATGCGGTCGGGCTTGCAGCGGTGAATTCGATCAACTGGGCGCGGGTGCTGGTGCAGGCGGTCTACTACTTCGCCGCCGCGGTGGCGCTGGGGGCGCCGCACCGCAGCGTCGCCTTCGCCGTGCCCACGGGCAATTTCGGCGATGTCTATGCCGGTGCCGTCGCCCGGGCGATGGGGCTGCCGGTGGCGCGCCTCGTGGTCGCCACGAACCACAACGACATCCTGCACCGCTGCCTGACCACCGGGCGCTACGCACCCGAGGCGGTGCGCCCCTCGATCAGCCCGTCGATGGACATCCAGCTGGCCTCGAACTTCGAGCGGGCGCTGTTCGACGCGCTGGGGCGCGACGGGTCGGCGGTGGCGGGGCTGATGGGCCGGCTTGCCGCCGGCGGGTTCGAGGTGCCGGCGCCCGCGCTAGCGGCGCTGCGGGCGGCCTATGCGTCGGGCCGCGCCTCCGAGGCCGAGACGGCCGCGACCATCGCCGCGACGCTGGCGGCCACGGGCGAGCTGCTTTGTCCTCATTCGGCCGTGGCGGCAAAGGTCGCGGCCGAGGTCCAGGGCCCCGAGCCCATGGTCGTGCTCGCCACCGCCCACCCCGCGAAGTTCCCCGAGGCGGTCGAGGCCGCGACCGGACTGCGCCCCGCCCTGCCGGCGCGGCTGGCCGACCTTCACGACCGGCCCGAGCGGGTCACCGTGCTGCCCGATGACCTTGCCGCCCTGCAATCCCTGATCCGCGAAAGGATCGCCCGATGACCGACGGCCCCCGCCTGACGACCCTGCCCAACGGCCTGCGCATCGTCACCGACACGATGCCGGGGCTGCATTCGGCAGCGGTGGGCCTGTGGGTGACGGCGGGCGGGCGGCACGAGGGCGACGCGGAGAACGGCATCGCGCATTTCCTCGAGCACATGGCCTTCAAGGGCACCGCCCGGCGCAGCGCGGCCCAGATCGCCGAGGCGATCGAGGATGTGGGCGGCTACATCAACGCCTACACCGGCCGCGAGATGACGGCCTACTATGCCCGGGTGCTGCAGGCGGACGTGCCGCTTGCCCTCGATGTGGTGGCCGACATCGTGCTCAATCCGGTCTTCGCGCCGGCCGACATCGAGACCGAGCGGCATGTCATCCTGCAGGAGATCGGCCAGGCGCTGGACACCCCGGACGACATCATCTTCGACTGGCTGCAGGAGGCGGCCTATCCCGGCCAGCCGCTGGGGCGCTCGATCCTTGGCGCCGAGGAGCGCGTGGGGGCCTTCGGCGCCGACGACCTGCGCCGCTTCGTGGCCGCGCACTACGGGCCGGAGCGGATGATCCTGTCGGCCGCCGGCGCGGTGGACCACGACCGGATCGTGGACCAGGCGCGCGACCTCTTCGGCCATCTCGAGGCGCGCGGCGCCCCGGCGGTGGCGGCCGCCGCCTTTACCCCGGGCGAGCGCCGGACCTCGGGCGACCTCGAGCAGGTGCATTTCGCGCTGGCCTTCGAATCCGCGGCGCACCGGGCGCCGGATGCCTTCGTCGCGCAGGCCTTCGCCACCGCGATGGGGGGCGGCATGTCCTCGCGCCTGTTCCAGAGGCTGCGCGAGGAGCGGGGGCTGTGCTACTCGGTCTTCGCCCAGGCGCAGTCCTACGACGACACCGGGATGCTGACGATCTACGCCGGCACCGGCGCGGACGAGATCGGCGAGCTAGCCGGGCTGACGGCGGACGAGCTGCGCCGTGCCGCGGACGACATGGGCGAGGCCGAGGTGGCGCGGGCGCGGGCGCAGCTGCGCGCGGGCGTGCTGATGGGGCTCGAGAGCCCGTCGAGCCGGGCCGAGCGGCTGGCGCGGCTGCTGGCGATCTGGGGCCGCGTGCCCGAGGTGGCCGAGACCGTGGCGCGGATCGACGCGGTGACGGTGGCCGCGGTGCGCGCCCATGCCGGGCGGCTGGCGGGCGAGGGGCGGGTGGCGATGGCCGTCTACGGCCCCCCCGCCGGGCTGGGCGACGGCGCGGGCGGCAGCGGCGCCCCCTCGCTCGAGGCGCTGCGGCGGAGGCTTGCCGGCTGATGTTCGGCCTGCGCCGGAAGCCCCGGATCGAGACCGAGCGGATGACGCTGCGCCTGCCCCAGCACGGCGATTTCCGCGCCTGGACCGCGCTGCGGCGCGAGTCGGCCGACTTCCTTGTGCCGTGGGAGCCCGCCTGGTCGGACGACCATCTCACCCGCCGGGCCTTTGCCAACCGCGTCGCCTGGTCGGCCCGGGCCGAGGCGGCGGGCACCGCGCTGCCGCTGTTCCTGCTGCGCCGCGCGGACGACATGCTGCTCGGCGCCATCACGCTTGACAACATCCGCCGCGGGCCGGCGCAGGCGGGCACGCTGGGCTACTGGATCGGCCAGCCCTTTGCCCGCCAGGGCTACATGCGCGAGGCGATCGGGGCGCTTGTCTACCACGCCTTCACCGCGCTCGATCTCAGCCGGATCGAGGCGGCCTGCCTGCCCGAGAATGTGGCCTCGCGCGGGGTGCTGGAAAGCTGCGGCTTCAAGTTCGAGGGGGTGGCGCAGAGCTATCTGCAGATCAACGGCCGCTGGCGCAACCATGTGCTCTATGCCAACCTGCGCAGCGACCGGCGCGGGCGCACCGACGCGGGCCTTGGCACGGCCTGACCGGCCAGCCTGGCGGACGCCCTTCGGGCGACGCCTTTCCTCTCGCTTCGCCCCTGCGGGGCTCGGGCTCGGGCGCCTTCGGCGGGCCCGGCGGCGGGGGTCGGGCGCGGGTGCGTTCGGGTGGCGCAGGCGGCAGGGGCGGCGCGGCGGCGACCCGACCGTGGTGGACGAGGTGGCGGCCTCGGGCATCGGCGATCCGGGCCATCGGCGGCACGAGCCGGCGCCGGACCACCCTCTCCTTCCGGGCTGGCTGGACGTGGGGATGGCCGCGGGGGACGAAGGGCGCAGGCCGGACCTGCCCGCGATGTGGCGCGTCCCGGCGCGGCTGCGGTCGCCGGTGGCGCCGCCGATGCGCGGCTTCGCGGCCGCCTCGCCCGGGCCTGTCCGGCCGGCACGGGCAGGCCCCTGGCCAGCGGGCGGCGGCGGGCGGCGGCCCGGATCGAGCCTGGCCGGCGCGAGCTGCCGGCGCGGGCGCGCATCGCCGTGCGGCGACCGGCCCCGCTGCGCCGAGGTTGCGCCCGGCGCGCGGCGGTGGTTGACAGGGGACAGGAGGACGCCCGCCATGCTGAACCCCGCCGATACCCTGTTCCGCGACGACCTTGCCGCGCATCTGCCCGCCGGCACGCTGCGCGACCCCGAGCCGCGGCATCTGGAGGAGCCGCGGGGCCGCTGGCGGGGGGCGGGCGGGCTGCTGGCGCTGCCGCGCAGCACGGCCGAGGTGGCGACGATCGTCCGCGCCGCGCGGGCGGGGCGCGTGGGCATCGTGCCGCTGGGCGGCGGCACGGGGCTGGTGGGCGGGCAGGTGATGCCCGAGGGGCCGGCGCCGGTGATCCTGTCGCTCGAACGGATGACGGCCATCCGGGCCGTGCAGGCCGAGGAGAACGTGCTTCTGGCCGAGGCCGGCGCGACGCTGGCGGCGGTGCGCGCCGCGGCCGCGGCGGCGGGGCGGCGCTTTCCCCTCTCGCTGGCCTCCGAGGGCAGCGCGACGATCGGCGGCTGCCTTGCGGCCAACGCGGGCGGCAGCGGCGTGCTGCGCTGGGGCAACGCGCGCGACCTCTGCCTCGGGCTCGAGGCGGTGCTGGCCGACGGCAGCGTCTGGCACGGGCTGAAGCGGCTGCGCAAGGACAACAGCGGTTACGACCTGCGCCACCTCCTGATCGGTTCGGAGGGGACGCTTGCCATCATCACCGCGGCATCGCTGCGGCTGGTGGCGCCGCCCGCGGCCGAGGGGGCGGCGGTCTTCGCGGTGCCGGGGCCGGCGGCGGCGCTGCGGCTGCTGGCGCTGGCCGAGGCCGAGGCCTCGGGCGGGGTCTCGGCCTTCGAGCTGATCGCGGGGCAGGGGATGCGCTTTCTGGCCGAGACGATGCCCGAGGTGCGGCTGCCCTTCGCCGCGCCGCCCGACTGGGCGGTGCTGGTGGATGTGGGCCTGCCGCGGGGCCTCGACCCCGCCGCGGCGCTGGAGGCGATCTATGCCGCCGGGGCGGCCGCGGGGCTGGTGCAGGACGGGGTGGTCGCCCGGTCCGAAGCGCAGCGGGCGGCGTTCTGGCGGATGCGCGAGGCGATCCCCGAGGCCAACCGGCGGATCGGCGCGGTCTCGAACCACGACATTTCGGTGCCGCTGGGCGCGGTGGCCGAGTTCATCGCCCGGGCGGCCGCGGCGGTGGCGGCGATCGGGGATTTCCGCATCAACGCCTTCGGCCATGTGGGCGACGGCAACCTGCACTACAACGTCTTTCCGCTGCCGGGGCGGACGCGGGCCGACCACGAGGGCCAGCGCGAGGCGATCAAGCGGGCGGTGCATGACGTGGTCCATGCGCTCGGCGGGTCGGTCAGCGCCGAGCACGGGATCGGCCGGTGGAAGATCGACGACCTCGAACGCTATGGCGACCCGGTCAAGCTGGCGGCGATGCGGGCGATCAAGTCGGCGCTGGACCCGGCGGGCATCCTGAACCCCGGGGCGGTGCTGCGGGCGACGCAGTGAGCGGCGGGACCGGGCGCAGGGAACGCCCCCGGGGCACGCCTCCCGCCCGCCCACCCCGGCGTGCCCCGGGGGCGTCGCGGGCCTGCGCCCGCGGCCGCCCGGGCGGAAGGCGCGGCGCGCGCGCCCGGCCGGATGACGCGAGCGGATGACGACAGTGGATGCGCGGGGGCGGATGACGTGGGCGGATGCGCGGGGGCGGATGACGTGGGCGGATGCGCGGGGGCGGATGACGGGGGCGGATGACGGGGGCGGATGACGGGGGCGGATGCGCG
>CALJZN010000026.1 GCA_937983405.1 uncultured Paracoccaceae bacterium
TCATGGCCGACCGGCGCTGCAACGTCGAACGGCTGGCCGCCGACCTTCTGGCCTGGGACCACCCCGAACGGGGCGAGGCCGCCCGGCGCCGCTGGGTCTTCGACTATTTCGCCGCCCCCGCCCCCGAGGCCGACCGGACCCCCGAGGAGACAGCATCGTGACCCAGTTCGTCCAGTTCCACCTTCTCACACCCTATCCGCCGTCGAACCCCAACCGCGACGACCAGGGCCGGCCCAAGCAGGCCAGCTTCGGCGGCCACCCGCGGCTGCGGCTGTCCTCGCAGTCGATCAAGCGGGCGGTGCGCGAGACGGCCTGGTTCCTGAATGACCTCGCCGGCCATCGCGGCACCCGCACCAAGCGGATCGCCGAGGAGGTGGCAAGGCGGCTGACCGCGCGGGGCACCCCGGCCGAGAATGCCCGCGCGGCGGCGGCGACGGTGGCGGGGCTGTTCTCCAAGCTCGAAGCGGCAAAGGAGAACAGGCCGCCGCTCACCACCACGCTGGCCTTCGTCTCGCCCGAGGAATGGCGGCTGGCGCATGACCTGGCCGACCGGCTGGTGGCGGGCAAGAAGATCGACGAGAGGGAGCTGAAGAAGCAGGTTCTGCGCCGCGCCGACGGGGCGGTGGACATCGCCATGTTCGGCCGGATGCTGGCCGATGACCCGGATTTCAACCGCGAGGCGGCGGTGCAGGTGGCCCATGCCGTCACCACGCATCGCGCGCTGGCCGAGGACGACTGGTATTCGGCGGTCGATGACCTCAAGACGCGGGAAGAGGACGCGGGCGCCGGACACATCGGCGAGGCCGGCTTCGGCTCGGGCGTCTATTACCTTTATGCCTGCGTGAACGTCGATCTGCTGGTGGAAAACCTCGCCGGCGACCGGGCGCTGGCGGCGAGGGGCATGGAGGCGCTGGCCCGCGCGCTGGCCACCGCCACCCCGCGCGGCAAGCAGAACAGCTTTGCCCACCATCCGCTGGCCCGCCACATCCGGGCCGAACGCGGCAGCCGCCAGCCGCGCGACCTGTCGGGGGCGTTCTTCCACCCGGTCAACCTGCGGCTGGCGGAACTGAAGGCGAACGACCTGATGCGCGCCTCGGTCGCGGCGCTCGAGGAGATGGCGGGCAAGCTCGACCGCGCCTATGGCCCGGCGGCGGATGCGGTGGCGGTGATGGACGTGGACCGCGAGGAAGGCAGCCTCGACGAGATCGCCCGGTTCGCGGCCGAGGCCGTGGGCCAACCGGCCCCCGCCGATGCCTGACGTCCTGATCTTCACCCTTTCGGCCGCCTTCGCGGCCTTCGGCGACGTGGCAGGTCACGAACGCCGCGGGTCCTGGACCTGGCCGGGGCGGTCGGCGATCCTGGGCCTTCTGGCGGCAGCGCAGGGGATACGGCGCGAGGGCGATTTCGCCGCGCTCGATGCGCTGCGGCTGGCCGTGGCGGTGTTCGAGACCGGCGCGCCCTTGCGCGACTATCACACGGTGCAGACCGTGCCGACCGCCGCCGTCAAGCGCCCGCAGAGCCGCCCCGAGGCGCTGCGCAAGGCCGGCAAGGACGCCAACACCACCATCACCCTGCGCGATTACCGAACGGGCGTTCTCTACGGCGTTGCCGTGGCGGGCGAGGGCCTTCCCGCGCTGGCCGAGGCGCTGGAGCGGCCTGCGTTTCACCTCTACCTCGGCCGCAAGGCCTGCCCGCTGAACGCCCCGCTTGCCCCGCAGATCGTCGCGGCCGAGACCCCCGAGGATGCGCTGCGCCGCCTGCGCCTGCCGCCCTGGGCCGCGGACCTGACCGCGTGCACGATTTACGCCGACGCGGGCCTGCCGGGCGGCGTGGCCGAGCGGGTGGAGACGCGCCACGACGCGCCGCGGGACCGGCGGCTGTGGCACTTCGCCCCGCGCCCGGTGCAGGTGCGCGGCGTCGAGATCACCCCCGAACCGCCCGAGGCCCCATGACCTTCGAGACCAACCCCCGTTTCCTGCGCGACCTTCTGGCCGAGGCCCATGCCGGCCGGCTGCAGCTGCCGGACTTCCAGCGATCCTATGTCTGGGGGGACGAGGATGTGCGGGGGCTGATCGCCTCGATCCTGCGCGGCTTTCCGGTGGGGGCGCTGCTGACGCTGCGCGCGGGCGGCGAGGTGAACTTCCGCCCGCGCCTGCTGGAGGGGGTCGAGGCCGCGCGCCAGGCGGCGGGCGAAGGCCCTGCCGCGGCGGCGGACGAGCTGCTGCTCGACGGCCAGCAGCGCATCACCTCGCTTTACGGGGCGCTCAGGGCGCGGCAGGCGATGCGGGTGCGCAAGCCGAAAAGCGAACGCGTGACCCTGCGGCGCTTCTACTACCTCGACATCGCCCGGGCGCTGGAGGCCGGCGAGGAGCTGGAAGAGGCGATCCTCGGCCTGCCCGAAAGCCGCATCCGCCGCGACGAGGCGCTGACCATCGACCTGTCGGACCGCGCGAAGGAGTTCGAGACCGGCTGCTTTCCCTTGAACATCGCCTTCGACCAGGGCGAGGCGATGAAATGGCTGTGGGACTATCAGGCCCATTGGCAGGGGCAGGGCAGCCCGCGCAGCGATCAGGCCAATGCCTTCATGGCCCGCATCCTGCAACCGCTGCAAAGCTATCAGATGCCGACGATCCGGCTGGGCAGGGACACCAGCCGCGAGGCGGTCTGCCTGGTGTTCGAGAAGGTCAACGTCGGCGGCAAGAAGCTCGATGCCTTCGAGCTGGTGACCGCCATCTTCGCCGGCGCGCCCCAGCCCCTGAACCTGCGCGACGACTGGGCGGCGCGGCTGGACCGCATCCGCAGGGGGCCGAAGGGGCAGGGGATGGGGATGCCCGTCTTCGACCATCTGCGCGGGGTCGACTTTCTGCAGGCCGTCTCGCTGGCCGCAACCCATGCCGCGCGGATGGCCGCGCCGGCGGGCAGCCAGCCGCCGCAGACCTCGTGCAAGCGCAACGCGCTGCTTGCGCTGCGGCTCGCGGATTTCCGCGCCCGGGCCCCGGCGGTGGAGGAGGGGTTCCGCGCGGCCGGGCGGTTCCTGGCCGAACAGAAGGTGCTGTGGTCCGCCGACCTGCCCTATCCCGCGCAGGCGGTGGCGCTGGCGGCCTTTTTCGCCATCGCGGGCAAGGACGCGCAAAGCGCCGCCGCCAGGGAGAAGCTGGAACGCTGGTTCTGGCGCACCTCGCTGGCCGAGGATTACGGCGCGAGCCCGGAATCGAAGCTGGCCAAGGACGCCGAAGAGGTGACCCGCTGGCTGCAGGGCGGGGCCGAGCCCGAC
>CALJZN010000027.1 GCA_937983405.1 uncultured Paracoccaceae bacterium
CTGCGGCCGAGCCTGCGCCCCCGGCCGCGGCTGCGCCCGCGGCGGCGGGCGACGCGGCTGCGGCCGCCATCGCCGAAGCCGTGGCGGCCGCGCTTGCCGCGCCGGCCCCGGCCCCCGCCCCGGCTGCCGCGCTCGGCCCGGGCGAGGCCGAGGCGCTGCGGCGGGCGGTGGCCCTGTGCTGGCAGCTTGGCGCCGCATCGGCCGAAGTGTTCGAGACGACGGTGACCGTTGCCTTCGCGATGAGCCGCGCCGGCGTGCCGGGCAACGCGCGGCTGGTCTCGGCCGACGGCCCAAGCGACGCGGCGATCCGGCGGGCCTTCGACCTTGCGGTGCGGGCGATCGACTGCGTCCGCGACGTGCCGCTGCCGGCCGAGAGCTACGAGCAATGGCGCGAGATCGAAATGGTGTTCAACCCCCAGAGCATGAGGATCCGCTGATGAGCCTGACCCGACGCAGCACCCTGGCCGCGCTGGGCGGCGGACTGATCGCCGCCGCCGCCGCCGGTCCGCGCGCGGCGCTGGCGCAGGCCAGCCCGCCGCTGCGCATCGAGATCACCGAGGGCGTGGTCGAGCCGATGCCCTTCGCCGTGGCCGCCTTCCTGCCCGAAACCCCCGGCGTGGCCGAGGCGGCCGCGAACGTCGCGCGGGTGGTTGCGGCCGACCTCGCCGGCACCGGGCTGTTTCGCGAGATCGCGCCCTCGGCGCATCGCGGGCTGGTCACGAGCTTCGACGCGCCGGTGGCCTTCGCGGCCTGGCGGGCGCTCGGCGCGCAGGCGCTGGTGACCGGGGCGGTGGCGGCCGAGGCGGGCGGGCGGCTTGCGGTCAAGTTCCGGCTGCACGACATCCAGACCGGCCGCGAGGTGGGCGAGGGCCTGCGCTTCCGCGGCGGGGCCGAGCTGTGGCGGCGCCTGGCGCACAAGGTGGCCGACGCGGTCTATGCCCGCATCACCGGCGAGGGCGGCTATTTCGATAGCCAGGTGGTCTATGTGGCCGAGCAGGGACCCAAGGACGCAAGGCGCAAGCGTCTCGCGATCATGGACTACGACGGCGCCAACCCGCGCTATCTGACCGAGGCGCGGGCGCTCGTGCTCGGCCCGCGCTTTGCGCCCGCGGGCGACCGGGTGCTGTTCACCTCGTTCGAGCGCGGCTTTCCGCGCATCTTCCTGCTCGATCTCGCCTCCGGCCAGCGCCGCGCGCTCGAGGATCAGCCGGGCACGATGGCCTTCTCGCCGCGGTTCGGGCCCGACGGGCGGACGGTGGTCTTCTCGCTCGAGCAGGGGGGCAACAGCGAGATCTTCACGCTCGATCTTGCCAGCGGCCGGCGCACGCGGCTGACCACGCATCCGGGTATCGACACCTCGCCCTGCTTCTCGCCCGACGGCAGCCGGATCGTGTTCGAAAGCGACCGCTCGGGCCGCCAGCAGCTTTATGTCATGCCCGCCGAGGGCGGCGAGCCGCGGCGCATCAGCTTCGGCGAGGGGCGCTATGCCACCCCGGTCTGGTCGCCGCGCGGCGATCTCATCGCCTTCACCAAGCAGAACGCGGGTCGCTTCCACATCGGGGTGATGCGCCCCGACGGGTCGGGCGAGCGGCTCTTGACCGCCTCCTTCCTCGACGAGGGGCCGAGCTGGGCGCCGAACGGCCGCGTCATCCTCTTCGCGCGCGAGACGGCCGGCGCCGGCGGGGCGCCGGGCCTGTTCTCGGTGGACATCTCGGGGCGCAACCTGCGCCCGGTGCCGACCGAGACCTTCGCCTCGGACCCGGCCTGGTCGCCGCTTCTGCCCTGAGTTCCCAAACCGGGGCGAAGGTGGTATAAGTGCAAGCGAGCAGCAGAAAACCACAAGGAAAAGGCCGATGGGCACCCTCTCGAAGGTTCTGATTGTGATGGCGGCGCTGGGGCTTGCCGCCTGCAACAACCCCGACCGCTATCTCGGCGGCGACGCCGGCGGCGCCGGCTACGACGACGGCTGGGGCGGCGGCGCCGCGGGCGGGATCGACGCCGCACCCCTCGGCGACGTGCGCAACCCCGCCTCGCCGGCCTTCTTCCAGGCCCGGGTCGGCGACCGGGTGTTCTTTGCCGTGGACCAGAGCACGCTGACGCCCGAGGCGCGCGACATCCTTGCGGGCCAGGCGCGCTGGCTGAACGAGAACCGCGGCTACGGCATCGTGATCGAGGGCCACGCGGACGAGCGCGGGACGCGGGAATACAACCTTGCGCTCGGCGCGCGGCGGGCCAACGCGGTGCAGGAATATCTGGTCTCGCTCGGGGTTTCGCCGGGGCGGCTGCGCACGATCAGCTACGGCAAGGAGCGTCCGGTCGAGATCTGCTCGGAGGAGGCCTGCTATGCCCGCAACCGCCGGGCGGTGACGGTCCTGACCCTTTCCGCGGGAAGCTGAGGGGGCGATGGGCGCAGGCAGGGCAGGTCTCGCGGCGGTGCTGGCAGCCGCGCTCTGGCTGGGGCCGGCGCCCGCCCGGGCTGCCGATGCCGGAACCCTTGCGGATGTGCGCACGCAGCTCGCCGCGCTTTCGGCCGAGCTTGCGCGGCTGCGGCGCGAGCTCGCGCCGGGCGGAACCGCCGCGCCCGGCGTCAGCGGGTCGCTGATCGAGCGGGCCGAGATCATCGAGGCCGAGCTTGCGCGGCTGACCGCCCGCACCGAGGCGCTGGAGTTCCGGCTCGACCGGGCCTTGCGCGATGTGGCGGGGCGGCTGCGGGCGCTGGAGCTGCGACTGGCCGAGCTTGCGGGGGGCAGCCTGCCGCCCGCGTCCGGGCTCGAGGCGGCGCCCGCCGCCCCGGCTCCCGCTGCGCCCGAGGCCGCCGCGCCCGAGGCCGCCGAGGTGCCGCAGCTGGCCGTGGGGGAACGCGCCGACTTCGAGCGCGCCCGGGCGGCGCTGCAGTCGGGCGACCTTGCCGGCGCGGCGGCGCTGTTCGGGGCCTTCGTGCAGACCTATCCCGGCGGCGATCTGGCGGTCGAGGCGCTGCTGTTGCGGGGCGAGGCGCTGGCCGGGCTGGGCGAGCTGCGCGAGGCGGCGCGCGCCTATGTCGATGCCTTCAGCGCCGCGCCCGAAGGCCCGCGCGCCGCCGAGGCGCTGGTGCGGCTGGGCGAAAGCCTGGGCCGGCTGGGCCAGCTGCCCGAGGCCTGCCTGACGCTGGCCGAGGCGGGCGAACGCTTTCCGGGCACGCCCGAGGCCGCGCGCGCGGCGGCGCTGCGCGCAGGGCTTTCCTGCGGGTGAACGCGGCGGCCGCGGCCTTCGCGGCGGCGATGGCGGCGGCCTTTCCCGGCGGGCCGCCGCAGCGGCTGGGGCTGGCCGTCTCGGGCGGGGGGGATTCCACCGCGGTGGCGCTGCTTACGGCCGACTGGGCAGGGCCGCGCGGCGTGACGCTGTGCGCCGCGACGGTGGACCACGGGCTGCGCCCGGGCTCGGCGGCCGAGGCCGCGGCGGCGGGCGCGGTCTGCGCCGGGCTCGGCATTGCCCATGCGACGCTGCGGTGGGAGACGCCGCAGGGCCGCGGCAACCTGCAGGACCGAGCGCGGCAGGCTCGCCAGCGGCTGATCGCCGCCTGGGCGGCCGAACGCGGGATCGTCCATGTCGCCACCGGCCACACGCTGGACGACCAGGCCGAGACGGTGCTGCTGCGGCTGGCCCGCGGCTCGGGCGTGGACGGGCTGGCGGCCATGGCGCCGGTGCGGCGGCTGGCCGGGGTGGTCTGGCTGCGGCCGCTGCTGGCGGTGCCGCGGGCGGCGCTGCGGGACCTGCTGCGCGCCCGCGGCCTGGCCTGGGCCGAGGATCCGTCGAACGACGATCTGCGCTTTGCGCGCGCCCGGGCGCGGGCGGCGCTGGCGGCGCTGGCCCCGCTTGGCATCACCGCCGCAGGGCTGGCCGCGACCGCGGCGCGGATGGCAACCGCGCGCGCCGCCCTCGGGCGGGCCGCGGCGGAGCTCGCCGACCGCGCCGCGCGGATCGAGGCGGGCGACGTGCTGCTGGACGCCGCCGCCCTGGCCGCCGCACCCGACGAGCTGCGCGAGCGGCTGCTGGCCCATGCGCTGGTCTGGGTCGGCGGCGGGCCCTATCGGCCGCGGCACGCCGACCTGCGGCGCCTGGCGGCGGCCATCGCGGCCGGTCGGGGCGGCACGCTGGCCGGCTGCCGCGCCACCGTGGCGGGCGGCACCCTGCGCATCG
This sequence comes from uncultured Paracoccaceae bacterium, assembly GCA_937983405.1. Lineage (GTDB taxonomy): Bacteria > Pseudomonadota > Alphaproteobacteria > Rhodobacterales > Rhodobacteraceae > JAHDXW01. The sequence continues at coordinate 4,180 of CALJZN010000027.1, forward strand.
GGCGCGAATGGCAGGCGGTGCGGCACATCACCGCCCCGCCGGGCGCGCCCTGGGACGGCCGCTGGCGGCTGACCGGGCCCGCCCTGCCGGGCGCCGAGGTGGGCGCGCTGGGCCCCGAGGGGCTGGCGGACTGCCCGAAATGGCGCGAAACCGGCCTGCCGCGGCCCAGCCTGCTGGCCAGTCCGGCCGTCCGCGCGGGGGGGCGGCTGGTCGCCGCGCCGCTGGCCGGGCGGCCCGAGGGCTGGACGGCCGAGCCCCTGCGCCACGCCGCCGATTTCCGCGCCGGGCTTGTTGGCGATTGAACCGGCCCCCGTCATCTCTATGTTAGTTTTTGCGGGCCGGCCTGGTGCGGCCGCGAATGACGGGAGCTTTTCCTTGGCCAATCTGCGCAACATCGCCTTCTGGGTCGTGCTGTTCCTGCTTGTGCTCGCGCTGTTCAACCTCTTCAGCGGCGGGCAGGGCTCGATCAACGCGCGCACCATCAGCTTCTCGGAGTTCGTGCAGCGCGTCGATGCGGGGGAGGTGTCGAGCGTGACGCTGGACGGCGAGCGCATCACCATCCGCGGCCGCGACGGCCAGCAGTATTCCACGATCAAGCCCGAGGGGGTTGACCTGACCGACCGGCTGCTGTCGGCGCAGGTCCGCATCGAGGCGCGGCCGCAGGAGCAGTCGGGCTTCTTTTCGCTCATCTCGCTGTGGCTGCCGTTCCTGGTGCTGATCGGCATCTGGATCTTCTTCATGAACCGGATGCAGGGCGGGGGCCGCGGCGGCGCGATGGGCTTCGGCAAGTCGAAGGCCAAGCTTTTGACCGAAAAGCACGGGCGGGTCACCTTCGACGACGTGGCCGGGATCGACGAGGCCAAGGACGAGCTCGAGGAGATCGTCGAATTCCTGCGCAACCCGCAGAAGTTCAGCCGTCTCGGCGGCAAGATCCCGAAGGGTGCGCTGCTGGTGGGCCCGCCCGGCACCGGCAAGACGCTGCTCGCCCGCGCCATCGCCGGCGAGGCCGGCGTGCCGTTCTTCACCATCTCGGGTTCGGATTTCGTCGAGATGTTCGTGGGCGTCGGCGCCAGCCGCGTGCGCGACATGTTCGAGCAGGCCAAGAAGAACGCGCCCTGCATCGTCTTCATCGACGAGATCGACGCCGTCGGCCGCTCGCGCGGGATCGGCTATGGCGGCGGCAACGACGAGCGCGAGCAGACGCTCAACCAGCTTCTGGTCGAGATGGACGGGTTCGAGGCCAACGAGGGCATCATCATCATCGCCGCGACCAACCGGCCCGACGTGCTCGACCCCGCGCTGCTGCGCCCGGGCCGGTTCGACCGGCAGGTGCAGGTGCCCAACCCCGACATCAAGGGGCGCGAGAAGATCCTCGGCGTGCATGCCCGCAAGGTGCCGCTCGGGCCCGACGTGGACCTGCGCATCATCGCCCGCGGCACGCCCGGCTTCTCGGGCGCCGACCTCGCCAACCTCGTGAACGAGGCGGCGCTGCGCGCGGCCCGCATCGGTCGTCGCTTTGTCACGATGGAGGATTTCGAGAACGCCAAGGACAAGGTCATGATGGGCACCGAACGGCGCAGCATGGTAATGTCCGAGGACGAGAAGAAGCTGACCGCCTATCACGAGGCCGGGCACGCCATCGTGGGCATGAACGTGCCGCAGCACGACCCGATCCACAAGGCCACGATCATCCCGCGCGGCCGGGCGCTGGGGCTGGTGCTGTCGCTGCCCGAGCGCGACCAGCTGTCGGTCACCTACACCAAGTACAAGTCCAAGATCGCCATGGCGATGGGCGGCAAGGTGGCCGAGGAGCTGATCTTCGGCCGCGAGAACGTCACCTCCGGCGCGGCGTCCGACATCCAGATGGTCACGCGGATCGCACGGGCGATGGTGACGCAGTTCGGCTTTTCCGACAAGCTCGGCAACATCGACTATGCCAACGAACAGCAAAGCTTCCTCGGCACCTACCAGCAGGGCGCCCCGGCCTCGCCCGAGACGCAGAAGCTGATCGATGCCGAGGTGCGCCGGCTGGTGGACGAGGGCTATGAAACGGCCAAGCGCATCCTGACCGAGAAGATCGACGACCTGCACCGCCTGGCCAAGGGTCTGCTGGAGTACGAGACGCTGACCGGGCCCGAGATTCGGCGGGTGATCGCGGGCGAGCCGCTGAACCGTGGCGAGGATGCCGACGACCGGCCCTCGGGCGGGGGCGCGCCGTCGAGCATCGTCTCGATTCCCAAGACCACCAAGGGCCGCCCCAAGGACGGCGGGCTGGAGCCCGAACCCAGCGCCTGACGCGGCAGCTGTCAGGGGGAAGGGGCGCCGGACATCCGGCGCCCCTTCGCCTGCGGCCCGCTTGCGCCGGGCCTGCGGGCAGGGCATGTCTGGCGCGACGATCCCGGAGTGGTTCCATGCCCGCCCTCGCCCCGACCGACTTCGTCGCCATCGTGACCTGGCTCGGCCGGGTGGCCGACCGGAGGGCGGGGATCACCGCAGCGCCGGTTGCGGCGCTTGGCTTCGGCTTTGAGGGGCCCGAGGGCGAGGCGCATGGCGGGCTGACCCGCCCCGCCTGCGCACGCGTGGCGACGCTCTATCCCCGCGGCACGCCGGTCCGCAATGTCCGCCAGGTCTCGATCGTTGCGGCCGAGGAGCTGGCGGCGACGGCGGCGGCCATGGGGATCGATGCGATCGACCCGGCCTGGATCGGGGCGACGATGGTGGTGCAGGGCATCCCCGACTTCACCGCGATCCCGCCCTCGTCGCGGTTGCAGGCCGAGGGGGGCGTCACGCTGACCGTGGACATGGAAAACCGCGCCTGCGTGCAGCCGGGGCGCGCGATCGACTGCCACCGCCCGGGGTTCGGCGCCCGCTACAAGGGGGCAGCGCAGGGCCGCCGCGGCGTCACCGCCTGGGTCGAGCGCGAAGGCGTGCTGCGCCGGGGCGAGCGGCTGCGGCTGCATGTGCCGGTGCAGCGGGAATGGCCGCATCTGGCGGGCCTGCGCGGCATGGTCTGAAACAGTGCCCGCCGTGCACCGGCGCGGTCGCAGCCGCGCCGGTCCGATGCGGCGGGCATGGCATGGATGGCTCCAGATCGCCATCCCGGGCAGGAAGAGGGGGACCATGGCCTACCGGACCGACATCGAGATCGCCCGCGCGGCGAACAAGAGGCCGATCCAGGAGATCGGCGCGCGGCTGGGCATTCCGGCGGCGCAACTTTTGCCCTACGGCCACGACAAGGCCAAGGTCGCGCAGGACTTCATCGCAGGTCTCGCCGGGCGGCCCGAGGGCAGGCTGATCCTGGTGACCGCGATCAATCCCACGCCGGCGGGCGAGGGCAAGACGACGACCACCGTGGGCCTGGGCGATGGGCTGAACCGGATCGGCAAGCGCGCCATGGTCTGCATCCGCGAGCCCAGCCTTGGCCCCAACTTCGGCATGAAGGGGGGCGCGGCCGGGGGCGGCATGGCGCAGGTCGTGCCGATGGAGGACATCAACCTCCACTTCACCGGCGATTTCCACGCCATCGGCGCGGCGCACAACCTGCTGGCGGCGATGATCGACAATCACATCCACTGGGGCAATGCGCGCGACATCGACCCCCGCCGCATCGTCTGGCGCCGGGTGATGGACATGAACGACCGCGCCCTGCGCGACATCGTGCTGGGCCTCGGCGGGGTGGCCAACGGCCTTCCGCGCCAGGCGGGCTTCGACATCACCGTGGCGTCCGAGGTCATGGCGATCCTCTGCCTCGCCCGCGACCTGCGGGATCTCGAGCGGCGGCTGGGCGACATCGTGGTGGCCTACCGCCGCGACAAGAGCCCGGTCCACGCCCGCGACCTGAAGGCCGACGGGGCGATGGCGGTGCTGCTGAAGGACGCGATGCAGCCCAACCTCGTGCAGACGCTCGAGCATACCCCGGCCTTCGTCCACGGCGGCCCCTTCGCCAACATCGCGCACGGCTGCAACTCGGTCATCGCGACGACGGCGGCGCTGCGGCTTGCGGACTATGTCGTGACCGAGGCGGGGTTCGGCGCCGACCTCGGGGCCGAGAAGTTCTTCGACATCAAGTGCCGCAAGGCCGGGCTGCGGCCGGCCGCGGCGGTGATCGTGGCCACGGTGCGGGCGCTGAAGATGAACGGCGGCGTCGCCAGGGCCGACCTTGGCACCGAGAACGTGGCGGCGGTGCAGGCGGGCTGCGCCAACCTCGGCCGGCACATCGAGAACGTGCAGGGCTTCGGCGTGCCGGTGGTGGTGGCGATCAACCACTTCGCAACCGACACCGCGGCCGAGATCGCGGCGCTGCAGGCCTTTGCCGCCGGGCTGGGGGTCGAGGCGATCCTGTGCCGCCACTGGGCCGAGGGCTCGGCCGGGATCGAGGCGCTGGCGCACAAGGTGGTCGCGCTGGCCGAGGGCGGCGGGGCAGGCTTTGCCCCGCTCTACCCCGACGCGATGGGGCTGTTCGAGAAGATCGAGACCATCGCGCGGCGCATCTACCGCGCCGGCGCGGTCACGGCCGAGCGGGCGGTGCGCGACCAGCTTGCGGCCTGGGAGGCGGCGGGCTACGGCCATTTCCCCGTCTGCATGGCCAAGACGCAGTATTCCTTCTCGACCGATCCGGCGCTGCGCGGGGCGCCCGAGGGGCATGTGGTGCCCGTGCGGGAAGTGCGCCTGGCGGCAGGGGCGGGCTTTGTGGTGGCGATCTGCGGCGAGATCATGACGATGCCGGGCCTGCCGCGGCTGCCCGCGGCCGAGACGATCCGGCTGGATCCGGCGGGCCGGATCGAGGGGCTGTTCTAGGGACCGGCCGGGCCGGGGGATCGACCCCCGGCCCGGCCGCCGCGGCCGGAGGGGCCGCGGGGCCGCCGCGGCAGGGGCGGGGCAGGGCGACAGGCGGGGAGGGCGGAGCCATGGCGGCCGAGATCATCGACGGCAGGGCCCTGGGCGCGGCGCTACGCGCGCGGGTGGCGGACGAGGCGGCGCGGCTGGCAGCGGCGGGGGTGGTGCCCGGCCTCGCCGTGGTGCTGGTGGGCGAGGAGCCGGCCAGCCGCGTTTATGTTGCAAGCAAGCGCCGGGCGACGCTCGAGGCGGGCATGGCAAGCTTCGAGCATCGCCTGCCGGCCGGGACCGACGCGGCCGACCTGCTGTCGCTGATCGCCCGGCTGAACGCGGACCCTGCGGTGCACGGCATCCTCGTCCAGCTGCCGCTGCCCGCGCATCTGGACGCGGCTGCGGTGATTCACGCCATCGACCCCGCCAAGGACGTGGACGGCTTTCACATCTCCAACGCGGGCCGCCTGGCGACCGGGCAGATGGCGCTGGTGCCCTGCACGCCGCTGGGCTGCCTGATGCTGTTGCGCCACCGGCTGGGGTCGCTCGCCGGGGCCGAGGCGGTGGTGGTGGGGCGGTCGAACATCGTCGGCAAGCCCATGGCGCAGCTTCTGTTGCGCGAGGATGCGACGGTGACCATCGCCCATTCGCGCAGCCGCGACCTGCCCGCGGTCTGCCGCCGCGCCGAGATCCTGGTGGCGGCGGTGGGCCGGGCCGAGCTGATCCGGGGCGACTGGATCCGCCCCGGCGCCACGGTGATCGACGTGGGCATCAACCGCGTCGCGGGGGCGGACGGCACGGCGCGGCTGGTGGGGGACGTGCATTTCGCCAGCGCGGCCGAGGTGGCGGGGGCGATCACGCCGGTGCCGGGCGGGGTGGGCCCGATGACCATCGCCTGCCTCTTGGCCAACACCCTGACGGCCGCGGCCCGCGCCCATGGCCTGCCCGAACCCGAGGGGCTGACCGGCTGAGGCGGGCCGGGGCGCATCGGGGCGGCCCGCCCCCGCCCTGCGCGCGAACAGCGCAGCCCGCGGGATACCCCGTTGATCGGCCGCCGGAACCTTCTAGTCTCGGGAATGGGGGCCGATGCATCGGGCCTTGCCCGGAGGCTCGCCGATGATGCTGAACGACTGGCTGTCGCGCCTTCTTGACCGGCGAGTTCTGGGCGCCGGGATCGTCGTTTCGGCCATGACCGGCCTCGTCGGCCCCTTCGGGACCTACGGCGAGGAGGCCCTGCCGGAGCGGGTCGTGTTCTGGACGCTGGTGATCGGGCTGTCGCTGCCGGTCGCCGTGGCCTGCCGGGCCGTGGTCGACCGTCATCTCGCCCGGCTCGGGTTCTGGAGCCGCGCGCTGATCGTCTGCACGGCCTTCACCCTGGCCTATGCGCCGCTTCTCCAGGCCATCCTGCTGTTGCGGATCGGGCCCGACCACCAGCTCGCGCTCGGCTTCGCCGAGATCTGCCTGGTGGTCTTTGCGATCGCCCTGCTCGTGAACCTGCTGGACTGGATGGTGGGCCTCGGGATGGCGGCGCGGGGGCCGATGGTGCAGCCGGTGCCGTCCGCCGGGGCGCCGCCCCTGGGGCCATCCGCCGCGCCCGGGCCTGCGCGCGACACCGCCGCGTCGCCCCGGCCGCGGCTGGTCGCGCGCCTTCCGCCCGACCTGCGCGACGAGGTGCTCTCGGTCTCGGTGCGCGACCACTACGTCGATGTGCACACCGCGCGCGGCGCGGCCGGGCTGCTGATGCGGCTTTCGGATGCGATCGGCGAGCTCGACGGGGTCGAGGGGGCGCAGATCCATCGCTCGCACTGGGTGGCGAAGGCGGCGGTGTCGGGGGTGGAGCGGACGGGAGGGCGCGTTCTGCTGCGCCTGGTCGATGGTCGCAGACTGCCGGTCAGCCGAGGCCGCCTGCCGGACCTCGCCGACCGGGGCTGGCTCTGACCCCCCGCCGCAGCCCCGCGGCGGCCAGCGGCAGACGGATCGGCGGTTGCCCGACGAGCAGGGCGCAGGCCGCCGGCGAGACCAGCGCCGCCAGCGCCGGGGCATCGGCGGCAAGCCCGCCGGTGTAGGTGCCGAAGGCCGGCAGGATGATCCGGGCGCGGTCGAGCACGAAGCAGGGCCGGGCGAGGCCGCCCACCCGCGCCTTGGGGTGGAAATGCCCCGAGACCTCGCCCTCCACGCCGGGCCGGGCGATGTGGCGGAAGACGAGCGGCCCGCAGCGCCATTCGGCCCGGTGGGTGCCGCCGATCTCGATCGGCCCGGGGTCGTGGTTGCCCGCGATCCACACCCAGTGCCGCCCGGCCATCATCCGGGCCAGCGAGAGCCGCGCGGCCTCGGGCAGAGCCGCGCCGGCCTCCGCATCGTCGAAGCTGTCGCCCAGCGCCACCACGGCGGCGGGGCGGGCGGCGGCGATCTCGGCGTCGAGCCGGGCCAGCGTGTCGGCGCTGTCGTAGGGGGGCAGCAGCGCGCCGCCACGCCGCGCCAGCCGCTCGGACCTGCCGAGGTGCAGGTCCGCCACCACAAGCAGCCGCTCGGCCGGCCACCACAGGGCGCCGGACGGCAGGGCCGAAAGCTCGGCCCCGGCAAGGCTGACGGCTGTTCCGTTCATGGCTTGTTCCTAGTCCTCCGCCGGACCGCCCGCAAGCCCCGCGCCCGCCCCGCCTCGGCCCAGCCCCGCCTCAGCCCAGCCCCGCCTCGGCCATCAGCCGCGCCGCGGCCTCGGCCGCCAGCCGCTCGCGCCCCTGGCCGTGGATCGGCACGCGCCCGGGTTCGAGCATCAGGGGCGCGGCGAGCGGCGTCACGCGGTCGAGCCGCAGAAGGTCGATGCGCGCCCCGATGCGGTCGAGCATCTCCTCGATCCGGCCGAAGTCGACGAGGCCCCGCAACGCCTCTTCCCGGGTAATGGCAAGCATGAGATGGCCCGGGTCGTGGCGGCGCAGGGTGTCGTAGAGGATGTCGGAGGAGAAGGTGGCCTGCCGCCCGGTCTTGCGCAGCCCCGGGGCGGCGCGGTCGATCAGCCCGGCGACGATGGCGACGGCGCGGAAGGTCCGTTTCATCACCGCGTTGCCGGCCAGCCAGCCCTCGAGCCCCGCGCGCAGCCCCTCGCGGTCGAGCAGCGGGGCGATGTCGGTCACCGGGTCGAGCCCCCAGATCAGCGTCGCATAGTCGCTGGCGACGAAGCCCAGCGGGTTCAGCCCCGCCTCCTCGAGCCGCTTGGTGAGCAGAAGGCCGAGCGTCTGCTGCCCGTTCCGCCCCGCAAAGCCGTAGAGGCACAGATGCTCGCGCCCGTCATGGGGAAAGCTTTCCACCAGCAGCCGGTCGGGTTCGGGCAAGCGCGAGACGCGGGCCTGCAGCGCCAGCCAGTCGGCCGTGTGCTGCGGCAGACCGGGCCAGGCGCCTTGCGCGAAGAGGTCGAGCATCCGCTGCGTGAGCAGAGTGGAGGTGGCGAACTTGCTGCCGCCGAAGACCGCGATCTTGGGCATCCGGCCCGGGGCGCGGCTGACCTCGACGGTCAGCTCGCGCAGACCCTCGTAGCGCACGACCTCGCCGCCGATGAGAAAGCTGTCGCCGGGGGTCAGCGTGGCGGCGAAATCCTCCTCGACCTCGCCCAGCGGGGCCCCGCGGCCGCGCAGCCGGACGGGCAGCGTCTCGGTCCCCACGATCGTTCCAAGGTTCATGCGGATGCCCGAGGCCGCCCGCGGGTCGCGCAGCTGCCACAGCCCGTCGGGGCGGCGCACGAGCCGCTGCCAGCGGTCGTAGGCGCGCAGCGCATAGCCCCCGGTGGCGACGAAATCGAGGCAGGCGTCGAAGTCGGGGCGGGACAGCCCGGCGTAGGGGCCGGCCGATGTCACCTCGGCATGCAGCGCATCCGCATCGAAGGGGCCCGCGGCGGCGGTTGCCAGGATATGCTGGCACAGCACGTCCCGCGGTCCGGGCCCGCGCGGGGCCCCGTCGAGCGCGCGCGCGCGGACGGCCTCCAGCGCGACGGCGCATTCCACCACCTCGAAGCGGTTCGCCGGCACCAGCAGGGCCTTGGAGGGCGCGTTGTAGCGGTGGTTGGCGCGCCCGATCCGCTGCACCAGCCGCTTGACGTTCTTCGGCGCGCCCACCTGGATGACCAGATCGACATCGCCCCAGTCGATGCCGAGGTCGAGCGTGCCGGTGCAGACCACCGCCCGCAGCTGCCCCGCCGCCATCGCCGCCTCGACCCTTTGGCGCTGTTCTCGGGCTAGGCTGCCGTGGTGGATGGCGATGGGCAGGCCGTCGTCGTTGGCCAGCCAGAGGTCGCGGAAGAACAGCTCGGCCTGGGCGCGGGTGTTGTGGAAGATCAGCGTCGTGCGGTGGCGGCGGATCTGCTCGAGGATCGCGGGGATCGCATGGCGCCCGCCGCCGCCGGCCCAAGGCGGCGGGCCGGCCTCGAGCATGGCGATGTCGGGGTCGGGGCCGGGGTCGGCGTGCAGGATGGCGCAGGGGTCAGGGTGGCGCGCCAGAAAGCGGGCGAGCGCGGGCGGGTCCTCGACCGTGGCCGACAGACCGACGCGGCGCAAACCTGGCACGAGCCTTTGCAGACGGGCAAGGCCCAGCATCAGCTGGTCGCCGCGCTTCGACTCTGCCAGCGCATGGATCTCGTCCACCACGACCCGGCGCAGACCGGCGAAGGTGCGGCCGGCATCCTCGTAGGACAGCATCAGCGCCAGGCTTTCGGGCGTCGTCAGCAGGATCTGCGGCGGATCGGCGCGCTGGCGGCGGCGCTGGCCTGCGGGCGTGTCGCCGGTCCGGTCCTCGACCCGGACGGGCAGGCCCAACTCGGCGACGGGCGTGCCGAGGTTGCGGCGGATGTCGGCCGCCAGCGCCTTGAGCGGCGAGACATAGAGGGTATGGAGCCCCGGGCGCGGCTGGGCGCCGAGCTCGACGAGCGTGGGCAGGAAGCCTGCCAGCGTCTTGCCGCCCCCGGTCGGGGCGACCAGCAGCAGCGCCGGCTCCTGCGCCCGGTCCAGCATGGCAGCCTGGTGGGGGTGCAGCGTCCAGCCGCGGGCGGCAAACCACTGGGCGAAGGGTCGGGGCAGGGCGGTCATGCCCGGCAAGCTAGGCGCGGCGGCGGGCCCCGAAAATCCTTCTTCGAAGGATTTTCGGGGGGTGGGGCGGTGGGGCCCAAAATCCTTCGGCGAAGGATTTTGGGCCGGCAGCGGCGGGCTACTTGGCGATCGGCTCGTCGCGGACGAACATGTTGGCCCAGGCGCGGTCGATCAGCCGCGGCGTCATCTGGTAGGGGATCCCCTCGAACTCGCAGATCGCGATCATCTGGTCGATCAGGAAGATCGGCTGGTAGTTGGCATAGCGGTTGTCGATGGTCGGATATTTCTCGCGCATCAGGTAGACCAGCGCGGCCTCGTCGAGCGGCATCTTGCGCTTGCGCGCGACCATGGCGAAGATCTTGAGGAAGTTCGCCTGGTCGGGCCCGTCGATCTTGATCTTGAAGAAGATCCGCCGCAGCGCCGCGCCGTCGAAGATCTCGTTGGGGTGGAAGTTGGTGGAGAAGATCACCAGCGTATCGAAGGGCACGACGAACTTCTCGCCCGATTGCAGCGCGAGGATGTCGTAGCCCATCTCGAGCGGCACGATCCAGCGGTTGACGATGGCCTGCGGCGGCTCGGCCTGGCGGCCGAGGTCGTCGATGATGAAGATGCCCCCCGTCGCCTTGAGCTGCAGCGAGGCCTGGTAGGTGCGCGCCGCGGGGTTGTAGGCCAGATCGAGCATGTCAAGACGCAGCTCACCCCCCGTGATCACGGTCGGACGCGCGCAATAGACATAGCGGTTGTCGAAACGGTTCGAGGTGCGGCGCAGGCTGGTCGGGTCGTCCACCGCCTGCTCGGCCCTGGCGTGCACGATCGGGTCGAAGACGGTGATGATCTGCCCGGAATATTCGATTGCCCGGGGGATGAAGATCTTGTCGCCCATGGCATCGCGGATGCCGTTCGAGATCGAGGACTTGCCGTTGCCCGGCGGGCCGTAGAGCAGGATCGAGCGGCCCGAGGTGACGGCGGGGCCGAGGGTGTCGAGCAGATCGTCGGGCAGGATCAGGTGGCCCATCGCCGCGACGAGCCGGTCGCGCGTGAGGCGGATGTTGCGGATCGACTGGCGCGCGACCTGCTGGCGGTAGACCTCGAGCGGGACCGGCGCGGCGCCGTAGTATTCCGACTGCGCCAGCGCATCGAGCGCGCGCGCCTTGCCGGCCTCGGCCAGCCGGTAGCCCATCTCGTTGCCCGAGGTGGCGTGCAACGTCCCCGTCGCCTCGACCAGGCGCTGGCTGCGCGCAAGGTCCACCAGCTCCTGGGTCACCGGCACCGGCAGGCAGATCACCCGCGCGAGGTCGCTGACAAGCTCGAGGTTCATGCGGAACATCGTCTTGAGCAGCAGGTCGCGCAGCATCACCGCGGAGAGTCCGGTGTCGGCCAGCGTCTTCGGTGCGGGCGGGGCGGTGACGGAGGCGGCGATCATGTTCATGGGCGGGCCTGTCGGTTCAGGGCGCGGTCTCCCGCAGGGGTCTGGCAGCGGACAATGGCGATCCCGGCGCGGGATTGCGTCGAAAGCGTGGCGGGGTCAGACCGGCCGCCCCGTCGCCGCCAGCACGAGGTAGAAGACGAGCGTTCCCGCCAGCGCAAGGCCCATCGGAAAATCGTGCCGCTGCCAGCTGGCCCAGTCGGCCGCCGCCGCGCGGAAGGCCGGCACCCGACCCAGCCCGCGGTGCGCCGCAAAGGCGCCCAGCAGCACCGCGGCAAACAGCGGCAGAACCAGCCGCAGGTCGCCCGTGGCGACGAAGGGCGCCATGGCGGCCGCGAACTTGGCGTCGCCCGCCCCGACCGCGCCGGCCAGGTTCAGCACAAAGCCCGCGGCCAGCACGACGGCAAGGTTCAGCCAGCCCCAGGCCCAGAGATCGAGGGGCAGGGCGAGCGGGCCCACAAGCGCGTAGACCAGCGTCAGCGCCACCACCGAGGGGTTGGGGATGCGCATGAACTTCATGTCGGACCACGCCACCCAGACCGCCAGCGGCAGGACGAAGGGCAGGAAGGCGAGGGCCGCGCCCGGGGCCAGGGCCGCGCTCATTGCCCCCTCACCCGCGCACGACGCCGCCCTCGAGCGCCTGCAGCGCGCGCACCGCGGCCTCGAAATGCTGCGGGTGGGTGTCGATCGCCTGTTGCAGCAGCGCCTTGCCGATGGCCACATCGCCCTGCTTGATCGCCGCCAGTGCCGCGGTGTGCAACAGTTGCGCGCGTTCGGTCTGGGTCATGCGGATCACCGGCAGGTCGTACTTGCGCTGCGCAGCCCGGGCAAGGACGAGGTTGTTCTTGGCGGTGAACAGCGCGGGGTCGTGCGCCAGCGCCTCGGCAAACAGCCGCTCGGCCTCGGCGTGGGCGCCGCGGGTCAGCTTGGAATAGCCCCAGTTGTTCAGCACGCCGGCCGGCCGCGCCGTGAGCCCGGCGGCGATTTCGTAGAAGCTGTCGGCCTTGGCCCAGTTCTGCCGGCTGTCGGCGACCATCGCCTCGAGCCGGTAGCGCTGATAGGTCTCGTGGGTGGGCGGGATGCTGTTGAGCACCGCTTCGGCGCGCGCCCAGTCGTTGGCGCGGATCAGCGCGTCGGCCAGCTCGACCCGGTCCTCGTTGGTGGCAGCCGAGGTCGCGGTCACGCGCGTCCAGACCGCCGCCGCCTCGGCCGGGCGGCCCGCGCGCACCAGCGACTTGGCGAGCCCCCGCTGCAGGTCGACGCGCTCGGGCGCGGCCTCGGACGCGCGGCGGAAATAGGCCACCGCCTCGGCCGGGTCGGCGACGGTCAGCATGATCTCGTTGAGGTTGGTCTCGTCAATGACGTTGACGCTGGCGACCGCTCGGGCGGCCTCGGCGTCGGACGTGCCGCTGCAGGCGGAGAGCGCCGCCTTGCCCGCAAGGCACAGCGCCAGAAGGCCGGGGTGGCGCATCGGTGGCGTCCTGTTGCTGCTCGTTGCCTCGGCTCACAGGCTTGACAGGAGCAGGAAATGTCCCGGCCCCCGCCGCACCAGCGAGAAGGTGGTCTTGTCCGTGTCGGGATACCGTGTTTCGTCGGTCCGCGCGATGGCCAGGCGCAGATTTTCCCGGATGACGTCCGAACTGCCACGGTCGCGCGCGAAGGCCTCCTGGAAGGCGCGGCGCGCCTCGGCGGGCCGCCCCTGCTCGATCAGGACCACGCCGAGGTTGTTGAGCGCCGGCACGAAGGTCGGGTCGAGCTCGAGCGCGCGGCGCAGAAGCCGCTCGGCCTGGCCCAGACGGCCGAGGCGCAGGTTGGCCGAGCCCAGCGCCGAAAGCACATCGGCGTTGGCGCCCTGCTCTCCGGCCGCGCGCAGATAGGCCCGCAGCGCAAGGTCGTATTCGCCCGCCGCCATCAGCCGGTGGCCCACGGTCAGCCCGTCCACCGCCTCGCCGCGGGCAAGCCCGGGGGCGAAGGGGCCGGCCCCGCGCGTGGCAAGGCCGCCTGCGGGGCCGCAGGCGGCAAGGCCGAGCGCCAGGAGAAGGGCCGCGGCCCTCACGGCCCCCCGCCCCCGACGCCGAAACTGCCGAAGCCCGAACTCCCGAGCGTCTTGGCGATGCCGTAGATCGACGGGCCGATGAGGATGATCATCAGCGGCGGCACGGTGAACAGCATCGTGCCCAGCGTCAGCTTGGTGGGCAGGACGTTGGCCTTCTCCTCGGCCCGCATCACCCGCTTGTCGCGCATCTCGGCGGCATAGACGCGCAGCGCCTCGGCGATCGAGGTGCCGAAGGTCGCCGACTGCACGAGCACGGTGACGAAGGAGGCGACGTCGGGCACCCCCGCCCGCTCGGCGAAGCCCTTGAGCACCGCGATGCGGTCCTTGCCGGCCTTGACCTCCTGGCTGACCATCTCAAACTCGTCGGCCAGCGCCGGATAGCCGGCGCGGATTTCCCTGGACACCCGCAGGATCGACTGGTCCAGCGACTGTCCGGCCTCGACGCAGACCAGCATCAGGTCCAGCGCGTCGGGAAAGCCGTTGACGATCTCCTGCTGGCGCCGCTGGCGCCGCCGCTCGACCCAGTAGCGCGGCAGGTAATAGCCGACGCCGGCCGGCAGGAGCACCGAAAGGATCATCGTGTTCATGTCGGGCTTGCCGCCGGCGCTGCTGACCAGCGCGTAGATCACGCCGACCAGCAGGAACCCAAGGCCGAGGACGAACTGCGCGGCATGCATCGTGCGGACCGCGGATTTCGAGCGATAGCCTGCCTGGAGCATCTTCAGCCGGGCCGAGGACAGCTCTTTCTCGTCCTTGGGTTCGAGGAAGCTGGCGAACTTGTCGAGCTTCTCGCCCCGGTCCACATGGCGCAGGCCCTTGGCGAGGGGCCGCGGTTCTTTGCCGTAGGCGGCGCCCTTGGCGGCCTGCTGCGCCGCCTGGCGGAACTTCTCCATCGGGTCCGCGGGCTTTGCGGGCATCGCCGCGAGGGTGACGAGGACCAGAAGGATGCCGAGGGCGCCCACGACGATCAGCGGGCCGAGCGGGCCGAGCGCCTCGGTCAGCGCAAGGTTCAGGCTGTCGAGCACGCGCATCGCGTCCACCTCAGACCTTGATGTTGACCATCATCTTCATGAAGATGACGTTCGCCACGAGGAACGCTGCCACGATCAGCGCGGCGGGGATGAACGCCGCGGTGTCCTGCACCTCGTCGTAATAGTCGGGCTGGAGCACGTTGATGCCCACCAGTGCGACGATGGGGAACATCGACAGGAACATGCCCGACCATTTGGCCTCGGCCGTGATCGCCTTGACGCGGCGGAACAGCTTGAAGCGGGCGCGGATGACCTTGGCCAGCCCCTCGAGGATCTCGGCGAGGTTGCCGCCGGACTGCTGCTGGATGGTCACCGCCACGGCAAGGAAGCGCAGGTCCTGCATGCCCATCCGCTCGGCAAGCGCCTTGAGCGACTCCGCGATGTCGCGGCCATAGGCGGCCTCGTCCGCGATCAGCCCGAACTCCGAGCCCAGCGGATCGGCGACCTCCTTGGCCACGATGCCCACCGCCGACGAAAACGGGTGGCCGACCCGCAGGCTGCGCACCATCAGCTCGATCGCGTCGGGCAGCTGCTCCTCGATCATCGCGAGGCGCTTCTTGGCCTTGTTGTTGACCCAGACGTAGACCGCGCCCGCGCCCATCGCCACGGCGACGATGATGCGCACGGGCAGCGCCGCCTCGGTGCCCAGCGTCAGGGCAAGGAACGCCACCGCTGCCAGCCCGGCCATGATCATGATGAGCTGGCGCGGCGAAAAGGCGATGTTGGCCTTCTGCGCCTTGTCCGACAGCACCGAATAGAGCGGGATCGACGTCTGCTTGATGTGCTGGGACATCTCCTTGCGGAGCTGCTCCAGCACCTGCTCGCGCGGCGCCCCCTTCTCGAGCAGCTCGAGGCGGCGGTTCACCCGGTTGTTGAGGCTGATCGACTTGCCGAAGGCGACCAGATAGAGGCCCTCGACCAGCATCAGCACGGCGATGAAGATCGAGATGTAGATCAGGGGCGTGGCGCTGATTTCCATCGGGCCACCTCAGAGGATCGGCTCGTAGATCGTGTGCGGCAGGTCATAGCCCCACTGGCGGAAGCGCTCGGAGTAGTGCGAGCGCACGCCGGTCGCGTTGAACCGCCCGAGGATCTTGCCCGAGGGCTCGAGGCCGAGCCGTTCGTAGCGGAAGATCTCCTGCATCGAGATCACCTCGCCCTCCATGCCCGTGATCTCGGTGATCGACACCATGCGGCGCGATCCGTCCTGCAGCCGGCTGGCCTGCACGATGAGGTTGACGGCGCTGGCGATCTGCGCGCGCACGGCCCTCAGCGGCATCTCGATCCCGGCCATGGCGATCATGTTCTCAAGCCGGCTGACCGCGTCGCGGGCCGAGTTGGCGTGGATCGTCGTCATCGAACCGTCGTGGCCGGTGTTCATGGCCTGGAGCATGTCGATCACCTCCTCGCCGCGGGTCTCGCCGACGATGATGCGATCGGGCCGCATCCGCAGCGCGTTCCTCAGACAGTCGCGCTGGGTGACGGCGCCCTTGCCCTCGACGTTGGGCGGCCGGCTTTCCATTCGGCCGACATGGGTCTGCTGCAGCTGCAGCTCGGCGGTGTCCTCGATCGTCAGGATGCGCTCGGAGTTGTCGATGAAGGACGACAGCGCGTTGAGCGTGGTGGTCTTGCCCGACCCCGTGCCGCCCGAGACGATGATGTTGAGGCGCGTCGCCACCGCCGCCTGAAGGTAGGCCGCCATCTCTTCGCTGAACGCGCCGAAGCGGATCAGGTCGTCGATCTTCAGCTTGTCCTTCTTGAACTTGCGGATCGACACCAGGCTGCCGTCCACGGCCACGGGGGGCACCATGGCGTTGAAGCGCGAGCCGTCGGCCAGCCGGGCATCCACATAGGGGTTCGATTCGTCCACCCTGCGGCCGACCGCCGACACGATCTTGTCGATGATCCTCAGAAGGTGCCGCTCGTCCTTGAAGGTGATGTCGGTGAGCTGCAGCTTGCCGGCGCGCTCGACGAACACCTGGCGCGGCCCGTTGATCAGGATGTCGTTGACCGTGTCGTCCTTCAGCAGGGGCTCGATGGGGCCGAGGCCCATGACCTCGTCGTAGAGCTCCTGGTTGAGACCCGCGCGCTCCTCCTTGTTCAGGACGACGCCCATCTCCTCCAGCGCCTCGGCCGCGATGGCGGCGATCTCGGCCCGCAGCTCGGCCTCGGTCGCATGCTCCAGCGCGGCGAGGTTGAGGTTGTCCAGCAGCCGCCCGTGCAGCTCGAGCTTGATCTCGGCGAGCCGCTCCTTGCGCTTCTTGTCCTTGTCCGCGGCCACCGCCTGGGCCGGGCTTGCGGGCCCGGGCGTGCCCGGCCGCGGGCGCACGGTGGCGGCAGGCGGGGCGGCGGGCCCGGGCGCTGCCGGGCCGGGCGCGGCGGGGGCCGTGACCGTGGGCCGCGATGCGGGATCGGCGGGCTTCTTGAATCGGGCGAACATGGGGGCGGTCCTCAGGCCTTGCCGCTCTCGACGGCCTTGTTCAGATCGTAAAGCGACCTGGCGAGCTTCTGGATCTCGCGCCGCAGCGGGTTCTTGCCCGCGTTGACGGCCAGCGGCACGCCGTGGTCGTTGCACTGGGTCACCTCGCGCGCCCCGTCGGGCAGATGCAGCTCGATCACGATGTCGAGGCTTTCCGCCAGCCGCTTGGCGCGCGACTTGCCGCTGAGGTCGGTCAGGCGCGGGGCGCGGTTGAGCACATAGCGCAGCTTCTCGTACGGCAGGTCCTCGGCCTTCAGCGCGCGGATCATCCGCAGCGCGTTCTGGGCCGAGCGCATGTCGAGCTCGATCAGCGCGAAATAGACATGCGCCGCCTGCAGCACCGTCTCGGTCCAGTGGACGACGGTGGACGGCATGTCGATGACCACGAAATCGAAGTTCGCCCGCGCCATCTCGAGGATGCGGCCGACGTCCTCGGGGCCCACGATCTCGAGCGGGAGCATGTCGGCGGGGGCGGTGAAGACGTGGAGCTTGTCGTTGAAGGTCTGCAGCGCCGCCATGAAGGCATCGCGGTCCATCACGCCGGCGTGCGACAGAAGTTCGTAGATCGCCTCGCGCCGCGGCAGGTCGAGATAGGTCGAGACCGAGCCGTACTGCAGGTCGAGGTCGATGATGCAGACCCGCGGCGCCTCGGTCCCCTGGGCGACCGTTGCCAGTTCCCAGGCGAGGTTGACGGCGAAGGTCGTGGCGCCGGCGCCGCCGGCAAGCCCGTGGACGGGCAGCACCACGCCGTCGCGGTCGCCGGTGGCGGCCAAGCGCGGGCCTGCGGGCGCGGCCGCGGGGACTGCGGCCGCGGGCATCGCCATGGCCGCCGCGGGCGGCGTGCGCAGCCTCGTGACCGCCTCGTGCAGGGCGCCCTCGGGCAGGGGGTAGGGCACGAAGTCGTCCGCGCCCAGCCGCAGCAGCCTGTGCAGGGCGATGGGGCTGACCTCCTCGGCGATCAGGACGACCTTGATGCCCAGAGCCTTGGCGGTGCGGATCAGGTCGCCGATGAGGGTGAGGTTCGCCTCGTCCTCCTTGTCCACGGCGATCGCCACGAACTCAAGCGCCCGCGCCTCGGGCTGGCGCAGGAAGGCTGCCGCCTCCGCGAACGACAGGTCGCCCCAGCTTTCGCCGAGCTCGGCTTCCATGTCCTCGATCAGCAGGTCGAAGTTCTGCACATCGCGCGAGATCGTGCAGGCGGTGAGCGGTGCGGGCTCGGGTTTCATCGCTGCAGCACTCGTCATTTGCCTCACGTCCTCTTTTCTTTTCCGCCGGCTCCCGCCCTGTCCGCATGCCGGGCGACTGCGCCCCTCATCCGCCTCGTGCGGGCCGGCCGGACGGCCGTTCAGGGCGCGACTTGGACATTCAGCTGCCGCCGGGCCGTGAGCGGACGGTCGGCGACAAGTTGGGCAACAATGGGGCTGGAAAAGAGAAATTGTTCGGAAAATCAGGACGGCCCGCGCGGCGCCCTGCGGTATCAGTCCGCGGGCGCGGGCGGCGGATAGCCGCCGAGCGGCGGATGCGGCTGCTGCGCGCTCGCGATGTATTCGCGAAAGACGATCTCGGCATATTTGCCGTTCAGAACCGTCGGATGCCGCTGCACGAAGCCCGAAACCTCGGTCACCGCGCGGCGGTTGACGCGCTCGGGCAGCGGTGTGGCGACCACCGGCTGCGTTTTGCCCAGCGACACCAGGGCGTCCAGGCGCGCGCGCTCCACGCCGCGGCTGACCAGATAGTTGACCACCGCGTTCGCCCGGCGCTGGCCCAGAGCGCGGTTGTAACCCTCGCTTCCGACCAGATCGGTGTGGCCGTAGACCGAGAAGCGCACCTCGGGGAACTGGCGGATCCAGCTTGCCTGACGGTCGAGAGCGGCGCGGGCGGCCGCGTCGAGCGCCGCGCTGTTGAACTCGAAGGTGACCGTCGCAGGCACCTCGGCGGCGAAGCGGCGCGAAAGGTCCAGCACGAAGGGGCGCTGGCCGGAGAGGACGAGCAGGTTGTTCATCGTCGGGTTGCCGAAGGCGCCCTCGTCGATCTGCCAACCCGCCTCGCGGGTGGCGTCCTCGGGGGCGCAGGCCGCCAGTGCCAGCAGGGCCGCGACCGCCGCGACCAGGCTGCGGCGGCCGGCCCGGGACGGACGGGGGATCATGGGCGGCGCTCCTCTCAATCCATCACATAGCCGTAGGGGCCGCCGAAGTCCTGCCGCGCCACCTCGGCTGCCGCGCCGGTCGGCGGGCGCCCGGCCACCCGGCCGAACAGGAACAGATCGCGCTCGGACGGCGGGCGGACGCGGTCGGTCGGCAGCGCCAGCGCCTCGCCCCGGGTCGGGGTAACAAGATGCGGCGTGACGATGATCACAAGCTCGCTCTGCTGGCGGTTGTAGTCGGCCGAGCGGAACAGCGCCCCCAGCACCGGGATGTCGCCCAGCCAGGGCACCTGGCCCGCGAGGTCGCGGAAGTCGTCCTGCAGCAGCCCCGCGATGGCAAGGCTCTCGCCGTCGCGCATCTCGACCGTGGTCGATGTCTCGCGCCGGCGGAAGGCGTTGATCGAGAAACCCTGGTTCTGGAAGGTCACCGTCGAATCGACGCCGCTGACCGAGGCCTTGAGCGTGAGGTTGATCACATCGCCGTCCACCACCCGCGGGGTGAACACCAGCTCGACGCCGAAAGGCTTGTATTCGACGAAGATGCCGCCGTCGCGGTCGAGCACCGGAATGGGGTATTCGCCCCCTGCGAGGAACCGCGCCTCCTGCCCCGACAGCGCGGCAAGGTTCGGCTCGGCCAGCGTGCGCACCATGCCGCGCGATTCGAGCGCCTCGAGCAGGACGGCGAACTGCAGGCTGCCGGCAGTGAAGCCCACCGCAAGCCGCCCCTCGGCCTCGCGCGGGGAGGTGATGGTGCCGCCGTTGAAGATGTTGGACAGGTTCTCGCCCACCGCGAAGCTGCCCGATCCGCCCACCGTGCCCACATCGCCGCCAAAGACCGAGCCGTTGACGGCGATGCTCGACGACAGGTTCTTGCGCACCGACCGCTGCATCTCGGCGAAACGGACCTTCAGCAGCACCTGCTGCGTGCCGCCGACCGACATCAGGTTCGACACCCGCCGCGGCGCATAGCGCTCGGCCAGGTCCAGCGCGCGGTCCATCCGCGCCAGGCTCGAGACGGTGCCCGACAGCACGATGCCGTCGTTGGCAGTGCGCACCTCGATCGGCTCGCCGGGCAGGATCTGCGCCAGCCGCTCCTTGAACTCGGCGATGTCGGGGGTGACATGCACCTCGACGTTGACAATGAGCCGCCCGTCGGGGCCAAGCAGCGTCAGCGTCGTCCGCCCCGGCGTCTTGCCGAGAACATAGATCGAGCGGTCCGACAGCGTCGAGATGTCGGCGATTCCGGGGTTGGCGATCGAGAGTTCGGCAAAGGGCCGGTCGCTTTCCACCACCACCGCCCGGTTCATCGGCACGTTCAGCGCGCTTGACGGCGCGCCCTGCATGACGCGCAGGGTCTGGCCCGCGGCCGGCAGCACAGCCGCCAGCGCCAAGGCAAGGCCAGCCAGGCCGGCCCGGAGAATCGCCCTTCCGCTCATGAACCCTGCCCTTTACACCGCCTCGGGGGGCCTGCCCTTTCCGGGGACATACCCGCCAGTTTTGCACCATCCTGCCGCAAATGGCAAAA
This sequence comes from uncultured Paracoccaceae bacterium, assembly GCA_937983405.1. Classification (GTDB taxonomy): domain Bacteria; phylum Pseudomonadota; class Alphaproteobacteria; order Rhodobacterales; family Rhodobacteraceae; genus JAHDXW01. Next base: position 24,739 of record CALJZN010000027.1, read on the forward strand.
GGATGCAAGATTCAAGAACTTGCCCGTCATGGCTTAGGTGTATGACCCGCAACATCGGGCAGGGGTTGCGGATGCGCAGCGGCGCAGGCCCACATCGGGTGGCCCGCGCCCGCCGTCCGGCCGTCCGGCCGTCCGGCCATGCGGTTCAGTTCGTGCAGGGGATCGGGATCTCCACCATCTCGGCGCCGCGGCGGGTGCGGACGGTGCAGACGCGCTCGACCGGCGCCTCGACGACCCGCTCGACCTCGATGCCCAGCAGGCGGCGCATGTCGACCTCGACGGCCTCGGCCACGCTGTCGTCCTCGGCCCCCACCAGCGACAGCGAGAGCCGCCCGGTCGCCTGCGCCTGGGCCAGCGCAGCCACCTGCTGCGGCGTCGCCTCGACCGTGACGGTCCGGGCGAGCAGCGCGGTGCTGGTAGGGTCGATCTCGGCCGTCTGGTCCACCGCAAGCAGGCGCACGCCGGTCTCGATCAGCTTGGTGACATCGCCCGTGCCCTGCCCGATCCGGTCGGCCGAGCCGGTCCAGTAGACATCCACGCGGTCGCCCGGCCGCAGGAAGCCCGAGACGCCGCTGGCCACGTCGACCTTGATGGCAAAGGCGCGCATGCCGCGCGTCAGCCGTGCGGTCAGGCCAGCATCCTCGCCCGGCTCGGTGATCTTCGAGGCGAGCACGGGCTCGAACCGCTCGATCGGGCGCAGCACGGTGCGGAACCGCGGCTTGCCCTCGGGGAAGAGGTTTTCGATCCTGCCGAAGGCGCCGGCGGGAATGGCGGTCTGCGGCCAGTTGATCATGGTCAGGTCGGCCTCGGTCAGCCGGTCGCCATAGCGCAGGTCGCGGTTGGCGACATAGACCTTGACGGTCGGCACCGCGTTGGCGCGCGCCGCGCGCTCCCGCTCCAGCGCCGCCTGCGTCTGCCCGACATAGGCCTGCGCCATGTAGACGGCAAAGCCGGCCAGGCCGAGGCCGACCACAAGAACCAGTCCGAAAACGAGCCGCATGACGCACCTCTCTGCCGCGCCGCGTCCCCGAACGGGGTCGCGTGCCTGCGATCTGTCCAAGTCTGCCTGCCGTGTGGCAGCGCATTGGGGCAGAAGCGTGGAGGGATGGCGGCGTCGCGGCGACGCCCCTAGTTGGAGGTGAAGCCGACCGGGATCGCCGAGATGTAGTCGCCCGTGGTCGATGACAGGTTCGACGTCGCGTCGCCCACGAAGGCAACCATCATGACCCCGACGCCCACCATCGCCGCGGTCAGCATCACCCAGTCGATGGTGACCGCGCCGCTGTCGTCGCCAAGGAAACCGGTGATGCGCCTGCGCATGGTCGTGCTCCCGTGCCGGTGCCGGCCGTCGGCATCTGCGTTGACCCGCCCCGTGATCATCCGTGACCGAGGATTGGGGCGGGAATAGGGTGGCGCCGGGGCGATGGCGCGGCCGGGTGGCCCGGAGGCCGGCCGGGCCGGAAACGGCAGAGGCCGCGCCCCCCGTCCTGGAAGGCGCGGCCCCTGTGTCTGGCAGGTCCGACGGGCTGGCCGACCCTGCGGGCTATCGGTTGCCGAAGCCCACTTGCGTGCCGCCGATCGCCGACGAGATGTTGCCCGAGAGCGTGGTGATGCCGCCGCCGACGGTGGTCATGACCACGATGCCGAGGCCCACGATGGCGGCGGTCAGCACGACCCAGTCCACCGTCACAGCGCCCGATTCGTCGTTGCGGAAGGTCTTGAAGAGGTTGAAGAGTTTCATGGTCTGTCTCCTTGGGGTTGCGCTCGATCACTCTGCCTCGGCCGGGGTCCTCGGTGGCGCCGTCCTCGTGTCCGGCCCGCCTTCCGTCTTGGCATGGCGTCATAACGCTCCCGAATCATGGCGGCATTTTGGCGCCCATCGTTCTTTTTCGGACGTGCCTAAAAATCTCAACGACCGGCTAAAATATTGATTTTAAACAAATGAAAGTAATTTCCCGAGGGGCCGGCGAACGCCCGGACTGCGCGAGGTGATGCAGCTGTGGCACGCAGGGCCACCGCCCCGCCCCGGCGCCTCGCCCGGAAGCGGGTGATCTGCGATCATCGCGCCAAGGGCGAAACATGCGCCCGCGGGGCAGAGCAGGGTCCGAACCGATGGTGACACGATATCTGGCGGCGCTTTCCGCCGTGGCGGCCCTGGCCGCGGTGCTGCCCGCCGGGCCGACGGCGGCGCAGGGCAACGATTTCACCTTCCGCCGGGTCAGGCCGCCCGCCCCGGGCAGCGGCCCGCGAATCACCGTCCGAATCGACCCCGAGGAGCAGGCGCGCCTGCTGGCGCTGCGGCCCGCCCTGCCGCCGCCGCCGGGCGAGGCCCCCGGTGCGGCCGATGCGTCTGTCCGCCCGGCCGCGCCGATCGCCTTCGACTGGTTCTGGGAGATGGTGCCCCCCGGCCTTGCCGAGGGCGCGGGCCGCTTCCCCGCCGCGCTCGCCGCGCTCGGCCGCGGGCCCGGGGGCCAGACGGTTTCCGGCCCGCGGCTGCAGCAGCTTCAGGCCATCGCCCGCGCCCATGGCCCTGCGATCCTGCGCGCGACGGTCGGCACCCAGGTCTCGCCCGCGCTGGTGCTGGCCGTGATCGGCATCGAATCGGCCGGCCGCAGCGATGCCGTCAGCCCCAGGGGCGCGACCGGGCTCATGCAGCTGATCCCCGCCACCGCCGCCCGGTTCGGCGTGACCGACGCCACCGACCCGGAGCAGAACATCCGCGGCGGGGTCGCCTATCTCGACTGGCTGATGCGCGAGTTCGGGCGCGATCCGCTGATGGTCCTGGCCGCCTACAACGCCGGCGAGGGCGCGGTGCGGGCGCACGGCGGCGTGCCGCCCTTTGCCGAGACGCGGGCCTATGTGCCCAGGGTCCTCGCCGCGTGGGAGGTTGCGCGGGGCCTCTGCCTGACGCGCCCTGAGCTGGTCAGCGACGGCTGCGTGTTCCGCACCGCCGCAGCGGCGGACTGAGCGCCCGCCTCAGCGCAGCCACAGCCCCCGGCGCTTCAGCTCGTTGCGGATGACCTGCTCGCGCCGCGGCAGCCTGGCGCGGTCGAACAGCGCCCGCACCTGCGCGCCCTTGCCCTGGTAGATCATGCGCCGGAAGGGCTCGTAGGTCTTGAGCACCTTTTTCACCGGGTTGGGCGCCGCCGCGGCCTCGAGCACCTCGACCGCTCGGTCGCTCTCGCGGGCGTAGAGCAGCGGCAGCGCGCGCCAGTGGCAGGTGATCCGCCCGTCCATGAGCCCGGGCGGAAAGGCCGGCCGCCCGCCGCCGAAGCCGTGGATCACCAAGGGCAGCGCCACCTGGTCGAGCCAGGGGTCGAGCGGCTGGCAGACCAGCTCGGGCGGGGGGGCATCGCGGATCGCAGTTGCGATCGCAAGGAAGCGCCGCCCGAAGGTCGGCCCGCAGCGGTAGAAGAACCAGCCGGCGTTGAAGTAGAGATAGCGCTCCCAGTATTCGTCGGGCTGGCCGGGGTCGAGCGTGCTGTCGAAGTCGAGCCCGAAGCGGTCGTAGAGCGCCTTCCAGATCGCGCCGTAGCCCGGCCCATACAGCTCGATCACCGGCCAGGTGCCTTCGCGGCGCATCGAGGCAGAGGGGCGGGCGAAGTCGAACGGCACCTCCGAGAGCGGGCCCAGCACCAGCGTGTCGGTGTCGAGAAACAGGAACGGCACACCCTCGGGCAGGGCCAGCAGCCCCTCGATCTTGTTGCCGTAGGGATAGGCCGCGCCGAAGGCCCGGCTCTCGAACGGCACGATCTCGGCCCCGAGATCGGCCAGAAGCCCGCGCACCGGAGCCGAGATGCGGGGGTCCTGCGGCCACAGCGGGCCCGGCTGCGGCTCGCCCAGCACCAGCCGGGGGGCGCCTTCGGGGTTGGTCAGCCGCAGCGAGGCCGCCAGCAGCACCGCCTCGAACTCCAGCCGGCCGGCCTGGGCGATGGCAAAGATCGTGAACGGGGGTGGGGTTGTCGCCATCGGCCGGGGTCCCTAGGGTATCGGGGCATGCTTAGTGGAGGGCCCGCAGCCGGGAAAGCCCGGGGGGCGAAAGGGGGCGCGATGCGTGGCATTCCGGGCGCAGCGGCGGCGGGCTTCCTCGCCTTTGCCGGCATGGCGGGGGCGCAGGCCTTCACCACCTCGGCCGAGGTCAAGCCCATCCTCGCGATGACGAAATCCTCCTGGGTCGCGCTCAGCGTCGCGGGCGGGCAGGATCTGCTCTATTTCACCCATCTCGAAAGCTGGCGCTGCGGCATCGCCGAGATCCGCTTTTCGGTCAACTCGCCCGCCGCCGACCGCCGGCGCGAGACCGAACCCTGCTATCGCGACAGCGCCCAGCCCAATGCGCTGAGGCTGCAGGGGCATGTCCCCTATCTCGCCTTTCCGGCCGGGTCGGTGCAGAGCGTGGCGGTGGAACTGCGCTTCGACGACGGCACGCGCGACCGGATCGAGGTGCGGCGCGAGGAGATCCTGCTGCCCTAGGCGCCTTCGGCCGGGGGCGTGGTGGGGCGACCCTGCCCTGCGGGACAGGACGGCGACGGCCTGCGCTCGGGTCGCGCCGCACGATCTGCCCCCGCGTGCGGAGCCACAGATCCGCCTGCGCGGGGGCGAAGGGGAGGGGCGCTGTCGCCCGACGCGGCGGCCACGGGGGGGGCGGCCAAGGGGGGGGCGGCCAAGAGGGGGCGGTCCGCACGGGGCCATGCCACGGCCCCGGGGACGGAGAGGCCGCGTGCCCGCCGCCGTGCACGAGGGCGGCTGGCACCGGACCGCCCCGCGCTTGCAGTCGAGGTCGCGCGCCACGCGGCGCGGGCCCGGCGGTTGCGCACCCTGCGCAGCCAGCCGGCTTCGGCGGTGGCGGCCGCCGCCCCGTCGCCCGAGGGTTCGGCCGAAGCGACGGGCTGCGCGCTGCGCCCCGGCGCGCGGGGCCGCACCCGCCGTGTCCGCCGTCCAGGGTCTGGCGGTCTCGCGGGGCGCCGCGGTTGCGGCAGCCTGCCCTCGTGCCGGTGACGCGGTGGCCGGGCTGGTCGAACCGGCCCAGCTTCTTGATATCCGGATGGATCAGCTCGCCCGGCCGCGCGCGCGGATAGCGGCGCACCGGTTCGGGCGGGTCGATCCGCGCCAGCCGTCCGAGCCCCTTGCGGCTCAGCCAGCGCGACACGGTCGAGCGGGCCAGGCCCAGCTTCGCGGCAATCGCCGCCCCGGTCATCCGCAGGCTCCGGCGCAGCTGCAGGATCAGCGCCACCGTCGCCCCGGCCAGGCGTCCCGCACCGCGGGCGGGCGCGCTTGCGCGGTTGGAAAGCGCCGCGCCCCCGCCCGCGCGGAACCGGGCGAGCCATTTGCGCACCGTGCCGACCGAAACCGCAAAGGCCGCCGCCACCTCCGCAGCGGTC
>CALJZN010000028.1 GCA_937983405.1 uncultured Paracoccaceae bacterium
GCGCGGCCGCGGCCGGGTGGCGCCCGCGCCCTCGATCACCGGAACACCGGCCGCTGCCGCCGCCGCGACCGGGGCCGGCGCCGCGACCGGGGCCGCGACCAGGGCCGGCCGGCGGGCGAAGGGGCCCGCCCCGGCGCAGGCCGCGGCGATCAGACACAAGAGCAGGGCGAACAGGCGCGGCATAGCCACAGTGTAGGGCGCGCTGCAGCCGGACGGAAGCGCCCCGCCCCGCCCGGCCGCGCAAGACTGCGCGACCGGCAGGTCCCGGCATGGCGCTTGCGGTCTGCGGGCGCGGCTTCTATTCTTGAGCCCATGATGCATCTTGCTCCACCCCCGCTGGTCGACCCCTTCGCCCGCGCGATCGGCTATCTCCGCGTCTCGGTCACCGACCGCTGCGACTTCCGCTGCGTCTATTGCATGGCCGAGAACATGACCTTCCTGCCCAAGGCCGAGCTTCTGACGCTCGAAGAGCTCGACCGGCTGTGCTCGGCCTTCGTGCGGCTGGGCGTGCAGAAGCTGCGCATCACCGGCGGCGAGCCGCTGGTGCGCAAGGGCATCCTGACCTTCTTTCGCGCGATGTCGCGCCACCTCGCCTCGGGCGCGCTGCGCGAGCTCACGCTGACCACCAACGGCAGCCAGCTGGCCCGCTTCGCGGCCGATCTGGCGGCGGCCGGGGTGCGGCGGGTCAACGTCTCGCTCGACACGCTGGACGCGGCGAAGTTCGCCCGCATCACCCGCTGGGGCCGGCTGCCGCAGGTGCTGGAGGGCATCCGTGCCGCCACGGCGGCGGGGCTGAAGGTGAAGATCAACGCCGTCGCGCTCAGGGGCTTCAACGAGGACGAGCTGTTCGCGCTCGTCGAATGGTGCGCGGCCGAGGGGCACGACCTGACCTTCATCGAGGTCATGCCGATGGGCGACATGGGCAACGAGGACCGGCTGGATCAGTACTGGCCGCTCGACGACCTGCGCGCGCGGCTCGCCACGCGCTACACCCTCAACGACACGCCCGAGCGCACCGGCGGGCCCGCGCGGTATGTGCGGCTGGCCGAGACCGGGCAGCGCATCGGGTTCATCACGCCGCTGACGCACAACTTCTGCGAAAGCTGCAACCGCGTGCGGCTGACCTGCACCGGCGAGCTCTACATGTGCCTTGGGCAGGAGGACATGGCCGACCTGCGCGCGCCCCTGCGCGCCAGCGGCGACGACGCGCTGCTCGAGGCCGCGATCCGCGCCGCCATTGCACGGAAGCCCCGCGGGCACGACTTCGACTATTCCCGCCAGAGCGTGGCCGGGCAGGTCAGCCGGCACATGAGCCACACGGGCGGCTGAGCCGCCGGGGCGGGCGGCCCCCGGGCCCGCGGCGCAAGCCGCGCGCCTAGCCGATAAGAAGGTGCGCGGCGCCGGTTTCCTCGTAGTGCCGCCGCAGCCGCGTCAATGCGATGCGCAGCACGATCTTGCCCGACCGCGCCGACCAGCCCATGCGCTGTTCGGTCGCCTCGAGCCCTTCGAGGAAGCAGCAGACCCGCAGCGCCACGTCGCCGAGGCCCGGCCCGAGGTCACGCAGCGCCGCCGCCACGCGCTCGCGCGCCGCGCGCGGCCCCTCGGCGGGGCCCGCGGGGCCAAGGCGCCCGCGCTCGCCCCCGGCGAGGAAGCGGTCCCAGTTCTGCGCCACCCGCGGGCCCATCTGGGCCAGCTCGAAGTCCTCGCGCAGCCGTTCCGCCGCCGCCACCAGATCGGGCGACAGGAACGGCGCCCCGTCCTTCTCGCGCCGGCGGGCAAGCACCTGAACGGGCGATTCGGCAAGGTTGACCCGGACGCTGCGCGGCGCATCCTCGCCGGCATCGTCGATCATCCGCTCGGCCCAGATGCGGTGCTGGTCGGCCCAGGGGGCGGCGGCCTCGGCCAGGCCGCCGTGCGCGCGGGCATCCTCGTCCAGCATCCGCTTCAGCGCGCTGCGGCCCGCCGCGGTGATCTCGTAGATCGCCACGCGGCCCGGCTTGCGGCAGGCGATCCAGTCCTTCAGCGCGAAGGCCTGCGCCACCTTGCGGTCGACCACCGCGATGCGCGCAGGCGTGCCGTCGGGGCCGTCGCGCATCACCGCGGCCTTCTCCATGTCGGGCGCGATGGCCAGCACCGCGCCGGGCTCGGTCAGCCGCCGCAGGACGCGGCGCGCCTCGCGGGCGATGGTGGGTTCGTCGGTCACGGGCGGGTCGCTGCGAAGGGCCTTGGTCATGACGCCTCTTTCCTTCCGTTCGGGGGGCACGGGGTCAGGGCCGATCGTCCGGCCGAGGTGCGTCAGCGCCTCGTCCACCAGCGGGTCGTCGCGGCGCCCTTCGACGCGGCGCACCTGCCGCAACACCGTCGAGGCGTTGCGCCCCTCGCACCGCGCGAGCGAGCGCAACGACACGCCGCCGACCACATGCGCCAGGTAGAGCCGCGCGCCGAGGGGCACCCATCCGGGCAGGCCAGCGTTGGCCGAAAGGTCAGACATGGCGCGGATTTCCCTCACTTTTCCACATCTTTTCCAGAGGCTTATCCACAGGCTCCGGCGACGCGGTGCAACCGTGGGTTGCATTGGTTACCGCGGGGTTAAAGTCGGCCCCGGCGCAGAGAATTGTTTCGATTTCCTCAATAGTTTCGAAAGGGAGCGCACGCTGCGGGAAGCGCCGCGCAACACGCGCCGGGGTTGAGTGATGGTGGTTCGGCAGCAGACAGGATACCGCCATGACCCACACCATCCCCGATCTCGGCGCGCTGCGCCGCCCGCGGCTTCTGGTCCGCACGGCGCGCTTCGGCCTCGAGGACTACCGGCGCGAGCGCGACCTCGCGCGCCTTCTGCCCGGCGAGGGGCTGCCCGGCCCGGCGCGGGCGCTTGCCCTGCTGCTGGCCGAGGAGGCCGCCTGCGAGGCCGCGCGTCTGCGGGGCGAGGCGACCTATTCCGTCGCGCGCCAGGTCGAGCTGCTGATCGCCGTCCTTGGCGAGGCGCGGCTGCTGGCCTGCGCCGCCACGCCCCCGGCGGCCGCGTCCGCGACCGAGGCCGCCGCCCCGCTGCCCCGCGCGAGGGCGTCGGGCATGGCGGCCGGGCGGGGGACGGCCTAGGGCCGCGCCAGGGCGGCGCGACGCCGCCCGGGCGGGCCTCGCGCGCCGGCCGTCCGCCGCGTAGCACCGCCGGGCGGTCGTGCCCGGGCGGAGGGATGCGGCGCGGGCGCCCCGCGACCCGCTTGCAACCCCGGCGGTCCGGCCCTAAGCCGGCGCCATGAGCACCTCCGCTTCCCACGACCGCCTTCTCGTCATCGATTTCGGCAGCCAGGTGACGCAGCTGATCGCGCGGCGCCTGCGCGAGCTTCGGGTCTATTGCGAGATCCATCCCTACCAGAAGGTGACCGACGCCTTCCTCGCCGCCTTTGCGCCGAAGGCCGTGGTGCTGTCGGGCGGCCCGGCCTCGGTGCTGGACCGGGGCGCGCCGATGCCGCCGCCGTCGCTGTTCGCGCTCGGGGTGCCGGTGCTCGGCATCTGCTACGGGCAGCAGGTGATGATGCATCTCCTGGGCGGCACGGTCGAGCGCGGCGACGGCACTGCCGAGTTCGGCCGCGCCTATGTCACCCCCGCGGACGGGCCGCTCGACCTGCTGGAAGGCTGGTTCGAGGACGGGCGCGAGCAGGTCTGGATGAGCCACGGCGACCATGTCGCGCGGCTCGCCCCCGGCTTCGGTGTCTATGCCACCTCGCCCAACGCCCCCTTCGCGGTGGTGGCCGACCCGGCGCGGCGGTTCTACGGCGTGCAGTTCCACCCCGAGGTGCACCACACCCCGCGGGGCGCGCGGCTCTACGAAAACTTCGTGCGCCTCGCGGGGTTCACCGGCGACTGGACGATGGGTGCCTTCCGCGACGAGGCCATCGCGAAGATCCGCGCCCAGGTGGGCCCCGAGGGGCGGGTCATCTGCGGGTTGTCGGGCGGGGTCGATTCGTCGGTCGCCGCCGTCCTGATCCACGAGGCGATCGGCGACCGGCTGACTTGCGTCTTCGTCGATCACGGGCTGATGCGCCAGGGCGAGGCGGCCGAGGTCGTGGGCATGTTCCGCGAGCACTACAACATCCCCCTGATCCATGCCGAAGAGGGCCCGCGCTTTGTTGCCGCGCTGCGGGGCGTCACCGACCCCGAGGAGAAGCGCAAGACGATCGGGCGGCTCTTCGTCGAGGTTTTCGAGGCCCATGCCCGCGCGGCTGGGGGGGCGCAGTTCCTCGCCCAGGGGACGCTCTATCCCGACGTGATCGAGTCGGTCAGCGCCTCGGGCGGCCCCTCGGTCACGATCAAGAGCCACCACAATGTCGGCGGCCTGCCCGAGAAGATGGGGCTCAAGCTCGTGGAGCCGCTGCGCGAGCTGTTCAAGGACGAGGTCCGCGCGCTCGGCCGCGCGCTCGGGCTGCCCGCGTCCTTCGTCGGGCGCCACCCCTTCCCCGGCCCCGGCCTTGCCATCCGCATCCCCGGCGAGGTGACGGCCGAGCGGCTGGAGCTGCTGCGCCGCGCCGATGCCGTGTTCATCGACCAGATCCGCCGCCACGGGCTTTACGATGCGATCTGGCAGGCCTTCGTCGTCCTGCTGCCAGTGCGCAGCGTGGGCGTGATGGGCGACGGGCGCAGCTACGACCATGTCTGCGCGCTGCGGGCGGTGACGAGCGTGGACGGGATGACGGCCGACGTCTATCCCTTCAGCCACGACTTCCTGTCCGAAACCGCGACCCGCATCATCAACGAGGTCCGCGGCATCAACCGCGTCACATGGGACATCACGTCGAAGCCGCCCGGCACGATCGAGTGGGAGTAGGCGTTCGGCGGCCACATTCCCGCCGCAATGCGTCGCCGGCCGGCCACGCGCCGCCGACGGCGACGGTGGGCGGCATCTTGGGGCTTGGGATGGGTGCTCCCAGCCGCTATTGTCGCCGGCCATGAGGCCGAGCACGCCGCAAACCGGGGCAGCGCCCCACCCTGCCCTGCCCGAACGCGCCTTGCGCATCGTGCCCGTTCCGCGTCTGGCGACGGGCGGGCGCTGGCGGGTCGAGGCGATGCGCTCGCTTGCCGAGCCCCTCTTGCTGTGGTTCACCAAGGGCCAGGGGCGGATCACGCTGGCGGGAACCACGCGCGGCTACGGGGTGCACAACGCGATCTTCATTCCCGAAGGCACGATGCACGGCTTCGACGTCTCGGCCCAGGTCTACGGCACGGCGATCTTCTTCGGCCGTGAGCCGGGGGTGCCGCTGCCCGACAGCCCGCAGCATCTGCGCGTGCGCGACGCCGCGGCGCAGCACGAATGCAACGCGATCATCGAGGCCCTGCAGCGCGAGATGGACAGCGACCGGCCCGCCGCCGCGCGCGCGGCCGCCTGCCATCTCGGCCTGCTTTCGGTCTGGCTGGAGCGTCAGGTCGCCGCCTCGGCCGACGACCGCGCCGCGCCGCCCGACGCCGCCCGGCGGCTTGCGGCGCGCTATGCCTCGCTGCTCGAGCGCGAGTTCCGCTCGGGCCTCGGCGTCGCCGACTATGCCGCGGCGCTTGGCGTCACGCCCACGCATCTGACGCGTGCCTGCAAGCAGGCCTGCGCCCGCTCGGCCTCGGCCCTGTTGCAGGACCGCGTGCTGTTCGAGGCCCGCCGCCTGCTGGCCGAGACGCGGATGCCGGTGCGGGCGGTGTCCGAGGCGCTGGGGTTCACCTCGCCCGCCTATTTCGCCCGGGCCTTCCAGCACCGCACGGGGCTGACGCCGACCGCGTTCCGCCGGGGCGCCTAGGCCTGCGCGCGCGGCCCCGGCCTTGCCGGGGGTCAACCGCCCAGGATCGCCGTCACATAGGCCCGCGTCTCGGGAAAGGGCGGCACGCCGCCGTGCCGGGCCACCGCCTCGGGCCCGGCATTGTAGGCGGCAAGCGCGAGGCGCCAGTCGCCGAAGCGGTTGTACATCATCCGCAGATACCGCGCCCCGCCGTCGAGGTTCTGGTCCGGATCGGTCGGGCTGACCCCCAGAAGCTGCGCGGTTTCGGGCATGAGCTGGGCAAGCCCCGTCGCCCCCTTGAGCGACACGGCGCCGGGGTTCCAGCCTGACTCGCGCTGCACCAGCCGCAGGAAAAGATCCTCGGGAATGCCGTGCCGCCGCGCGGCCTCGCGGGCCTTCGCAAGATAGGGGCCGCGGTAGCTGCCCGTCCAGCGCGGGATCGCCGGGGCCTGCGGCGCGATGCTGGGCGGGCGCAGGCGCACGGAATTGTTGTATTGCCCGGCCAGCCGGCCGTCGAGCAGCCCGATCTTGGCCTGGAAGCTGCCGGGCGGCGCGCCGCGGCTGGACCCGGTGGAAAGCAGCGTCTGGGCCGCCCCGGCCCCCGCGACCATGGCCGCCACCGCCGCGGCCAGCATCGCCGTCGCTGCAGCGACCCTCACGTCCCGCCTCCCGGATTGCGCCACCTCCCCCGAGCTATACCGCATGCGGACCAGCAGGCCAGCCCCAAGACACGCCCACCCCTGCCCGGGGCAGGGCGCCGCCGGCCGCGGGGGCTGTTCCTTGCGCCCCGGCTCTGGTCTAAGTTGCGGAGGATTTGCGGGATTCGGAAGGGCAAGGCGATGGCGGGTTCGGTCAACAAGGTGATCCTGATCGGCAATCTCGGCCGCGACCCGGAGGTGCGGACCTTCCCCGCCGGCGGTCAGGTCTGCAGCCTGCGCATCGCCACCTCCGAGACCTGGCGCGACCGCAACACCGGCGAGCGCAAGGACCGCACCGAATGGCACACGGTCTCGATCTACAACGAGAACCTCATCCGCATCGCGCAGCAGTATCTGCGCAAGGGCTCGAAGGTCTACATCGAGGGCCAGCTCGAGACCCGCAAGTGGCAGGACGCCTCGGGGCAGGACCGCTATTCTACCGAGATCGCGCTGCGGCCCTACCGAGGCGAGCTGACGCTGCTCGACAGCCGCGGCGAGAGCGGCGGCGGCGGCGGCGGTTTCGGCGGCGAGATTGGCGGCTATGACCGCGGCGGGCCGGACGACGGGCCGCACGCGGGCCAAGGCGGGCGGCCGGGCAGCGCCGGGCCCGAGCGCGGCCCCGCGCGCCCCGCGTCGAGCGACCTCGACGACGAGATCCCGTTCTAGGCGCCGCGTCCCGCGGGGCCCGCCAGCGCCTCGGCCAGCAGCGCGCGCACGGCTTCGGGCGGCACATCGTCGGCGACGAAGGCCGCGCCGATGTCGCGGGCCAGCACGAAGCGCAGGCGGCCGTCGCGCACCTTCTTGTCCTGCGCCATCAGCGCCATGAGCGCTTCCGGCCCGGGCAGCCCCCCGGGGATCGCCGCCGGATCGCAGCGCAGCCCCATGGCGCGAAGATGCGCCTGCACGCGCGACGGCACCTCCTGCGGACACAGCCCCAGCCGCGCCGACAGGGCGAAGGCCAGCGCGCAGCCCATGGCCACGCCCTCGCCGTGCAGCAGCCGATCCGAATAGCCCGTCGCCGCCTCGAGCGCATGGCCGAAGGTGTGGCCGAGGTTGAGCAGCGCGCGCTCGCCCTCCTCGGTCTCGTCCCGCGCGACGATGGCAGCCTTCATCGCCACCGACCGGCGCACCGCCTCGGCCCGGAGCCCCGCGTCGCCCGCGGCCAGCGCCGGCCCGTGCGCCTCGAGCCACGCGAAGAAGGCCGCATCGCCGAGCAGGCCGTATTTCACGACCTCGCCGTAGCCCGCCAGGAAGTCGCGCGGCGGCAGGCTTGCCAGCACGTCGATGTCGGCCAGCACCAGCGCCGGCTGGTGGAAGGCGCCCACCAGGTTCTTGCCCTGGGCGGTGTTGATCCCGGTCTTGCCGCCCACCGAACTGTCCACCTGCGCCAGCAGCGTGGTCGGCAGCTGGACGAAGCGGACGCCGCGGCGCAGGATCGCGGCGGCGAACCCCGCCAGATCGCCGATCACCCCGCCGCCGAGCGCCACGACCACGTCGCGCCGCTCGACCTTCGCCTCCAGCAGCCCCTCGACGCAGGCGCGCAGCCCCTCCCAGCCCTTGGTCGCCTCGCCCGCGGGCAGCGTCAACGCGGTGGCCTCGATCCCCGCCCGGCCCAGCGCGGCAAGCAGCGCGGGCAGGTGCAGCGCCGCCACGGTGGCATCGGTGACCACGGCAACGCGCGGGCGGTGCAGCAGCGGCGCGATCTCGTCCCCCGCCCGGGCGATCAGCCCGGGGCCGATCCGCACCGCGTAGCTGCGCGCCCCCAGCGCCACCTCGACCGTCGCCGGCGTCATGCCGCCCCTCCCTCGTCCAGCACGTCCGGGCGGGCGGCCAGCGCCGCAAGGACCCGCCGCGCCATGTCCTCGATCGACAGCTCGGGCTCGCTCGGCACCCGCAGATCGGCCTCGGCATAGAGCGGCGCACGGGCGGCGAGCAGGGCGGCCAGCGTCTCGCGCGGGTTGGGCGTGCGCAACAGCGGGCGGCTGGTGCGGTGCCGAACCCGCGCCCAGAGCAGATCGAGCGGCGCATCGAGCCACACCGCCACCCCGCGGTCGCGGATCATGCGCCGGTTGGCCTCGGCAAGGAACGACCCGCCGCCGGTGGACAGCACCATAGGGCACCCCGCCAGCAGGCGTTCGAGCACCTGCGATTCCTTGCGGCGAAAGAAGGCCTCGCCGTCCCGGGCGAAGATCTCGGCCACGGTCATGTTCGCGGCGCGTTCGATCTCGGCATCCGAATCGACGAAGGGCACGCCCAGGAGCCGCGCCAGCGCCTGGCCCACGGCCGTCTTGCCCGCCCCCATCATGCCCACCATCGCCACCGTCTTCTTCAGACGTCCGCTCACGCGCCCGTGTCCCCGCCGATCGCCGCCCTGCCCCTGAATGGCGTGATTTCGCGGCGAAGGCCATATATGATGGGCGCTCGACAAGGCCGGCACAACCGGCCGGCAGGCAGACCGGACGGCACCGGCAGGCAGGCGGCGGCAGGCAGGGCACCATGCGATATCTTCTCCGGGGTTTGGTCTATCTCGTCGTCCTCGGGGCTCTGGGACTTGCGGCCTTCGCCTACCTGGGCGACCTCAGCCCGGTCCAGCACGAGATGAGCATTCCGGTGCGGATCGATGGCAATTAGACCCGCCGCGCTCGGGCTTGCGGCCCTGCTGTCGGGGGGGCAGCCCGCGGCGGCCACGGGGCCGCTGTCGGCGATCGACTGGCTGACCGAAACCGCCACCGCCCCCCCGGGCGCCGCGCCGCCCGACGGCGGGGCGGCGGCCGGGGGGACGATCGCGGTCGATGCGCTGGGGGGGCGGCGGCTCGATGCCGTAGGGCTGGTGCCGGCCGAGGCCGCGGGGCTTCCGGCGGCGCTTTGGCGCGGCTCGCAGGCGGCCACGCTGGTGGCGGCCCTGTCCGCCCCCCGCCCCGACCTGCCGCCCGCGGCGCGCGAGCTGTTCTTCCGCCTGCTTCTCGTCGAGGCCGAGCCGCCGCGCGCCGACGCTTCGGGCGATGGCGCGCTGTTTCTGGCGCGGGTCGACCGGCTTCTGGCGCTGGGCGCGCTCGAGTCGGCGATCGCGCTGATCGAGGCCGCCGGGCTCGACGACGCCCCGCGCATCGCCCGATATTTCGACACCGCGATCCTGCTCGGCGATGACGAGCGTGCCTGCGCCGCGCTCGACCGGCCCGCCGCCCCCGCACCCGGGCCGGCCGCGCGTGTCTTCTGCCTGGCGCGGGGCGGCGACTGGCCGGCGGCGGCGATCACCTTCCGCACCGCCCGCGCGCTGGGCCTGCTGGCGCCCGACGAGGCGGCGCTGGTGGCGCGCTTCCTCGACCTCGAGGACGACGAGGCCGGGACGGACGCGCTGGCGCCGCCCGCGCACGCGACGGCGCTGGCCTGGCGGCTGCACGAGGCGGTGGGCGAGCCGCTGCCCACCGCAACCCTGCCGCCGGCCTTCGCCCATGCCGATCTTGCCTCGACCGCCGGCTGGCGGGCGCAGCTGGCCGCGGCCGAGCGGCTGGCGCGGACGGGCGCGATTGCGGCCAACCGGCTGCTGGGGGTCTATTCCGAACGCGCCCCCTCGGCCTCGGGCGGGGTGTGGGAACGGGTGGCGGCGGTGCAGCGCCTCGAGGCCGCGATCCGGGCGCGCGATCCGGCGGCGCTGGCCGCCGCCCTGCCCGTCGCCTGGGACCGCATGGCCGAGGCGGGGCTCGAGGCGATGCTTCCGGCGCTTTTCGGCGAGGATCTCGCGGGCTTCGATCTGCCGGGCGCGGCCGGCGAGCTGGCGCTGCGCATCGTGCTGCTCTCGCCCGCGGCCGAGGCGGTGGCGCGCCGGCGCGCGCCGACCGATGCCGGCCAGGCCTTTCTTCTGGCCGTCGCCCGCGGCACCCTGCGCGGCCTGGTCACGCCCGACGCCCTGCGTGGGGCGGTGCGCGACGGGTTGCTGGCCACGCGCCTGCCCCCGGCCGCCGCGCGCCTCGCCGCCGCCGAGCGCACGGGCGAGGCGCTGTTTCTGGCCCTCGACCGGCTGGATGCCGGGGCGCGCGGCGATCCGCTGGGGGTCAGCGAGGGGCTGGCGATCCTGGTCGGGCTGAACCTGGCCGGCCATGCCCGGCGCGCGGCGCTCGAGCTGCTGCTTCTGGGGCCGCGCGGATGACCGCGGCGCCCGCGCGCGCGGAGGACTGGATCGCCACCTTCCTCGACGCCCGCGCGGCCGAGGCCGGGGCGGCGCGCAACACGCTTCTGGCCTACGGCCGCGACCTGATCGACTTTTCCGCCTGGCTCGGGCGGCGGGGCAGCAGCCTTGCGGCCGCCGGCCGGGCCGAGATCGAGGACTATCTCGTCGCCTGCGATGCCGCGGGGCTGGCGCGGACGACGCGGGCGCGGCGGCTCGCCTCGATCCGCCAGCTCTACCGTTTCGCGCTCGGGGAGGGCTGGCGACCCGACGACCCGGCGCAGCGCCTCAGGGGCCCCGGCCGCGCGCCGCGCCTGCCCAGGACGCTGAGCGAGGCCGAGGTCGGCGCGCTGCTCGACGCCGCGCGGTCGGAGGCCCGCCCGCGGGCCGACCGGCTGCGCGCGACCTGCCTGATGGAACTGCTCTACGCCACCGGCCTGCGGGTCAGCGAGCTGGTGGGCCTGCCCGTGGCCGCCGTGCGGGGCAACCCCGGCATGATCCTGGTGCGCGGCAAGGGCGGCAAGGAACGGCTGGTGCCCCTGACCCCCGCCGCCCGCGACGCGCTGGCCGCCTGGCTCGCCGCGCGCGATGCCGCCGAGGCCGCGGCGCGGGCGGCCGGGCGGCCGGCCTCGCGCCACCTCTTTCCCTCGCGCGGCGCGGCCGGACATCTGACGCGGCAGGGGTTCTTCCAGCTGCTGCGGACGCTGGCGGTCGAGGCGGGGCTCGACCCCGCCCGGGTGACCCCGCATGTGCTGCGCCATGCCTTCGCCACGCATCTGCTCGCCGGCGGCGCCGACCTGCGGGTGATCCAGACGCTGCTCGGCCATGCCGATGTGGCGACGACCGAGATCTACACCCATGTCCTCGACGCGCGGCTGAAGGCGCTGGTGCTCGAGCATCATCCGCTGGCCCGCGAGGCCCCCGCGCAGGAGGCTTGCGGCGACGGGCGGGACGGGCGATAACCGGGGTTCCCGGACCGGCCGCACACCCCTTCATGGACCCAGGCTCAACAGTGCTCGACACCGCCTTCTGGGCGACGGTGGCGGGGATCCTCGTGCTGCTGATGCTTTCGGCCTTCTTCTCGGGGTCCGAAACGGCGCTGACCGCGGCCTCGCGCAGCAAGCTGCGGGCGCAGGCCGACAAGGGCTCGCGCGCGGCCGAAACGGCGCTGAAGGTGACCGAGGACAGCGAGCGGATGATCGGCGCGATCCTTCTGGGCAACAACGTCGTCAACATCCTCGCCGCCGCGCTCGCCACCGCCCTGCTGACGCGGCTGTTCGGCGATTCGGGGGTGGCGCTGGCGACGCTGGGCATGACGACGCTGGTGCTGGTGTTCGGCGAGGTGCTGCCCAAGACCTATGCCATCTCGAACCCCGAGGCGGTGGCGCTGCGCGTCTCGCCGCTGATCCGGGCCCTCATCCTCGTCTTTGCGCCGGTCGTCTCGGTGGTGCGGCGGCTGGTGCGGCTGATGCTGGGCCTGTTCGGTGTGCGCACCGACCCCGACAGCCACATCCTGGCGTTCCGCGACGAGATCGCGGGCGCCATCGCGCTGGGCCATTCCGAGGGCGCGGTCGAGAAGGAGGACCGCGACCGCCTGCTCGCCACGCTCGATCTGTCCGACCGCACGGTCGAGGAGGTGATGCGCCACCGCAGCGAGATCGAGATGATCGACATCGACAGCGGCCCCGACCGCATCGTGCGCCAGATCCTCGCCTCGCCGCACTCGCGCCTGCCGCTCTACAAGGGCAACGTCGAGAACATCCTCGGCGTGATCCATGCCAAGGACCTGCTGCGCGAACTCGACCGGGTGCTGCGCGGCGAGGGTGGCCGGCCCGGGCGGCTGGGCGACCTCGACGTGCTGAAGGTGGCGCGCAAGCCCTATTTCGTGCCCGAGACCACGCCGCTGGACGAGCAGATGCGCGAGTTCCTGCGCCGGCGCAGCCATTTCGCGCTTGTGGTGGACGAATACGGCGCGCTGCGGGGCCTCATCACGCTCGAGGACATCCTCGAGGAGATCGTGGGCGAGATCACCGACGAGTTCGACATCGACGCGGAACATCCGCTCAAGCGGCTCGAGACCGGCGAGGTGCTGGTGGACGGCGCCATGACCATCCGCGACCTCAACCGCGCCATGGACTGGACCCTGCCCGACGACGAGGCCAACACCATCGCCGGCCTTGTCATCCACGAAGCGCAGATGATCCCGGCCGAGGGCCAGGTGTTCAGCTTCCACGGCTTCCGCTTCGAGGTCGCGCAGAAGCGCGAGAATCGCATCACCAAGCTGCGCATCCGCCCGCTGTGACGGGGGCAGACGCTGCCCGGCGTCAGCGGCCGCGGAAGATCGAGCCGAGGACGCCGCGCACCAGGGCCTGCCCGGTCCGGGTGCCGATCTGCCGCGCGAAGGATTTGGCGAAGGCGTCGGTCACCGAATCGCTGCGCGCGGCCGGGGCGCGGGCCGGGGCGGCCGGGCTGCGGCGGGCGGGCGCCGCGGGCTCGTAGCGGCGGGCGCGGGAAAACGCCTCGCGCTCCGGCGCGGCGGCGGCCCGCGCGGCCTCGCGCGCGGCCTCGGCGGCGCGCCGCTCGAGCCGCTCATGCGCCGAATCGCGGTCGAACATCCTGTCGTATTTCCCCGCCAGCGGCGAGGCCGCGATCAGCGCCGCGCGCGCGGCATCGTCCAGCGGGCCGATCCGGGTGGCGGGCGGGCGGATCAGCGTGCGCTCGACCATGCCCGGCACGCCGCGATCCTCGAGGAACGAGGTCACCGCCTCGCCGGTGCCGACCTCGCGGATCGCCTCCTCTGTTGGGAAGCGGGGGTTGGCGCGGTAGGTCTGGGCGGCCAGACGCAAGTCGCGGGCATCGCGCGCGGTGTAGACGCGCAGCGCGTGCTGGACGCGGTTGCCGAGCTGGCCCAGCACCGCCTCCGGCACGTCGGCGGGGGTCTGGGTGACGAACCAGATGCCCACCCCCTTCGAGCGGATCAGCCGCGCCACCTGCTCGACCTTGGCCAACAGGGGCTTCGGCGCGTCGCGGAACAACAGATGCGCCTCGTCGAAGAAGAACACGAGCACGGGCTTCGGCGGGTCGCCGACCTCGGGCAGCCGCTCGAACAGCTCGGACAGAAGCCACAGCAGGAAGGTCGCATAGAGGCGGGGCGAGGACATCAGCCGCTCGGCCGCGAGGATGTTGATCTGCCCCATGCCGGTGGCGGGATCGATGCGCATCATGTCGGCCAGGTCCAGCGCCGGCTCGCCAAGAAAGCGGTCGGCCCCCTGGGTTTCCAGCACCAGCAGCCGCCGCTGGATCGCCCCGATCGAGGCCGGGGCGACCGTGCCGTAGCGCTGGCCGATGTCTTTCGCGTTCTGGCCGATCCAGACCAGCATCGCGCGCAGATCCTTCAGGTCGAGCAGCGGCAGCCCCTCGTCGTCGGCCAGGCGGAAGGCCACGTTCATCACGCCTTCCTGCGCCTCGGTCAGCTCGAGCATGCGCGAGAGCATGAGCGGCCCCATCTCGGCCACCGTCGCGCGCAGGGCATGGCCCTTCTCGCCCCAGATGTCCCAGAAGGCGACGGGATGGCGGCGATAGGCGAAATCGGCAAGCCCGATGGTCGCGGCGCGCTTCAGGAAGGCGTCGTGCAGCCGCCCCTCGGCCGAGCCGGGCGCGGCCATGCCCGAGACATCGCCCTTCACGTCCGAGAGGAACACCGGCACGCCCGCGGCCGAGAAGCCCTCGGCCAGCACCTGCATCGTCACCGTCTTGCCGGTGCCCGTCGCCCCCGCAATCAGCCCGTGGCGGTTGGCATAGCGCAAGAGCAGCCGCTGCGGCACCCCATGGCCGGGCCCGCCCCCGCCGACGAACAGCGCCCCGTCGCTCACGCGCCGGCCCCCTCGTCCTCGTCCAGCAGGCCCTGCGCGCGCAGCTCGGCGTCGCGCTTCCGCTCTACCCGGCGGACCAGGAAGATCGAGATCTCGTACAGCCCGTAGACGACCGAGAACAGGATGAGCTGGGTGATCACGTCGGGCGGCGTGACGATCGCCGCCAGCGTCAGGATCGCCACCACCGCATATTTGCGCACGCCGCCGAGACCGGCCGACGACACCAGCCCCGCCTTGCCCATGAGCGTGAGCAGCACCGGAAGCTGGAAGCACAGGCCGAAGGCGACGATGAAGCGCGTGGTCAGCGACAGGTATTCCTCGACCGAGCCCTGGAAGGTCACGCCGGCGGTGGCCATGGCCGCCCCCGCCTCGCCCCCGGCGGGCGCGGAAACGCCGCCCTCGAGCGTTCCCGGCTGCTGGAAGGTCAGGAAGAAGTCGAAGGCGAGCGGAATGACGACGAAGAAGGCAAAGGCCGCTCCGAGCGCGAACATCACCGGCGAGGCCACGAGGAACGGCAGGAAGGCGTTCTTCTCGCTGCGATAGAGGCCCGGCGCCACGAAGCGCCACAGCTGATGCGCGATGATCGGGAAGGCCAGCACGAAGCCGCCGAACATCGAGATGCGCACCGCGACGAAAAAGCCCTCCTGCAGCTTGATCAGGATCAGCCCGCAGTCCTGGCCGCGGGTGGCCAGCGCGCCGCACACGGGCTGGGTCAGGACGTTGAAGATCGGATTCCAGAAGATGAAACAGACGACCATCGCCGCAAGGAACGCGAGCACCGACCGGATCAGCCGCGTGCGCAGCTCGGCCAGATGCTCGATCAGCGGCGCGCTGGTATCCTCGATCTCGTCGCCCTTCATGCCCCTTCCCTCGTCGGCGGGTCCGAGGCGGGGGCCGGCCGCGACCGCACCGCGTCGGCGCCAGCATCACCGGCCGGGGCCGCGGGGCTGGCCGATGGCGCCGGGGCGGCGGTGGCGGCACCGTCCCCGCGGGGCGCCGCCGGCGGCGCCGCTGGGCGCGGCGGCTCGTTGCGGAGCGGGTCGCGCAACCCCTCGAGCCCCGCGGTCGCCTCGCTCACGGTCTTGCGGATCGCATCAAGCCCGGCCTTGCCCGGATTGGCGACCTTGCGCAGGTCCTGGGCAATGTCCTTCACGCCGGAGTCGTCGGCCGCGCTCTCCATCGCCCGCTGGAACTCGCGCGCCATGCCGCGGGCCTTGGCGGTGAACCGGCCCAGCGCGCGGAACATGCCCGGCAGATCCTTGGGGCCCACGACGATCAGGGCCACGATGCCGATGATGAGCAGTTCGCTCCAGCCGATGTCGAACATGGCGGTGCCGCAGCCCGTGCCGGGTGACCGGCGCTAGGCCTTGTCCCGTTCGGGCTGGGTCTGGGGCGAGACGTCCTTGGCGGCCTCGAGCTTGGCGGCCTCCTCCTCGGTGCTGTCCTTGACCCCGCGCTTGAAGGCGGTGATGCCCTTGCCGACCTCGCCCATCAGCGCGCTGATCTTCCCGCGCCCGAACAGCACGAGCACGACGATCGCGATCAGCAGCAGGCCGGGAAGCCCGATGTTGTTGAACATTGTCCTCTCCCTCACGGCTTGGCGGGGCGCGCCCCGGCCATGCCCCCTCATGTATGGGCAAACGACGCGGGATCAAAGACCCTTGCCGGCGGCCCCGAAAATTTGCGCGGCCACGGACGGGCGCGCGCTTGCGTCACATCGTTGCACAGAAGGCGCCGCCGTCGAGCGAGATGTTCTGGCCGACGATGAAGCCCGCATGCACCGAGCAGAGGAAGGCGCAGGCCGCGCCGAACTCCTCGGCCGTGCCGTAGCGCCGCGCCGGGATGGTCGCGGCGCGGCGCGCCCGCGCCTCCTCGAGCGAGATGCCCTCGGCCAGCGCCACGGCGCTGTCCAGCGTATCGGCGCGGTCGGTGGCGTGGATCCCGGGCAGAAGGTTGTTGATCGTCACGCCGTGGGGCGCGACCTGCCGCGCGGTGCCCGCAACGAAGCCCGTCAGCCCGGTGCGGGCGGTATTCGACAGGCCGAGCTGCGGGATGGGCGACTTGACCGCCTGGCTGGTGATGTTCACCACCCGCCCCCAACCGCGGGCGATCATCCCCGGCAGCAGCGCCTGCATCAGCGCGATGGGCGTCAGCATGTTGGCATCGAGGGCGCGGATGAAATCCTCGCGCGTCCAGTCGCTCCACAGCCCCGGGGGCGGGCCGCCGGCGTTGGTCACCAGGATGTCCACCGCGCCCGCGGCCGCAAGCACGGCCGCCCGACCCTCGGGGTCGGTGATGTCGGCCGCCACCGGCACCACCCGCACCCCGTGCCGCGCCGCGATCTCGGCGGCCGCGGCCTGCAGCGCCTCGGCCCCGCGGGCGTTCACCACCAGCTCCACCCCCGCCGCGGCCAGCGCCTCGGCACAGCCGCGGCCGAGGCCCTTCGATGCGGCGCAGACCAGCGCCCGCTTGCCGCGCAGTCCAAGCTCCATGCCCGCCCCTCCCTGCCGTCCTGCGTCCGGCCTCACCCGATAGCACCGTGTCCCGACGCAGGGAAGGCCGAACGCCTGGCCGGGGCCGCTGCGCGGGGCCTTGCCTGAGGGCGTTGCCTGAGGGGCGTTGCCTGAGACGAAACAGACCATCCGAGATGCCCGCGCCCGGCAGGCTTGACCGTCGGCGAACCGTTCGCGAAACTTTGTTGGGTCCGGTCGGGGGGCGCCCGGGTCGTGCCGACGCTGCGTCGGCGTCCCAGTCGCCGTATCTGACGCAAAACGATCCGAGGCCATGCCCCAGACCGCCTTTCGCCCCCCGCATCCGACCGCCGCGACAGCGACCGCGCCGGTGGCCGGCGTCACCTGCCGGGTCTATCCGGCGTCCGACCTGTTCGTGACCTGGGGAACCAACGCCGGCGACCCGCTCGGCGACTGCGATGCGGTCTGCGCCGGCGACATCTATCAGCTCGACCCCGCCGGTGCCTCGATCCGCCTTGCGCTCGCCCAGGGCCGCGCCGCGGGGGCCCAGCAGATCGCCCCGGGCTCCGAGCGCGGGGCGCCGGGCGACCGGCTGGAGGTGCGCGCGCGGCACCGGCTGATGACGCCCGACGGCGACCTCGTCGATGTGCTGCTCCTGTCGCTGGTCCCTCGGGGTGCGCCCGAGCGGGCCGAAGCCTTCGTGCTGCCGATGGGCCCGCTGGCCCCCGGGATCGACGTCACCCTGATCTCGTCCGAGGCCGAGGCGCGCGGCGTCCGGCTGTCGGACGTGCTCTGCGTGTCCTTCGCGGCAGGCACGCTGATCACCCTGGCCGACGGCCGGCAGACCCCGATCGAGGCGCTGACGCCCGGCGAGCGCATCCTGACGCGCGACCACGGCGCCCAGCCGCTGCGCTGGCTGGGAAAGGCCACGCTGCGCGCGCTGGGCAGCCTGGCGCCGGTCGTCATCACCGCCGGCACGCTGGGCAACGCCCGGGACCTGGTGGTCAGCCCGCACGCGCGGCTGTTCCTGTATCGCCGCGACCGGCTGGCGGGCCGCACGACGCCCGAGGTTCTGGTTCAGGCCAAGCACCTCGTCGATGATGCGCAGGTCTTTGTCCGCGAGGGCGGCTTCGTCGATTACTTCAGCCTGGTCTTCGACCGGCACGAGATCGTCTATGCCGAGGGAATCGCGGCCGAGAGCCTCATGGTCAACGAACGCACCCTGACCGCCCTGCCCGAAGAGCTAGCCGACGAGGTGCGCGCCCGCTTCCCCGGACTGAAGCAGGACCAGCACTTCGGCACCGAGGCCGACCGCGGCCTGCTCGAGGCGGTGGGCCGCGAGCGCCTCTTCCACACCCGCCCGGGGCGCTGACCGAGGCCCTCCCCCGCCCCTGCACCCGCCGCGCCTGCACCCGCCGCGCCTGCACCCGCCGCCCCTGCACCCGCCGCCCCTGCACCCGCCGCCCCTGCACCCGCCGCCCCTGACCCCTGTCCGCCGCGCGCGCAACGCGCTAGGATGATGGCAAGGCGATGCGGCAGGGAGAGCACGCGGCATGACGACGATCCTGGTCGCAAGCGACCTGACCGACCGCTCGGCCCCCGCCATCGCCCGCGCGGTCCTGCTGGCGGCGACCCTGCCCGCGCGGCTGGTGGCCGTCACGGCGCTTGACCCCGACGCGGACGGAGCGACGGTGGCCGCGGCGCGTCCGGCGCTTCTGGCCGCACTGGCCGCCCGGCCGGAGGCCGCCGGCGTGGACTATGCCGCCGAGGCCTATCTTGGCCCGCCCGACCAGGCAATCCCCGCCGCCGCCGCGGCCGTGGGCGCCGAGCTGCTGGTGCTGGGCCTGCACCGGCCGCGCGTGCTGGACACGCTGCGCCTTACGACGATGGAGCGCATGCTTGCCGCTGCGCGCTGCCCCGTGCTGCTGGCCCGCGCCCCCGCGCCCGCCCCCTATGCCCGCATCCTGGCGCTGACAGCCTTCGGGCCGTCCTGCGCCGCCGCCATTCTTGCCGCCCGCCGCCTGGCCCCTGCCGCGCGGATGCAGCTGCTGCACGCGCAGTCGCTGTCGCTTGCCGACCGGCTGCACCCGGATCGGGCCGCGGCCGAGGCAGCCGAGGCCGCCGCCGTCTGGGCCGCACGCCTGCCGCCGGAGGTGCCCGCGCCGATGATCGTGCCGGGTGGCCTGCACGAACTCCTCGCCCTCGCGGTCGAGGAGTTCCGCCCCGACCTCCTCGCGCTCGGGGCCTCCAGCCGCAGCGATCCCGGGGCGCTGGGCCATCATGTGCGCGACCTGATCCGCGACCCGCCCGCCGATGTGCTGGTGGCGCGGGCGGGCGCGCCGGCCCCCGACGCCGAAGGAGAGGCGCCATGAGTGCCGGTTGCGGCCGACGGCAGCCATCCCCGCCCGCCGCCGCAGCGCGGCGCGGGTCACGGGACGCCGCGCGACACGCAGCGAATCGGCCATAGCGACGGGCAGCCCCGGCGGCGGCAGCGGCACGGTGTCCAACCGCAGCGGCACGCTTGCGGCGCTGCGCTCCGCGGTCCGCACGCGGTTCAAGGGGGGCCGGGGGCACCCATCCCGAGGACCCGATCGGCGCCGCGCCGGCGGCCTGCGTCGCCGGGGCGCCCTCGGTGCAACCCCAGCGGGCGGGGCAGCCGGCGGGCAGGCTGTCGGCCGCCGCGACGGCGAGCCGGGGCATCCCTCGGCAAGCCCGGGGTCACGGCCGGCCACCTCGGTCTTCCCGCCAGGGTCGCCGGCGCCGGTCGGCAGGCATTCGCGGCGGCGGCCGCAGGCGCCGGGGCTGGCTGCCCGATCCGGCGGCTGCCGACCGCTGCGATCCTGTGCGACGCGCAGCCGGGCCAGGGCGGGCCGGGGCGGCCCCGCAGCGCTGCCCCTAGACCATCATCTCCTTGGTCGCCCTCAGCTTCACGGCTGGAAAATCGCGCGCGACGCGGTCGATGTCCCATTGCAGGCGGGTGAGATAGACCAGATCGCCGTCGCTGTCGGTGGCCATGTGGCCGCGGTTGGCGGCGGCAAAGCGCTCGACCTCTGCCTTGTCGCCCGAGACCCAGCGCGCGCTCGTGAACTGGCTGCCCTCGAAGCGCACCGGCAGGCCGTATTCGGTCTCGATCCGGCTGGCGAGCACGTCGAACTGCAGCGCCCCCACCACGCCCACGATGAAGCCCGAGCCGACGGCGGGGCGGAACACCTTCGCCGCCCCCTCCTCGGCAAACTGCATCAGCGCCTTCTCCAGATGCTTGGCCTTCATCGGGTCGCCCGCGCGGCAGGTCTGCAAGAGCTCGGGCGCGAAGCTCGGGATGCCGGTGAAGCGCAGCCCCTCGCCTTCCGTCAGCGCATCGCCGATGCGCAGCTGCCCGTGGTTGGGAATGCCCATGATGTCGCCGGCCCAGGCCTCCTCGGCCGTCTCGCGCTCGGCGGCCAGGAACAGCACCGGGTTCGACACCGCCATGGGCTTGCCCGTGCGGACATGGTGCAGCTTCATGCCGCGGACGAAATGCCCCGAGGCCAGGCGCACGAAGGCGACGCGGTCGCGGTGGCGCGGGTCCATGTTGGCCTGCACCTTGAAGACGAAGCCGGCAACCGCCGCCTCCTCGGGCAGCACCGCGCGCCCCTCGGCGCGTTGCGGCTGCGGCGGGGGGCCGAAGCGGCCGATTCCCTCCATCAGCTCGCGCACCCCGAAGGAATTGATGGCGCTGCCGAACCAGATCGGCGTCAGATGGCCCTCGAGCACCGAGCGCGAATCGAAGGGCGGCAAGAGGCCGCGCGCCATCTCGACCTCCTCGCGCAGCCGGGCGAGCAGCTCGGCAGGCACATGCTCGGCCATCCGCGGGTCGTCCAGCCCCTCGAGCCGGACCGACTGCGCCACGCGGTTGCGGTCGGCCCGGTCCATCAGCTCGAGCCGGTCGTTCAAGAGGTCGTAGGCCCCGAGAAACTCGCGCCCGACGCCGATCGGCCAGGAGGCCGGCGTGACGTCGATCGCAAGGCTCTCCTGGATCTCCGAAATGATCTCGAAGGTGTCGCGGCTCTCGCGGTCCATCTTGTTGCAGAAGGTGAAGATCGGCAGGTCGCGCAGGCGGCACACCTCGAACAGCTTGCGCGTCTGGCTTTCCACGCCCTTGGCGCCGTCGATCACCATCACCGCGGCGTCCACCGCCGTCAGCGTGCGATAGGTGTCCTCGGAAAAGTCCGAGTGGCCGGGCGTGTCCACCAGGTTGAAGCGGAAGGCCCCGAAGTCGAACGACATCGCCGAGGCCGAGACCGAGATGCCGCGCTCCTGTTCCAGCTTCATGAAGTCGGACCGCGTGCGCCGCGCCTCGCCCTTGGCGCGCACCTGCCCCGCCAGCTGAATCGCGCCGCCGTAGAGCAGGAACTTCTCGGTCAGCGTCGTCTTGCCCGCATCGGGATGCGAGATGATGGCGAAGGTGCGGCGCCGCGCGATCTCGGGCGGCAGAGGAGGGCGGTTCGAGGCGTCGGGCATGGGGCGCCTGATAGGCGGCCGCGGGTCCGGGCGCAAGGCCGCTGCCCGGCGCGCCTCAGTCGGGCTGCAGCGCGCCCAGGTGGTTGACCAGCGCGATCAGCTTCACGGGCGTGGGCGTCAGCACCCCGTCGCCGAGATCGACCAGCATCGTGTCGCCGTCCAGCAGCGGCCCGAATTCGGGCATCGGGCCACCCCCGCCGCCGCGGCCCTGGGTGTAGCCGTAGATCCTGCCCATCACCGGCAGGATCGGGAAGGTGCCGCCGTTGCGCTCGCTCAGCCGCGTCAGGTCGGCCGGGCGCACCGAAAGGCCCGGCGCCGCCGGGCCGTCGCCGCGGCCCGTGCGCCCGTGGCAGGCAGAGCAATAGTCCAGATAAAAGGCCTGCCCCGCCGTCTGCGACATGGCCACGTCGCCGCCCGAGGGCTCGGGCGAGCAGCCGCCAAGGGCCGCCAGCCCCGCCGCCGCCCAAAGCATCCGTCCTGCCGTCATCGTCCTGCCCTCGGTTCCGCCGGTCCGCCGCCGCACCCCGCCCTGCATCCTGCCACGGCGAGGCGGCCGGCGCCATGGGGAACCGCCGCTACCAGAAGGGGTGCGCCTTGCGCAGCGCCCTCCAGTCGGCCGCAGCGGACGCCAGGGCATCGGTCCGGCGCTGCGCGGCCTCGGGCGTCTCGGCCTCGCCCTCCTGCGCCCGGGCCAGTGCCAGGTCGTTGAGCAACCCCAGCGAATCCTGCAGCCGCCGCAGCCGCCGCCGGAACGGCGCGACCTTCTTCGCGGGAAAGAGCGGCGCGAAATCGTCCACCAGATAGCGCAGCGCCTTGAGATCCTTGCGCGCCTCGTGGCGCTCGGCATCGGGCATGAGATCCAGCCGCTTGCCGTGGCCGGCCACCCTGTCCATCGCGCGGTCGAGCGCCCGCGCGGCGAACCGGTCCACCGGCCAGGCAGCGCGCGGCCCGCGCCAGTCGGGCGCCGCGAGCATCGCCGCGGCCCTCGCGGCGAAGTCGCGTGCCCTCGCCGCTTCCAGCCGCGCGCGGACATCGGCACGCACCGTCGCCGCCGTTGCGAAGCGTCGGGCCAGCGTGGCCGCGTCGAGCGCGCCGACATCGTGCAGGAGCACGTCGGCATCGCGCAACGCCCCGAGGGTGCGGAAGAGGGCGCGCGCCTCGGCCTCGAGCGGCGCCAGCGCGCGGTCTGCCGACAGCTGCCGCGCCGCGCGCAGATGCGTGCGCAGCCGGCGCAGCGCGACGCGCGCCTGGTGCGGGCCTTCCGGATCCTCGCTCTGTTCAAGGGTGGCGAGGGCGCGGTCGAAATCCCCCAGGGCCCGCCCGGCGAGCATGACCAGGGCATCGCCGGCCGCGGACGCGCGGCTCAGGCGATCGGGACCGGAGGGAGTGGCAGACGCTTGTTCCATGGCGGACTCGCTCGCGGCCGAACATAGGCGCGCCGCCGCGGCGCGGGAAGTGGGCGCTTGGTTGACCTCGAGCGCGCTTTGCAGTAAGCGCCCCGCATGGTCGGCCCATCGGGGCCCGCCCTGCCGACGCCGGGACGCCGGAACGCATGCGTCCCCCTCTCGTTGCGGCCCGATGCCGCACTACATGGACACGCATGACGAATTTTTCCGATCTCAAGCTGGACCCGCGGGTCCTCCAGGCTGTCAGCGATGCCGGCTACACGGTGCCCACACCGATCCAGGCGCAGGCCATTCCCCATGCGCTGGACGGCCGCGACGTTCTGGGCATCGCCCAGACCGGCACGGGCAAGACCGCCTCGTTCGTGCTGCCCATGGTCACGCTGCTGTCCAAGGGCCGGGCGCGGGCGCGCATGCCGCGCAGCCTGGTGCTTGCGCCCACGCGCGAGCTGGCCGCGCAGGTGGCCGAGAACTTCGACACCTACGCCAAGTACACCCCGCTGACCAAGGCGCTGCTGATCGGCGGTGTCAGCTTTGCCGAGCAGGACAAGCTGATCGACCGCGGCGTGGACGTTCTCATCGCGACGCCCGGCCGGCTGCTCGACCATTTCGAGCGCGGCAAGCTGTTGCTGACCGGCGTCCAGATCATGGTGGTGGACGAGGCCGACCGCATGCTGGACATGGGCTTCATCCCCGACATCGAGCGCATCTTCCAGCTCACGCCCTTCACCCGCCAGACGCTGTTCTTCTCGGCCACCATGGCGCCCGAGATCGAGCGGATCACCAACACCTTCCTGTCCAATCCCGCGCGCGTCGAGGTGGCGCGCCAGGCCACCGCCTCGGCGACCATCGAGCAGGCGCTGATCGAGGTGAAGCCCGCCCGGCGCGACCAGACCTCGGCCGCCAAGCGCGACGTGCTGCGCGCGCTGATCCGGGCCGAGGGGGCCGCCTGCACCAACGCGATCATCTTCTGCAACCGCAAGACCGAGGTCGATGTGGTGGCGAAGTCGCTGAAAAGCCACGGCTTCAACGCCGCGCCGATCCATGGCGACCTCGACCAGTCGGTGCGCACCCGCACCCTTGAGGGGTTCCGCGACGGCACGCTGCATCTGCTGGTCGCCTCGGACGTGGCGGCGCGCGGGCTCGACATTCCTGCCGTCAGCCATGTGTTCAACTTCGACGTGCCCACCCATCCCGAGGACTATGTCCACCGCATCGGCCGCACCGGGCGCGCCGGCCGGTCGGGAAAGGCCTACACCATCGCCACGCCCGCGGACGACAAGTATGTCGCCGCGATCGAGGCGCTGACCAAGACAACGATCCCCCGCGCCGCAAACCCGGTGCCGGCCGCCGCCGCGGGCGACGCGGCCGAGGATGCCCCGGCCGCGACGCATGGCGCGTCGCCCGGCGGTTCGCGCCTGTCGCGCAGCTCCGCCCGCCGCAGC
>CALJZN010000029.1 GCA_937983405.1 uncultured Paracoccaceae bacterium
ACCGCCGGCGCCGCCGCCTCGGGCCGCGGGGCAGCGGCAAGGGCGGGCCCCCCGGCTGGCGGCGCGGGCGGCGGCGCGGCCGTGCCGGGCGCGAGGCCCGCGTCGGCAGCCATCGGCGACAGCGGCGGGGGCGCCGCCGCGGTCTCGGCCACGGGTCGGGCGGCTTCGGGCAGGGCGGGCCGGCCCACATCGCCCGGCAGGCCGGTCGCCGCCGTCGGGGCCTCGGGCGCGCCCGCGGGGTCCGGCAGGGTCGCCGGCGGCGCGGGCGGGGGCACCGGCGGCAGGGTCAGCGCCAGCGCCGCCAGCAGCGCCGCGCCCGCCAGCCCGCCCCAAAGCATTCCCGCCGCAAAGCCGCGCGCCACGCCGAACCGCCTTTCGCTGCACCCCGCGGGCCTTGACCCCGCCCGCCGCACCGGCGCATCTATAACGCGGTCCGGGGGCAAGCTTAACCCCTTCCGGCGCGGGGGGCTGGAAATGCTTCTTCTGATCGACAACTACGACAGCTTCACCTGGAACCTCGTGCATTACCTCGGCGAGCTCGGCGCCGAGGTGACCGTGCGGCGCAACGATGCGCTGGACGTGCAGGCGGCGATGGCGCTGCGGCCCGCGGCCATCGTGCTCTCTCCCGGGCCCTGCGACCCCGACCGCGCCGGCCTCTGCCTGCCGCTGACCTTGGCGGCGGCGGAAACCGGCATCCCGCTGCTCGGTGTCTGCCTCGGCCACCAGACGATCGGGCAGGCCTTCGGCGGCCGCGTGGTGCGCGCGGCCGAGCCGGTGCACGGCAAGACCAGCGCCATCCACCATGCCGGCGCGGGCCTGTTCGCCGGCCTGCCCGCGCCCTTCCGTGCCACCCGCTATCACTCGCTGGTGGTCGAGCGCGACACGCTGCCCGCGGCGCTGGAGGTGACGGCCTGGACCGGGGACGGCACCATCATGGGCCTGCGCCACCGCAGCCGGCCGATCGAGGGTGTGCAGTTCCACCCCGAAAGCATCGCCTCCGAGCACGGGCACGCGCTGCTGCGCAACTTCCTTGACGGGGTGCGCGTGCCGGCATGAGCGAGGCGCTGAAGCCGCTGATCGCCGCCGCGGCCGAGCGCCCGCTGACCCGGGCCGAGGCCGAGACGGCCTTTGCCATCCTCTTCGACGGCGAGGCGACGCCGGCGCAGATGGGCGGGCTTCTGATGGCGCTGCGGACGCGGGGCGAGACGGTGGACGAATACGCCGCCGCCGCGAGTGCGATGCGCGCCCGCTGCCACCGCGTGCACGCGCCGGCGGGCGCCATCGACATTGTCGGCACCGGCGGCGACGGCAAGGGAACGCTCAACATCTCGACCGCCGCGGCGCTGGTGGTGGCGGGGGCGGGCGTTCCGGTGGCCAAGCACGGCAACCGCAACCTGTCGTCGAAGTCCGGCGCGGCAGATGCGCTGGCCGAGCTGGGCGTGAACGTCATGGTCGGCCCCGCGACCGTGGAGCGCGCGCTGGCCGAGGCGGGCATCGGCTTCATGATGGCGCCGATGCATCACCCCGCGATCCGGCACGTCATGTCCACCCGCGCCGAGCTGGGCACGCGGACGATCTTCAACATCCTCGGGCCGCTCACCAATCCCGCCGGGGTCCTGCGGCAGCTCTCGGGCGCCTACGCCCTGCATCTGATCCGCCCCATGGCCGAGACCCTGCGCGCGCTCGGCTCCGAGGCGGCCTGGGTGGTGCACGGCGGCGACGGCACCGACGAGCTCTCGATCGCCGGCGAAAGCCGCGTCGCCGGGCTGGCGGCGGGCGAGATCCGCGAATTCACGCTTCACCCCGAAGATGCGGGGCTGCCGGTGCACCCCTTCGAGGCGATCCTCGGCGGCTCGCCCGGCCACAATGCGGCGGCGCTGCGCGCGCTGCTCGACGGCGAGCGCGGCGCCTACCGCGATGCGGTGCTGCTGAACGCGGCCGCGGCGCTGGTCGTGGCAGGATGTGCCGCGGACCTGACCGAGGGGGTCGAGCGGGCGCGCGAGAGCCTTGAGTCGGGCCGCGCGCGCGAGACGGTCGCGCGGCTGGCCCGCGCCACGCAGGCGTGACGGCGCCGGCCTTTCCCGACCCGCCCGCGGGCTGGGACGACCTGCCCTTCTTCGCCGCCGACTGGGCGGCGCTGAAGGCCCGCCTCGCCGCCGAAACCCGGCCCTGGCAGCCGCCGCCGGCGGCACTGTTGCGCGCGCTCGAGCTGACGCCGCCCCACCAGGTGCGGGTGGTGATTCTGGGCCAGGACCCCTACCACCAGCCGGGCCGGGCGACGGGGCTGGCCTTCGGCTATCCGCCCGGGGTCGCGCCCGACCGATCCCTGCGCAACATCTTCAGGGAGTTGCGGGACGATCTGGGTATCCTGCGCGAGGATGGGGACCTCGCCGACTGGGCCGCGCAGGGCGTCTTGCTGCTCAACACCGTGCTCAGCGTCCCGGTCGGCCCCGGCATGGCCGGCGGTCATGCCCGGCTGGGCTGGCAGCGGCTTGCCGCGCAGGTGCTCGGGCGCGTCGCGGCAGGGCCGCCCTGCGCCTTCCTGCTCTGGGGGCGCCAGGCGCAGGCCGCCGCGCCGCCGGCGCTGGCGGGGCGCGGGCATCTGGTGGTCGCCTCGGGCCACCCCTCGCCGCTGTCGCAGGCGCGCTTCCTCGGCACGCGCCCGTTCAGCCGGGTGAACGCCTGGCTTGCGGCGCGCGGCGCGGCGCCGATCCGCTGGGGCCCGCTTCCCATCGCGGCCGACGCAGGCTAGGAAGACAGCATGAGCGACATCCTCGACCGCATCCGCGCCTACACGCTGGCCGAGATCGCCGCCGCCAGGGCCGCACGCCCGGCGGGCGAGATCGAGGCCGAGGCGCGGCAGGCCCCGCCCCCGCGCGGCTTTGCCGCAGCGCTCCAGCGGGCCGCCGCCGCCGGCTACGGCCTGATCGCCGAGATCAAAAGGGCCAGCCCGTCCCGCGGCCTGATCCGGGGCGATTTCGACCCGCCCGCGCTGGCGCGCGCCTATGCCGAGGGCGGGGCCACCTGCCTGTCGGTCCTCACCGACGCCCCGTCGTTCCAGGGGGCGCCCGCGCATCTGGCCGCGGCCCGGGCGGCCTGCAGCCTGCCCGTGCTGCGCAAGGATTTCCTTTTCGACCCCTGGCAGGCGGCCGAGTCGCGGGCGATGGGGGCCGATGCCGTGCTTGTCATCATGGCCGCCGTCTCGGACATTCAGGCGGCCGAGATCGAGGCCGCGGCGACGGCCCTCGGCATGGACGTGCTGATCGAGGTGCACGACCGCGCCGAGCTCGACCGCGCGGCCCTGCTCAGCTCGCGCCTGATCGGCATCAACAACCGCGACCTCAGGACCTTCGAGGTCGATCTTGAGGTGTCGCGCAAACTGGCGCGCCATGTGCCCGAAGGCCGGCTGATCGTGGCCGAGAGCGGGCTGTCCGCGCCCGAGGACCTCGCCGACCTCGCCCGGTTCGGCGCGCGCTGCTTCCTGATCGGGGAAAGCCTGATGCGCGCCGCCGATGTGGCGGCGGCGACCCGGGCGCTGCTGGCGCGACCGCTCCGCAGCCAGGGGGGGCTCTGATGGCGCTGACGCATTTCGACGCCGACGGCCATGCGCATATGGTCGATGTCACCGACAAGCCGGTGACCGACCGCATCGCCACCGCCGAGGGCTGCATCGCGATGCGCCCCGAGACGCTGGCGCTGATCCGGTCGGGCCGGGCCGAGAAGGGCGACGTGCTGGGTGTCGCGCGGCTGGCGGGGATCATGGCGGCGAAGCGCACCGCCGAGCTCATCCCGCTCTGCCATCCGCTGCCGATCTCGCGCGTCGCGGTCGATCTGGTGGCGGACGAGGGGCTGCCCGGCCTCAGGATTGCCGCGACGGTCCGCACAACCGGCAGGACCGGGGTGGAAATGGAAGCCCTGACAGCGGTTTCCGCCGCGGCCCTCACGGTGTATGACATGGTGAAGGCGGTCGATCGGGGGATGACGATCACCGGCATCCGGCTGCTGCTGAAGGACGGCGGCGCCTCGGGCCGGTTCGAGGCCGGCGCATGATTCCGGTCGCCGAGGCGCTGGCGCGGGTGCTGGCGCTGGCCGCGCCGCTGCCGGGCGAGCGGGTGGCGCTGCGCGAGGCCGCGGGGCGGGTGCTGGCCGAGGACGCGGTGGCGCTGCGCGACCAGCCGCCCTTCGATGCCGCGGCGATGGACGGCTATGCTCTGCGGGCGGCTGATGCCGCGGCGGGGGCACGGCTGCGCCTTGCCGGAACGGCGCAGGCCGGGCGGGGCTGGCGCGGGCGGCTGGCCCCGGGCGAGGCGGTGCGCATCTTCACCGGCGCGCCGATGCCCGAGGGCGCCGACTGCGTGGCGATCCAGGAGAACGCGACCGCGGCGGACGGCCATGTGACCCTTGCCGAGGGCGTGGCGGCCGGGGCGAACCTGCGCCGCCGGGGGGGCGACTTCGGCGCGGGGGCACGGCTGGCGGCGCCGCGCCGCCTGCGCCCGGCCGACCTGGCGCTGCTGGCCGCCATGGGCGTGGCGGCGCCCGTCGTCGCGCGCCGCCCGACGGTTGCCTTCATTCCCACCGGCGACGAGATCGTGCTGCCCGGCGAGGCGGCGGGCCCTGAGCAGATCTACGCCTCGAACCAGTTCGCCCTCGCAGCGATGGCCGAGGCCGAGGGCGCCCGCAGCCGGCTCTTGCCGGTGGCGCGCGACGAGGCGGACGCGCTCGACCGCCTGCTGGACATGGCCGAGGGTGCCGATGTGGTGGTGACGATCGGCGGTGCCTCGGTCGGCGACCACGACCTCGTCGGGCGGGTCGCGGGCGCGCGCGGGCTAGAGCTTGCCTTCTACAAGGTGGCGATGCGCCCGGGAAAGCCGCTGATGGCCGGGCGGCTGGGCGGCGCGGTCCTGCTCGGGCTGCCGGGCAATCCGGTGTCGGCGATCGTCTGCGGCCATCTCTTCCTGCTGCCGCTTCTGCGCGCGATGCAGGGCCTGCCCGATCCGGCGCCGCAGCCGCGCGCCGCGCTTCTGGCCGGCGACCTGCCGGCCAACGGGCCGCGGGCGCAGTACATGCGCGCCCGGCTGATCCCCGGCGACGGCCTGCCGCGGATCGCCCCCTTCGCTTCGCAGGACAGCGCGCTGCTCGGGATTCTCACGCAGGCCGACGCGCTGCTGATCCGCCCGGCCGGAGCGCCGCCCGCCACGGCCGGGGACCGCGCCGCCTATCTGCCCCTCTGATCGGCAGAGCCGCGAAGGCGTTGACACAAAAGGGGAACGATGGTAGAACGCGGGCCGAACCCAATCGATGGCCCGGGTCGGAGGCGACGCCATGCTCACCCGCAAGCAACTGGAACTGCTGGAGTTCATCCACCGGCGGATGCAGCGTGACGGAGTGCCCCCCTCGTTCGACGAAATGAAGGATGCACTCGACCTGCGCTCGAAGTCGGGCATCCACCGGCTGATCACGGCGCTCGAGGAGCGCGGCTTCATCCGCCGCCTTGCCCACCGCGCCCGGGCGATCGAGGTCATCCGCCTGCCCGAGGCGATGGAGCGCGGGGGGGAGCGCGGGGGCACCGCGCGCGAGGCCTTCACCCCGCGCGTGGTCGAGGGCGATCGCGCCGGCCAGCCGCGGGCGGCCCGTCCGGTGACGGCGGCCGGGGTCACCGAGCTGCCGGTGATGGGCCGCATCGCCGCCGGCACGCCGATCGAGGCACTGAGCGAGGTCTCGCACCATGTCTCGGTGCCCGAGGGGATGCTCGCGGGGCGCGGGCAGCACTACGCGCTCGAGGTGCGGGGCGATTCGATGATCGAGGCCGGGATCAACGACGGCGACATCGTGGTGATCCGCGCGCAGTCCACCGCCGAGAACGGCGACATCGTCGTGGCCCTCGTCGAGGGGCAGGAGGCGACGCTCAAGCGCTTCCGCCGCCGCGGCGGGATGATCGCGCTCGAGGCCGCGAATGCGGCCTACGAGACGCGGCTTCTGCGCGACGACCAGGTCAAGGTGCAGGGCCGCCTCGTCGGGCTGATCCGCAGCTATTGACACCCCGGGGCGGCACCTGCCGCGGCGGTGGGCGCCGCCCCGCCTGCGGTCGCCGGCACAAGGCCTGCCGGGTGTCCGCCCCTTCCCCGTCGCTCCGCCCCGGCCGGGCCCCGCGGCGCGGCCGGCGCGGCGGGCGCAGGGCGGGATCGGTCCAGGGCCGGCGCCCCGCCTCGTCCGAGGCGCTGCGCTGCACCAGGCCGCCGGGCGCGGTGTCGAACGCCAGCGCGCCGGTGCGGCCAAGGCTCGTGGCGTCCACCAGCCGGCAGGCCGGCGCCGTGCCCCGCGGCGCCCGCGCGCCCAGAATGACGAGACGGCCCGGCCGGCAGGCCTCTGCCAGCCGTTGGGACGCCCCCCTGCCGGTCAGGTGCCAGACCTCGGTGCCCCCGAGGTCGAAGCGGTCGGTCCGGCCCCGGGCCACCGCCGCAGCCGGCGTGGCGCCGTCGCCGTCCGCCTGGAGCCAGCTGCGGGCCACGAAGCCCTCGCCGCTCGCCTTCGACAGCACCCTGCCGTCGGCCGACATCACGCCGACGAGCGTGCCGGTCGAAGCGACAAGAAGCGCGGGGCGCTGGGCCGTCGCCCACAGCGCCAGCGCCGCCGCGACCGCTGCCGCGCCCGCAAGCCGCGCGCGTCCGGGCCAGAGCAGCAGCCACAACGCCCCGAGCGCCATCAGCGGCAGCACCGCCGCCGGCGGCCGCGGCACATGCGTGACCGCGCCCTCGAGCCCCGCCACCCAGGCCGCCACGGTCAGGATCCACCGCGTGCCGAACTCCATCGCCGCAAGCGGCAGCCCGGCGAGGCCGAAGGGGGCGAGCACCGCCGCCACCACCGCGCCGGGAATGACGAGGGTGCCCATCATCGGCACCGCCAGCACATTGGCCAGAAGCCCGTAGTCGGCCAGACGGCCGAAATGCGCCGCGGCGATGGGCGCGGTTGCCGCGCCCGCCACCGCCGAGGACAGCACCAGCGCCCCCGCCGCCGCCAGCAGGCGCGGCGGACGGCGGCGCGCGGCCCGCAGCTCGGTGAGCGCGGTGAAGGCCGCCACCAGCGCCGCGGTGGCGGCGAAGGACATCTGGAACCCGGCCGACAGCAGCGCCTCTGGCCGCCACAGCAGAACCAGCCCCGCCGCCACCGCGACCGAGCGCAGCGAGATCGCCCGCCGGTCGGCCAGCACCGCGACCAGCATCACCGCCACCATGACGAAGGCGCGTTC
This sequence comes from uncultured Paracoccaceae bacterium, assembly GCA_937983405.1. GTDB lineage: Bacteria > Pseudomonadota > Alphaproteobacteria > Rhodobacterales > Rhodobacteraceae > JAHDXW01. The sequence goes on from CALJZN010000029.1 coordinate 7,247, forward strand.
GGTCGCGACGTTGCCGCCCGACAGCGCGAGATAGAAGGCCGCCGCCGCCAGCGCCACGGCGGCCGCGATCTTCTTGGCCGGCAGCCGCAGCGCCAGCGGCGGCACCAGCGCGAGGGCGAGGCGGACCGCGGCAAAGACAAACCCCGTCAGAAGCCCCATGTGCAGCCCCGAGATCGCAAGCAGATGGGCCAGGTTTGACGCGCGCAGGTGCTCGAGCGTCCGTCGCCCGATGCCCGAGCGGTCGCCGGTGAGCACCGCCGCGGCGAAGGCCCCCGCCTCGCCCGGCACCGCCCGCTGCACCGCGGCCGAGATCGCCACGCGCAGCCGCGGCACCGCCAGCGCCGATCTTTGCGCGGGCGCGGGCTCGAGCAGCAGGACCGGGCTGCGCGTGTAGCCCACCGCCCCCAGCCGCTCGAACCACGCATGGCGGCGAAAGTCGAAGCCGCCGGGCTCGGCCGGCCCCTCGGGCGGGGCGAGATGGCCGGTCAGGATCACGGTCATGCCCGGCTCGGGCGAAAGGTGGTCGCCCGCGCCGCCGTGAAGGGCAACGCGGATGCGCTGCGGCGTCGCCTCGGGCGCGATCCCCTCCAGCACGACCCGGTCCAGCGTGATCCGCGGGGCATCGGACAGCGAGCGGTCGAGCGCCACGATCCGCCCCTCGATCGCGCCGTAGAAGCGGGCCTCGAGCACCGGAGCGGCGACGAGATGGCTGCGCAGCACGGCCAGCACCAGCCCGGCGGCCACGAGGCCCGCGGCCACGGCCGGCGGCTGCAGCCGTTCGGGCCCGCGGAGCCCTAGGGCTAGGAGCACCGCCGCCAGACCGCCGACCGCCGCCGCCACCGCCGGCGGCGGTTCGACCGGCAGCGCGAAATAAAGGCCGATGCCGATCGCCAGGCAGACCGGGACGAAGCCGAACAGCTGCCCGCGCGCCGCCGCGAGCGCGTCGAGCGGCGCGGCAAGCACCGCGCCCAGGCGCCGCGCGCCGGCACCGGCCGTGGGGCCTGCTGGCGTGATCGTGTCTGCCACCCTTGCCCCTGCCCCGCCGATTGCCTAGACCGGTACGACGCTAGCGCCCGCATGGTTGCCGAAAGGTTAATCGCGGCGTTCCGCCCGGGCCCCCTCTGCCCGGAGCCCGTTCAGGACTGCTGCCGATGTCCGCTGCCACGTCCGACCCTTCGACCGGCGCCTCGCCCGCGGTGGTGACGCGCTTTGCCCCCTCGCCGACGGGCTATCTGCACATCGGCGGTGCGCGCACGGCGTTGTTCAACTGGCTCTACGCCCGCGGCCGCGGCGGGAAGTTCCTGCTGCGCATCGAGGACACCGACCGCGCGCGCTCGACCCCCGAGGCCACGGCGGCGATCCTGCGCGGGCTTGCCTGGCTGGGCCTCGACTGGGATGGCGAGCCGGTCAGCCAGTTCGCCCGCGCCTCGCGCCACGCCGAGGTCGCCCGCGCGATGCTGGCCCGGGGCGCCGCCTACAAATGCTTCTCGCCCCCCGAGGAGATCGAGGCCTTCCGCGCGGCGGCGCGGGCCGAGGGCCGCTCGACCCTGTTCCTCAGCCCCTGGCGCGAGGCCGACCCCGCGACGCACCCCGACGCCCCCTTCGCCATCCGCCTGAAGGCGCCGCGCACGGGGCAGACGGTGATCGAGGATGCGGTGCAGGGCCGGGTGGTGTGGCAGAACGCCGAGCTCGACGACATGGTGCTGCTGCGCTCGGACGGCACGCCCACCTACATGCATGCGGTGGTGGTGGACGACCACGACATGGGCGTGACCCACATCATCCGCGGCGACGACCATCTGACGAACGCCGCCCGCCAGGCCCAGATCTATGCGGCAATGGGCTGGCCGCTTCCGGTGTTCGCGCATATCCCGCTGATCCACGGCCCCGACGGCAAGAAGCTGAGCAAGCGGCACGGCGCCGTGGGGCTCGAGGAATATCAGAAGATGGGCTATCCCGCCGCCGGCCTGCGCAACTACCTCGCGCGGCTGGGCTGGAGCCACGGCGATGCCGAGGTGTTCTCGGACGCCGAGGCGAAGGCGTGGTTCGACCTCTCGGGCATCGGCCGGGCGCCCGCGCGGCTCGACCTCAGGAAGCTTGAATATGTCTGCGGCCGGCAGATCGCGCTGGCGGAGGATGGTGCGCTGCTCGGCGAGATCGAGGCCTTCCTTGCGGCGACGGCGCAGCCGCCCCTGACGGCCGCGCAGCGCGACGCCCTGCTGCGGGCGCTGCACCTGTGCAAAGAGCGTGCCAGGACCCTTCCGCAAGTGCTCGAGATGGCGCAGTTCGCGCTGGCCTCCCGCCCGATCGTGCCCGAGCCCAGGGCGGCCGCCGCGCTGGACGATGTATCCCGTGGTATACTGCGAGAATTGACGCCGCACCTGCAAAATGCTAGCTGGACCCGGGAGGCGCTCGAGGCCGCGGCGGCGCAGGTGGCCGAGGGGCGGGGCATGGCCCTTGGCCGGCTTGCGGCGTCGCTGCGTGCCGCCCTTGCGGGCCGCTCGGTCAGCCCGAGCGTGTTCGACATGATGCTGGTTCTCGGCCGCGCGGAGACGCTGGCGCGGATCGGCGATGCGGCCGGGTGAGGGCGCGTCGGCGCCCGCCCCCGGACCAAGGGGATAACGCCCGGCGGGCTTCGCGCGGGCCGCAGGAGAGGGACGACCATGGCTGAGAGCACCCGCAACGCGACGCTGAACATCGACGGCAAGCTCTACGAGCTGCCGGTGCATTCGCCCACCCTCGGCCCCGATGTCATCGACATCCGGAAGCTTTATGCCGAGGCCGACGTGTTCACCTACGATCCCGGCTACACCTCGACCGCCTCCTGCGCCTCGACCATCACCTACATCGACGGCGACCAGGGCGAGCTGCTCTACCGCGGCTATCCCATCGAGCAGCTGGCCGAGAAAAGCCATTTCCTCGAGGTCTGCTTCCTGTTGCTCTACGGCGAGCTGCCGACCGCGGCGCAGCTTGAGGATTTCGAGACGCGGGTGACGCGCCACACCATGCTGCACGAGCAGATGCAGTATTTCTTCCGCGGCTTCCGCCGCGACGCGCATCCGATGGCGACGATGGTGGGGGTGGTCGGCGCGATGAGCGCCTTCTACCACGACTCGACCGACATCAACGACCCCTGGCAGCGCGAGGTGGCGGCGATCCGCATGATCGCCAAGATGCCCACCATCGCCGCCTGGGCGTTCAAGTATTCCATCGGCCAGCCGTTCATCTATCCGCGCAACGACCTCGACTATGCCTCGAACTTCCTGCGCATGTGCTTCGCCGTGCCGTGCGAGGAGTACGAGGTCAACCCGGTCCTGTCGCGCGCGATGGACCGCATCATGACGCTGCACGCCGACCACGAGCAGAACGCCTCGACCTCGACCGTGCGGCTGGCGGGCTCGTCGGGGGCCAACCCCTTCGCCTGCATCGCCGCGGGCATCGCCTGCCTCTGGGGGCCGGCGCATGGCGGCGCCAACCAGGCCTGCCTCGAGATGCTGCGCGAGATCGGCACGCCGGACCGCATCCCCGACTACATCCGCCGCGCCAAGGACAAGGACGATCCCTTCCGGCTGATGGGCTTCGGGCATCGCGTCTACAAGAACTTCGACCCGCGCGCCAAGGTGATGAAGCAGTCGGCCGACGAGGTTCTGGGGCTTCTGGGGATCGAGAACAACCCGACCCTGCAGGTCGCCAAGGAGCTCGAGCGCATCGCCCTCGAGGACGACTATTTTGTCTCGAAGAAGCTCTACCCGAATGTCGATTTCTATTCGGGGATCATCCTCGACGCGATCGGCTTCCCCACCGCGATGTTCACCCCGATCTTCGCGGTCTCGCGCACCGTCGGCTGGATCTCGCAGTGGAAGGAAATGATCGCCGACAAGGAGCAGAAGATCGGCCGTCCGCGCCAGCTCTACATCGGCAAGCCGCGGCGCAACTACATCGAGGTCGAGGACCGCCGCTGAGGGGTTAGGCCCCCTCCGCCTCGGCCCGCGCGGCAAGCTCGAGCCACTCCTCCTCGGCCGCGGCAAGCGCCGACTGCCGCTCGGCCAGCGCCGAGGACGCCTTGCGGAACCGCTCGGGCGCCGTCGCGAACAGGTCGGGCTCGGCGAGAATCTGCCCGAGCCGGGCGACCTCGGCCTCGAGCCGCGCGATCAGGTCCGGCAGGGTCTCGAGGCGCTTTCGCTGCGCAAAGGTCAGCGCCTGCGCCCCGCGCCGGACGGTATCCGTCCGCCGCGGCGCGGAACCCGCGCGCGGCGCCGCGGCCTGCGCCGGTTCGGGCAACGCCTGTGCCGCCTCGCGCCAGCCGCCCGCGTGCACCGAAACCCGGCCGTCGCCGGCCATCACCAGGGTCACGGTGGCGACCCGGTCGATGAAGTCGCGGTCGTGCGAGACCAGCAGCACCGTGCCGGGATAGTCGGCGATCACCTCCTCGAGCAGGTCGAGCGTTTCCACGTCGAGGTCGTTGGTGGGCTCGTCGAGCACCAGCAGGTTCGAGTCGCGCGCCATCAGCCGGGCCAGCAAGAGCCGCGCCTTCTCGCCCCCCGAGAGCGCCTTGACCGGGCCGCGCGCCTGCGCCTCGTCGAACAGGAACTCCTTGAGATAGCCCACCACATGCCGCGGGCTGCCGCGCACCATCACCTGGTCGGCGGCGCCGGGCACCCGCGTCGCGGGGTTGTCGGTCAGCACCTCCCACAGCGTCGCCTCGGGGTCGAGCGCGGCGCGCGCCTGGTCGAACACGGCGATCGCGAGGCCCGTGCCCAGCCGCACGCTGCCGGCGTCGGGCTGGATCTCTCCGGTCAGCAGCCTCACCAGCGTCGTCTTGCCGGCCCCGTTCGGGCCCACGATGGCCACCCGGTCGCCGCGCAGCACCCGGAGCGAGACCTCGCGCACAACCGTGCGGTCGCCGAAGCATTTGGTCACGCGCTCGGCGTCGATCACCAGCCGGCCCGAGGTCTGGCCCTCGGCGAAGGCCATCGCCGCGGTCCCGACGCGGCGGATCAGGCCCGCGCGCTCGGCGCGCAGCGCCGCCAGCGCCCGCACCCGGCCCTGGTTGCGCTTGCGCCGCGCGCTGATCCCCTCGACCGCCCACTTCGCCTCGGCCCTGATCTTGCGGTCGAGCTTGTGGCGGGCCAGGTCCTCGGCCGCCCAGACCTCGTCGCGCCAGGCCTCGAAGCCGTCGAACGGCCCGTCGCGCCGCCGCAGCACCCCGCGGTCGAGCCAGAGGGTGCCGCGCGCCAGCCCGCGCAGGAAGGCGCGGTCGTGGCTGATGAGCACGAAGGCCGCCCGCGTCTCGGCCAGCCGCGCCTCGAGCCAGCGGATCGCGGCGATGTCGAGGTGGTTCGTGGGCTCGTCGAGCAGCATCAGCTCCGGCGCCTGCGCCAGCAGCCGCGCCAGCGCCGCGCGCCGCCGCTCGCCGCCCGAGGCGGTGGCGACGGGCGTTTCGGGCCGGAACCCCAGCCCTTCGGCCGCGATCGCTACGCGCCAGGCCTCGCCCTCGGGCAGCCCGGCGGCGGCATAGGCGCCGAGCGTGGGCCAGGCCGACAGGTCGGCATCCTGCTCCATGTAGCCCACGGTGGTCGCGGGGGCGAGCGTGCGTGTGCCCCGATCCGGCGCCACCAGCCCCGCGATCAGCTTCATCAGCGTGGATTTTCCCGACCCGTTCCGCCCGACCAGCGCCAGCCGGTCGCCGGGCTCGATGACCAGATCGAGCCCGTCCAGCAGCGGTCGGCCGCCGAAGGTCAGCGAGACGCCGGAAAGTTGCAGAAGCGCGCCGCGAGCCATGCCCGGGGGGCTACAAGCCGGCGCGCGGGGCGTCAAGCGCTGCGGTTGCCGCGCCTAGCTGGCGTCGGCCCGGAACAGCCGGGCGCGGGCCGGCGGGATCGACTTGATCTCGAGCCCGGTGAAGACATGGAGCGTGCCGAGCTCGCGATCGACCACGGCATGGTCGCTGACCCAGCCGCCGAGCATGAGATAGGTGCGCAGCAGGGGCGGCATGGCCAGCATCGCGCGCTTGGGGTCGGCCTTGCGCCGCCGCAGCAGCCGGCCGAAGCGGAACACCGCCGGCGCCTTGACCCGCGGCAGCCAGCGGCGCGGGGCGATGTGCTTCTCGCGCAGAAGCGCGAAGGCATCCATGTAGGCCTCGGCCTCGGTGCCCATGAAGGACGAGCAGCCGAACAGCATGTCCACCTTCTCTTCGTCCACCATGCGCGTCATCGCGCCCCAGGCGATGCGGAAGATGTCGGGGTCGTGCCAGGCCGGGTGCAGGCAGAAGCGCCCCATCTCGACCATCCGCCCGCGATACTGCGCCAGCCCGGCAAGCTCGTAGAACTGCGCCGAATAGCTCTGTCCGATCTCGCAGCCGCCCGAGAGCGGCAGGATGCGGAAACAGCACACGAGGGTCCCGGTCGCGACCTCCTCGACCAGAACATGGCGGCAGCGCGCGTCGTAGTCGTCGGCATCCAGCGCGCTGTCGGGGGCGGCGGCGCCCTCGGGCAGGCGCCGGGCGACGAAGGCCAGGTAACGCAGGCGTTGCGCGCGAAGCAGGTCGTCGGGGGTCTCGGCAAAGCGGGCCTGGAAGCGGCCCTTGCGGAGCGACAGCATGGATGTGCCTTTCCAGTGCTCTTGGCGGCGGCGGCCACACAGCTAGAACAACGGCGGAGATGTAACCGCAAGCCGTGACGCTTGCGCGACGGCCGGAGGGCTTGATGACAGGGGCAGGCGGAAAGTCGCCGACGGTGGTGAAATCGGATGCGGAGTGGCGGGCGCAACTGTCCGATCTTGCCTACCGGGTCACGCGCAGGCATGCCACCGAGCGGGCCTTCACCCATGACGACTTTCCCAAGGTCGCCGGGGTGTTCCGCTGCGTCTGCTGCGGCGCGCCACTGTTTTCCCAGAGCGCGAAGTTCGACAGCGGCACCGGCTGGCCGTCGTTCTTCGCCCCGATCGAGGGCGCCGAGGTCGGCACCCGCGAGGATCGCAGTTTCTTCATGCGGCGCACCGAGGTGCACTGCGCGCGGTGCGGCGCCCATCTGGGGCATGTCTTTCCGGACGGACCGCCGCCGACCGGCCTGCGCTATTGCATCAACGGCGTGGCGTTGCGCTTCGAGCCCGAGGCCGAGGGCCGGACCGAGCCGCCGGGCAGCCGCTAGCGCAGCAGGTCAGAAGCCTGGATGCGGCCGAAGTTCTGGTAGAGCGTGCGCAGGAACGAGACGCCGCGGATCGAGGTTTCGGTGACGCGGCGCGACAGCACCACGACGCGGCCGTTCTCCAGGCCGAAGCGTTCGACATTGGCGACCGTGCCGCGGGCGTCGAAGCTGATCGCCACCACCTGGCGGTCGATCTCTTCCGGCGCGCGATAGGCGAAATGCCGCCAGCGGCTTTGGACGTAATACCACCCCGAGGCGTCGAGCAGCCCCGTCGAGGACGGGCGTCCCAGCGTCTCGGCCAGGCTGTCGCGGGTGTCCACCCCCACCACCACCTGGTCCAGCGCCTCCTGCGGCGGGATGTAGCCGTGGTTGCGATAGACCGCCGAGCAGGCCGACAGCGCCCCGAGCAGGAGCGCGACCAGCCCAAGCCGCAGCGTCGATGCAAAGGCCTTCATCCCGTCTCCGTCCGCGGCGGTCGTCCGCGCTTGCCCGAGCCCGAGGACCGGCTTACAGAAAGCCGGTGGCCGGTTCAAGAACGCCCCGCGCCGCCCCCCTCCCCCGCCCCCCGGCCGGTCAGCCCGGGCAGGAGCGCCGCCATGCCCGATCCCGTCCGCCCCGATCCTTCGGCCCGCGGCCTGCGTCCGCTGCGCGTGGCCGAGCTGTCGCGCGCACGGCCGACGGCCTTCGACATCGCCGTGGCGGCGGCCGAGCGTGCGGCGCTTGCGGCGGAGCTCGGGCTGACCGCGCTGCCGCGGCTGCGGCTGCGGGGCACGCTGGCGCCGGCGGGCCGCGACGACTGGGCGCTTGTGGCCGAGCTCGAGGCCGAGGTGGAACAGCCCTGCGTCGTCACCCTTGCGCCCGTCCGCACGATGCTGCGCGAGCCGGTCGAGCGGCGCTATGTCGCCGGGCTGCCGCCGCCCGGGCCCGGCGAGGTCGAGATGCCGGCCGACGACAGCCTCGAGCCGCTGGGCGCCGAGATCGACCTTCCCGCGGTCCTGCGCGAGGCCTTGGCCCTGGCGGTGCCGCTTTATCCGCGCCTCGAAGGGCTGCCCCCCCTCGATGCGGCCGAGCCGGAGGCCGCGCGGCGCCCCTTCGCGGGGCTTGCCGCCCTGCGCAACCGTCTGGGCGGGGCGGACGGGCGGGAGGAGGGCTGAACAGACCCGCGCGGCAGGCCCGGAGGGCGTGCTTCGGCGCGGCCCGACCCGGCGAAAGGGGCTTGCGCCGGCGCCGAATCCGGATATGGTGCCGCCCCTGTTCGAGCCTGGCGTCGGGCCTGCAGCGACGCGACCGGCGCCTTCGCGGGCGCGAAACCCGGGGCCCCGTCGCCCCACGACAACCGAGGTTGAGAGATGGCTGTCCAGCAGAACCGCAAGACCCGTTCGCGCCGCGACATGCGCAGGTCGCACGATGCGCTGGTCGCCGCCAACCCCAACGAATGCAGCAACTGCGGCGAGCTCAAGCGACCGCACCACGTCTGCCCCTCCTGCGGCCACTACGACGGCCGCGAGGTGGTCGCGCGGGCGTCGGACGTCGTGCTTGACGAAGACGCGGCCTGACGGCCCGACGCCTGTCCGAGCGCCCCAAAGCGCCATGCCGGCCCCCCCAACGACCGATCCGGCACCGGGCAGCCGCATCGTGATTTCGGTCGATGCCATGGGCGGTGATCGCGGGCCGTCGGCCGTCGTGGCGGGGCTGGTGCGATCGGCGGCGGTCAACCCCGACATTGCCTTCATCCTGCATGGCGACCGGGCGGTGCTCGAGCCGCTCGTGCGCCGCCGCCGTGTTCTGGCCGGGCGCTGCGACATCCGCCATGCGCCGGGCGTGGTCGGGATGGGGGAGAAGCCCAGTCACGTCCTGCGCCACGGCAGGGAGACCTCGATGTGGGGCGCCATCGACAGCATCCGCGCCGGAGAGGCCACGGTCGCGGTCTCCTGCGGCAACACCGGCGCGCTGATGCTTCTGGCGATGATGCGGCTGCGCAAGCTGCCCGGGGTGAACCGCCCGGCGATCGCCTGCCTCTGGCCGTCGCGCAACCCGACCGGCTTCAACGTGATGCTCGATGTCGGCGCCGATGTGCGCGCCGACGGTGCGGATCTGGTGCAGTTCGCGCTGATGGGCGCCTCCTATGCGCGCAACGGTCTCGGGCTGGAACGGCCGCGCGTGGGCCTGCTCAGCAACGGCACCGAAGAGCACAAGGGCCGCGCCGAGCTGCGCGCGGCGCAGGATCTGGTCGCGCGGGCGGCCGAGGCCGGGGGCTACGACTATGTGGGCTTCGTCGAGGGCAGCGACATTCCTTCGGCGCGCGTGGACGTGATCGTGACCGACGGCTTCACCGGCAACATCGCGCTCAAGACCGGCGAGGGCACGGCGGCCCTGATCAGCGACTTCATGCGCGAGGCCTTCGCCAACAGCGTCCTGTCGCGGATCGCGGCGCTTCTGGCGCTGACCTCGCTGCGCCGCCTGCGCAGGCGGATCGACCCGCGGCGCGTCAACGGCGGGGTCTTTCTGGGCCTGAACGGCACGGTGGTGAAGTCGCACGGCGGCGCCGACGCCACCGGCATCTCGGCGGCGGTCAAGCTTGCCTTCCAGCTTGCCCGCTCGGGGTTTCAGGAGCGGCTGGCCGCGCGCCTTGCGGCCGCGATGGCCCCGGCCCGGGACGCCGCGCACCGCGCGCAGGGCCCGGCGGCGGGCGGCGCCGCGGACGGGGGCGGCGGCGGGGCATGACGATCCGGGCCGTCATCAGGGGCGTCGGGCACTACCTGCCCGAACGCATCGTCCCCAATGCCGAGTTTGCCGCCTCGCTCGAGACGAGCGACGAGTGGATCCGCACGCGCTCGGGGATCGAGCGGCGGCACTTCGCGGCCCCGGGCGAGACGACCTCGGACCTCGCGCTGGCCGCGGCGCGGGCGGCGCTGGCCGATGCCGGCTGTGCGGCCGGGGCGGTCGATGCGATCGTCGTCGCCACCTCGACCCCCGACCTCACCTTTCCCTCGGTGGCGACGATGGTGCAGGCCGGGCTGGGCATGACGCGCGGCTTCGCCTTCGACCTGCAGGCGGTCTGCGCCGGCTTCGTCTATGCGCTGGCCAACGCGAATGCGATGATCCTGTCGGGCCAGGCCCGCACCGTCCTGGTGATCGGGGCCGAGACCTTCAGCCGCATCCTCGACTGGTCCGACCGCACCACCTGCGTGCTGTTCGGCGACGGGGCCGGGGCGGTTCTGGTCGAGGCCGCCGACGGGCAGGGCACGCCGCTCGACCGCGGGATCCTCGCCACCGACCTGCATTCCGACGGGCGCTTCCGCGACCTGCTCTATGTCGATGGCGGGGTGTCGAGCAACGGCGCGGTCGGCGTGGTGCGGATGCAGGGCAAGGAGGTCTTCCGCCATGCGGTGGAGAAGCTGGCCGAAACCGCGCATGCCGCGCTGGACACGGCCGGGCTGACCAGCGCCGATGTGGACTGGATCGTGCCGCACCAGGCGAACCTGCGCATCATCGCCTCGACCGCGCAGCGCATGCAGGTGCCTCTGGAGCGCGTCGTCGTGACCGTGCAGGACCACGGCAACACCTCGGCGGCCTCGATCCCGCTGGCGCTGTCGGTGGGCAAGGCGCGCGGCCAGATCAAGTGCGGCGACCTTCTTGTGCTCGAGGCGATCGGCGGCGGGCTGGCCTGGGGCGCGGTGGTGCTGCGCTGGTAGCCGCCGACGCCGCGGCCTGGTGCACAGGTTCAACCGTCCGCTCCAAACCCTTGATATTGACAGGGGAATGCGTTGCGCCCATGCTGCGCCGAACAACGGGGGACAAGATGGGCGGAAAGACACTGACGCGGATGGACCTCAGCGAGGCGGTGTTTCGCGAGGTCGGGCTGTCGCGGAACGAGTCCGCGCAGCTTGTGGAAAGCGTGCTGCAGCACGTCGCGGACGCGCTGGTGGCCGGCGAGACGGTCAAGATCTCGTCGTTCGGCACCTTCAGCGTTCGCGACAAGGCCGCGCGCATCGGGCGCAACCCCAAGACGGGGCAGGAGGTGCCGATCCATCCGCGGCGCGTGCTGAGCTTCCGGCCCTCGCATATCATGAAGGAACGGGTCGCCGCCGGCAACCGCAGGTAAGCCTCTCGGATGGACAAGTCGCCCGACGCCTTCCGCACGATCAGCGAAGTCGCGGCCTGGCTCGACACGCCGCCGCATGTCCTGCGGTTCTGGGAAACGCGGTTCAGCCAGTTGAAGCCGATCAAGCGGTCGGGCGGTCGGCGCTACTACCGCCCCTCGGACATCGCGCTGCTGGCGGGCATCCGCAAGCTTCTGCACGAGGACGGGCTGACCACCCGCGGCGTGCAGAAGATCCTGCGCGAACGCGGGGTGCGCCATGTCGCGGCGTTGGGCGCGGCGGGCGGGGCGCTGCTGCCGCCGCCCGCGGCGCTGGCGCCCGCTGAGGCCGCAGACCTCGCCGAGGCGGCCGGGGCACCGATGCACGAGGATGCCGAGACCGACGCGGGCGCGGCGGGCACGGTCGTTGCCCTCGGCCCGGGCCTTGCCCCGCCGCCCGAGGCGGGCAGCGCGCAGGCCGGGCCCGCGGCTGCGGCCGAGGACGGGGTCACGCCGCCGCCCGCGGCCGGGGCTGAGGCCGATCCCTGGTGGGCCGAGACGCCGGCGATGGCCCTGCGCGCGCTGCGCCGGCGCGGGGGGCCGGCCGATCCGGCGCAGCGCGCGCGCCTTGCCGCGCTGCTGCCGCGGATCGTCGCCCTGCGTGCCCGGCTGGAGGCCGGGCGCAGCGCCCCGGGCCGCGGCTGAGGCCCGCTGTGCGGCCCGGTGCCCGGCCCGCAGGGCGTGGCGCTTTTCCCTTGCGCCCGGCGGCGAAAGGGGTATGTCTCGCCCCCGTCGGGCCGTGGCGCAGCCTGGTTAGCGCGTCCGTCTGGGGGGCGGAAGGTCGCGAGTTCAAATCTCGCCGGCCCGACCATGGCGGGGACTACCCCCGCCCGCAGGCTGCCGGCGGTCGGCCGTGATGCCGGACCTGGCGCCGCACGGCGTTCTGCCCGACCGCGAGATCCGCCGGCTGGTGGAGGCGGGTGTCATCCGCGCGCCGGAGCCGATCGAGCCCCGACAGGTGCAGCCGGCCAGCCTGGACCTTCGCCTGGGTGCCACGGCGTGGCGGGTGCGGGCCTCGTTCCTGGCCGGGGCGGGGCGGCGGGTGGCCGACCGGCTGGCGCAGCTTGCCATGCACCGCATCGACCTGGCCGGAGGGGCGGTGCTGGAGAAGGGCTGCGTCTATGTCGTCGAGCTGGTCGAGCGCCTGGCCCTGCCGGCCGGCATCGAGGCGGTCGCCAACGCCAAAAGCTCCACCGGCCGGCTCGACCTGCTGACGCGGCTTGTCGCCGATGGCGGGGTCGAGTTCGACCGCCTCGCGCCGGGCTACAGCGGGCCGCTCTACGCCGAGATCTGCCCGCGGTCGTTCTCGGTCGTGGTCCGGCCGGGGATGCGGCTGAACCAGGTCCGCTTTCGCCGCGGCGCCGCGGTGCTGGACGATGCGGCCCTTGCGGCGCTGCACGCCCGCGAGCGGCTGGTCGGCGGCGAAGCGCTGATCTCGGGCGGCCTCGGCTTTTCGGTCGATCTGCGCCCCGGGTCGGGCGACCTTGTGGGCTGGCGCGCCAAGCCGCACACCGGGCTGATCGACCTCGACCGGATCGGCGCCTACGATCCGGCCGAGTTCTGGGACGAGCTGCGCAGCCGCAGCGGGCAGCTCATCCTCGACCCCGGCGCCTTCTACATCCTCGTCAGCCGCGAGGCGGTGCACATCCCGCCCGGCTATGCCGCCGAGATGGCGCCCTATCTCGCCATGGCGGGCGAGTTCCGGGTGCATTACGCGGGCTTCTTCGACCCGGGCTTCGGCCATGCCGCGGCCGGGGGGGCGGGCGCGCGCGGCGTGCTCGAGGTGCGCTGCCACGAGGCACCCTTTGTGCTCGAGCACGGGCAGATCGTGGGCCGGCTGGTCTACGAACGCATGGCCGCGCCGCCGGACGCGCTCTACGGCGCCGGCATCGCCTCGGCCTATCAGGGGCAGGGGCTGAAGCTGTCCAAGCACTTCCGCGCGCCGTAGGCCGGCGCCGCGCGGCCTGCGTCAGCGCCCCATGCGGCGCGTGATCCGCGCGGCCTGGCGGGCGCGCTTGACCATGTCGCGGCTGTTGCCGCCCGGCGCCGGTGGGGTCTTGCCCGCGCTGCCGCCCTGTCCGCCGCCCGCGGTGCCGCCGGCCTTGCGGCCGGCGCGGGTCGCCGCGGCGATCCCCTTGCCCACCGCCTTGCGCATGAAGAGCCGTGCGATCATGCCGATCAGTCGGTTGAAGTCCATCGTCGCTCCTTGCGGCCCGACCGGGCCGCTTGCATCCCTGGCCGGCCTCTAGTCGTCGAACAGCGCCCCCTGCCCCGGCCCCGGCAGATCGCCCGCGTCCGCGTCCCCGTCCGCGTCCCCGTCCGCGTCCCCGTGCTCGTCGCCGCGCCCCGTGCCAGTCCCGGTGCGGGTCCCGCCGCCGGTGCCGCCGCCGGTGCCGTCCGGCGACGGCGCCCGGTCGAGCAGTCCGGCGGCGCGCAGCTCCTTCAGCCCCGGCAGGTCGCGCAGCGATTCGAGGCCGAAATGGTCGAGGAACGCCTGGGTCACAGTATAGGTGACCGGACGCCCCGGTGTCATCCTGCGCCGGCCCAAACCGATCCAGCCGAGCTCGAACAGCTGGTCGAGCGTGCCGCGGCTGACCGCGACCCCTCGGATCTCCTCGATCTCGGCCCGGGTCACCGGCGCGTGATAGGCGATGATGGCCAGCGTCTCGGTGGCCGCCCGCGACAGGCGGCGCGTCTCGGTGACCTGCCGGCGCATCAGATGGCCGAGATCCGGGGCGGTGCGGAAGGCCCAGCCGTCGCCCGCGCGGCACAGTTCCACCCCGCGGCCGGCATAGTCGCGCGCGAGCCGCGCCAGCGCCTCGGCGGGGTCCGACCCCGGGGGCAGGCGCTCGGCCAGCGCCGCGACGCTCAGGGGTTCGGTGGCGGCAAACAGCATCGCCTCGACCATGCGCAGCTGCGCCTCGATCGGGGGCGGGGCAAACGGGGGCGGATCGGCGGCCGGGCCGTCCGCCTCTGCGGGCGCGCTCATGCCGCGCCCGCCGGGCGCGGGGGCCGGCGGCGGAGGCGCAGCGGCGCGAAGGGCCCGGCCTGGGCGATCTCGGCCTCGCCGAGGCGGACGAGTTCGAGCGCCGCGGCAAAGGTCGCCGCGGTGGCCGAGCGGCGGCGCGCGGGCTCGCCGCGCCAGTCCTCGGGCAGAAAGCTGCCCAGATCGCGCCAGTCCGCGGCAAAGCCGATGCGCGCGCGCAGCGCTTCGAGCGCCTGCTCCATCGTCAGCACCGCGTCGCGGTCGAGGACATAGGGACGGAACGAATCGCGCGTCCGAACCCGGGCATAGGCGCGCAACAGGTCGATCAGCGAGGCGGTCAGCTGCAGCGCCCGCGTCTCGGCCAGCCCCTCGGGCGCGCCGCGGGCGAAACGGTCGCGACCGAGGCGCGGCAGCGCCATCAGGCGTGCCGCCGCGGTGCGCATCGCCTCCAGCCGCTCGAGCTGGAAGGCCAGATGCGCCGCGAGGTCCTCGGCCGAGGGCCCCTCGGCCGCCGGGTCGGGCGGCAGCAGCAGGCGCGACTTGAGATAGGCCAGCCAGGCCGCCATCACGAGGTAGTCCGCCGCAAGCTCGATCCGCAGCGCGCGGGCGCGGGCGATGAAGGCCAGATACTGCTCGGCCAGCGCCAGGACCGAGATCTGGCGCAAGTCCACCTTCTGGCTGCGCGACAGGGCGAGCAGCAGGTCCAGCGGCCCCTCGTAGCCCGCCACATCGACGATCAGCGCCTCGGCCGCCAGCCGGTCGGAGAGGCGCAGGGGCGCCGCACCGGGGCGCGCGCCGGGCGGCGATGCCCCCTGCCCTTCGTCGTCCCAGGCCTTGTCAGCCATGTCCCTGCCCGCGCCGGATGCCGTGAAGTTCGGCCGCCAGCGCCGGGATGTCAACGGGCCCGGGCGGGCGGCGCGCGGCCAGCGCGGCGGCCGCACGGGCGGCCGCGGCCGCGGACAGGCGCCCCGCGGCGGCGGCGACGGCCGCCATCTCGTCCAGATCGCCCGAGCAGTGCAGGACGACATCGCAGCCCGCGGCGATCGCGGCGGCGCTGCGCGCCTCAAGCGGGCCGGCCAGCGCGCCCATGCCGATGTCGTCGCTGAGCAGCAGGCCGGCAAAGCCGATCTCGCCCCGGATCGCGCCGATGACGGCGGGCGAAAGCGTGGCGCAGGCCTCGGGATCGAGCGCGGGAAAGACGACATGCGCGGTCATGGCGATCGGCAGGTCGGCCAGCGCGCGGAAGGCGGCGAAGTCGGTGGCGGCCAGCTCTGCCGGCGGGGCATCGACCCGGGGCGGCGCAAGGTGGCTGTCGGTCCCGGCGCGGCCATGGCCGGGAATGTGCTTGAGCACGGGCAACACCCCGCCCTCCAGCAGGCCCATGGCCGCGCCGCGCGCGGCGGCGACGACCGTGGGCACATCCTCGCCGCAGCAGCGGTCGTGCAGGAAGGGGTGGGTCGCGGGCCCGGCAATGTCGGCGCAGGGGGCGCAGTTGACGTCGATGCCCACCCCCCGCAGCTCGTGCGCGATGATGCGGTAGCGCAGTTCCATCGCCCGCCCCGCCCGGTCACCCGCCGCCCGCGCCTCGTCCAGCGGCGCCGGCCAGGGGCGCCAGTGCGGCGGGGTCAGGCGCTGCACGCGCCCGCCCTCCTGGTCGATCAGGATCGGCGCGTCGCGGCCGACGGCCGCGCGCAGCTCGGCCGTCAGCCGGCGCAGCTGGACCGGGCTTTCGACATTGCGCGCGAACAGGATGAAGCCCCAGGGATCGGCCGCGGCGAAAAAGCGGGCCTCGTCGCGCCGCAGGACCGGGCCGGCGCAGCCGAAGACGGTGGCGCCGGCGTTCAGCGGATCAGGACGGGGATGCACGGCGTCTCCTCGGCCCGCAGCGCGGCGCAGAACTGGCGCGCGTCGGATTCGTCGGCAAAGCCCGCGACGCGCAGCCGCACGAAGCTGCGCCCGCCGCTTTCCGCCGTCTGGAGCACGCGGTCGCGCCCCTCCATCAGCGCCCCGAAGCGGGCGGCCACGGCCTCCCAGGCGGCGCGGGCGGCGGCGGCGTCGTCGTAGGCGCCAAGCTGCACCAGCCGCGTGCCGGGGCGGATCGCGGCGGGGTCGATCTCTCGCACCGCGCGGGGCGCGAGCGAGGCCATGGCCCCGGCCAGCGCCGACTGCACCGCCGCATCCGCCCCCGCGCCGCCGCCCGGCCCCGGCTGCGCCCCGCCCGGCCGGGGCCTGGGGCGGATCGAGCGCGCAAGGGACCCGGGCGGCGGCACGAAGCGGGGCGCCGCGGCCTCTGCCGCGGGCGGGGGCGCCGCCTCGGGCAGCGCACCGGCCAGCGCCGCCGGGATCGCCGGATCTCCCGGCAGCGGCAGGGCCTCGCCGTCCTGTTCGAGGGCGTCGGTGGCGGTGCCCTCCTCTTCCGGGAGGGGAAGGTCGGGCGGCGCCGGCAGCGCCACCGCCAGCACAGCGCCGCGCGGTTCGGCCGGGCGGTCGGTTTCGCCGATGTCGAGCGGCCGCGGCGCCAGCGCGATGCGGTCGGGCGCCGGGGCGGCCGCACCCTCGGCCGCGATGCGGTTGACGGCGAGGCCCTGGTGCGCCACCCGCCGGCCGCCCGGGTCTTCGGGCGGAAGGCGCATCGGGCCCTCCAGGGCGCGGATCACCGGCACGCCCGAAACCTCGCGCACCGCCATCCGGTAGCCCCAGACCGAAAGGCCCACGACGAGGCCCAGCGACAGCAGCGCGCCGGTCCAGTTCAACACCGTCGCAAGGGTGCCCGCCTGCGCGGGCCCCTCCCCGCCGCCGGGCAAGGAGTGATCGGTCATGCCTGCCTCGCCGCCCCGGCCCGACGCGCGGGGGCATCGGCTGCGGGGTCTCGCCTGCTCGAACCCCCCGGCCGGGCGCGCCTTGTTGGGTGTCAGCGCATCTCTTCGGCCGGAGTGACGCCAAGGATACCAAGACCCGTGGAAATGACAACCGCGACGGCCCGGGCAAGGGCGATTTTCGCGGCCGATGCGGCCGGATCGCCCTCTTGCAGGAAGCGCAGCGCGGGGGTGTCGTGGCCCCGGGTCCAGAGCGCGTGGAACTCCGAAGCCAGATCGTAGAGATAGAACGCCACCCGGTGCGGTTCGTTCGCGCGGGCGGCAACCTCCACCAGCCGCGGCCATTCGGCAAGCTTGCGCGCCAGCGCCAGCTCGGCCTCATGCGCGACGGGCGCAAGATCGGCGGCTGCAAGCGCGGCGTCGGTCACCGCAAGCCCCGCCTCGGCCGCCCTGCGCAGGACCGAGGCGATGCGGGCATGGGCATACTGGACGTAGAAGACGGGGTTGTCCCGCGATTGCTCCTGCACCCTGTCGAAGTCGAACTCGAGCGGCACGTCGTTCTTGCGCGTCAGCATCACGAAACGGGTGACGTCGGCGCCGACCTCGTCCACCACGTCGCGCAGGGTGACGAAGGTGCCCGCGCGCTTGGACATCTTCACCGGCTGGCCGCCCTTGGTCAGCTTGACAAGCTGCACGAGCTTGACGTCGAGCGGCACGCGCCCCCCCGAGAGCGCCGCCACCACCGCCTTCAGCCGCTTGACATAGCCGCCGTGGTCGGCGCCCAGCACGTCGATCAGCAGGTCGAAGCCGCGCGTCACCTTGTCGAAGTGATAGGCGATGTCGGGGGCGAAGTAGGTCCAGCTTCCGTCCGACTTCATCACCGGGCGGTCCACGTCGTCGCCGAAGGCGGTGGCGCGGAACAGCGTCTGCTGGCGCGGCTCCCAGTCCTCGGGGGTCTTGCCCTTGGGCGGGTCGAGCACGCCGTCGTAGATCAGCCCCATGTCCCGCAGCGTCCCCAGCGCGGCCTCGATCCGGCCGGTGCCGTAGAGCGCCTTTTCCGAGGCGTAGACGTCCATCGTCACGCCGAGCGCGGCGAGATCCTCACGGATCATCGCCATCATCATCGCCGTCGCGACCTCGCGCACCGGCGCCAGCCACTCGGCCTCGGGCCGGTCGAGCAGGCTGTCGCCGAAGCGCGCCTTCAGCGCCTCGCCCACCGGGATCAGATAGTCGCCGGGATAGAGGCCCTCGGCGATCTCGGGGTTCAGGCCGTGCGCCTCGCGATAGCGCTCGTAGGCCGAGCGGGCGAGCACATCGACCTGCGCGCCGCCGTCGTTGATGTAGTATTCCCGCGTGACCTCCCAGCCGGCGAAGGCCAGGAGGCGGGCGAGCGCATCGCCGAACACCGCGCCGCGGGCGTGGCCCACATGCATCGGCCCCGTGGGGTTGGCCGAGACGAACTCGACATTCACCCGCCGCCCGGCGCCCAGCGACGCGCGGCCGAAGGCCGCGCCCTCGGCCAGCACCGCGCGGACCACGGCGCGCCAGGCGTCCGGCACCAGCCGCAGGTTCAGGAACCCGGGGCCCGCCACCTCGGCAGCGGCAATCCGTGCGTCGGCGGCAAGGCGGTCGGCCAGCAGCTCGGCCAGCGCGCGGGGGGCAAGCCCCGCCGGCCGGGCCAGTACCATCGCGGCGTTGGTCGCCATGTCGCCGTGCGCCGCATCGCGCGGCGGCTCGACCGTCACGGCCCCGGTGTCGAGCCCCCGGGGCAGCCGCCCTTCGGCGGCGAGCCCCGCCAGCACCTCGACCACCAGCGCGCGGATGTCGGTGAAAAGGTTCATCGCGTCCCACTCCTGAACGGGCGAGGCTTTATCATGCGCGGCGGGCAATTCAACGGCGCCCGCCGCCGATCAGCCGCGCATGCTCGGCCAGGGCGAAGCGGTCGGTCATTCCGGCCACATAGTCGGCCACCAGCCGCGCCAGTGCCGCCTCGTCGGCCGCCGCGGCCACATCGGCCTGCCAGTCGGCCGGCAGCAGCGCCGGCCGGGCAAGGTAGAGCGGGAAGAGCTCGCGCACCACCTGCGTGACGCGGGCGCGTTCGTCCATCACCGGCTGGGCGCGGTAGAGCCGGCCGAACAGGAAGCCGCGCAGCGCCTGCACCGCCGCTGCCATGCCGGGAGAGAAGGCCACCACCGGCCGCCCGAGTGCGCGGACCTCGGCGGCCGAGGCGGGGCGGACCTCGGCCAGCCTGGCGCGGGCGACGGCGATCACGTCCTCGACCATGGCGCCGAAGACGCGCCGCAACGCCTCGTGCCGCCGCCGCATCGGGGCGAGGCCGGGATAGAGGCGGTCCACCTCGGCGAAGGCGGGGCCGACCAGCGGCAGGCCCTCGAGCTCGGCCTCGGTGAAGAGCCCCGCGCGCAGGCCGTCGTGCAGGTCGTGGTGGTTGTAGGCGACATCGTCGGCGATGGCCGCCACCTGCGCCTCGGCCGAGGCGTGGGTGTGCAGCTCCAGATCGTGCCGCGCGACATAGTCGGCCAGCGCCTGCGGCACCGGATCGCCGACCGGGCCGTTGTGCTTGGCGATACCTTCCAGCGTCTCCCAGGTCAGGTTGAGCCCGTCGAACTCGGCATAGTGGCGCTCGAGCGCGGTGACGATGCGGATCGCCTGGGCGTTGTGGTCGAACCCGCCCCAGGGCGCCATCAGCGCGGCCAGCGCATCCTCGCCGGTATGGCCGAAGGGCGTGTGGCCCAGGTCATGCGCAAGCGCCACCGCCTCGGCCAGATCGGTGTCGAGGCCGAGCGCGCCTGCCACGGTGCGCGCCACCTGCGCCACCTCGATCGTGTGGGTCAGCCGGGTGCGGTAATAATCGCCCTCGTGCTCGACGAAGACCTGCGTCTTGTGCTTCAGCCGCCGGAAGGCCGAGGCATGGATGATCCGGTCGCGGTCGCGCTGGAACTCGGTGCGGAAGGTGGACAGCCGCTCGGGGTAGAGCCGCCCGCGGCTTGCCGCCGGGTCGCAGGCATAGGGCATCCGGGGCGGGACCGTGGCAGGCATCGGGGCATCGCTTGTGGGGCGCAACGCGCTTGCCTATATTCGAGCTGTTCCGCGTCGGAAACCTGAAACGGATTGCGCGCCATGCTGATGCCCCCGAAAGTGACCGACCGCGCCTTCGCCCGGCTGGCCGAGATCGCCGCCGCCACGGGGGCCGAACCCGCGCTGCGGGTGGCGGTGGCGGGCGGCGGGTGCTCGGGCTTCCAGTATGACATCCGGCTCGATACGCCGGCCGAGGGCGACCTCGTGCTGGAGCGGGATGGGCGCAAGGTGCTGGTCGATGCCGTGTCGCTGCCCTTTCTGGCCGATGCCGTGATCGACTTCACCGACGAGCTCATCGGCGCCCGCTTCACCGTCACCAACCCCAACGCCAGTTCGTCCTGCGGCTGCGGCACGAGCTTTTCCATCTGAGCGCGGGCCGCGCGGCGCCACGGCAAGGGCCCGCGCGGGCCAGGCGGAGGGGGCCCGATGCGCATCGCCACCTGGAACGTCAACGGCATCAGGGCACGGTTGCATGCCGTGCCCGCGTGGCTTGCGGCCGCACGCCCCGACGTGGCGCTGCTGCAGGAGATCAAGTCGGCGGACGACGGCTTTCCCCGCGCCCCGTTCGAGGACTTGGGCTATCGCGTGGAAACCCACGGGCAGAAGGGCTTCAACGGCGTCGCGATCCTGTCGCGGCTGCCGCTCGAGGATGTGGCGCGCGGCCTGCCGGGCGATCCGGCCGACGATCAGGCGCGCTGGATCGAGGCCACGGTGATCGGGGCGCGGGCGGTGCGGGTCGCCTGCCTCTATCTGCCCAACGGCAACCCCGCTCCGGGGCCGAAATACGACTACAAGCTCGGCTGGATGGCGCGGCTCGAGGCGCGGGCCCGCGACATGCTGCCGGCAGAGGAGCCGCTCGTCCTTGCAGGAGACTACAACGTCATCCCGCAACCCTCTGATGCGGCGCGGCCCGAGGCCTGGGCCGGCGATGCGCTGTTCCTGCCCGAGGCGCGCGCGGCCTTCCGCCGCCTGCTGCATCTGGGCTTCACCGATGCGGTGCGGCTGGCGCTGCCCGGCCCCGGCGTCTACACCTTCTGGGACTATCAGGCCGGCGCCTTCGAGCGCAACGACGGCATCCGCATCGACCATCTGCTCCTGTCGCCCCAGGCGGCCGACCTCTACCTCGACGCCGGGGTCGATGCGGGGGCGCGGGCGGGCGACAAGCCGTCCGACCATGTTCCGGCCTGGGTCGAGCTCGACGCCTGATCGGTCAGGATGGCGCAGGGCACTTCTCATCCGCCGCACCGGCGCGCACCGGCCATCGCCCGAGGCGCGGATGCTCGACAGATCAGGTCGTTGCAGGCCGATGCTCGAGGATTTTCTCGTCGCGCGGGCGTCCGGCCTCAGCCGGCGAACAGCTGGTCCGCGCGCGGGGCGTAGCGGGCAACGCGGGCGGGGTCGAGCGCAACGCCGAGGCCCGGCGCGTCGGGAATGGCCAGCATGCCGTCGGCATCGAGGCCGAAGGGCTTGGCCGCGAGATCGTCGACATAGGCCGAACCGCCGATGTATTCGACCAGATCGACCCCCGGAAAGGCGCCCGCCAGCTGCAGGTCGGCCGCCAGCCCGAGCGCGGTGTTCCAGCCATGGCCGACATAGCGCACGCCGAAGTCCTGCGCCATCCAGACGATCCGCCGCTGTTCCGAAAGCCCGCCCACCTTGGTCACATCGGGCTGCACGATGTCGAAGGCCCCGGCGGCAAGAAAGGGCAGGAAGGCCTGGCGCCGCGTCAGCACCTCGCCCCCGGCGATCGGCAGCCGCGCCTGGCGCCGCAGGGTGACGAAATCCTCCAGCGCATCGGGCCGCAGCGCCTCCTCGAACCAGCCCACCCCGCGCTCGGCCAGCATGTCGGCGGTGTAGAGCGCCCATTTCAGCCCGTTCGGCCAGTAGGCATCCGACCCCCCGGCATCGACGAAAAGCTTCCCCCCCGGCGGCAGGGCCGAAAGCGCGTCATCGACGATGGCGGCGTCGAGCCGGGCATCGTCGCGCCGTCCGAACGGGCCCCAGCCGATCTTGAAGGCGCGGAAGCCCTGGGCCGCGTGGCGCGCCACCGCCTCGGCCATGGGGCCCGGCATGTCCATCAGGAGCGAGCAGTAGGGCATCACCCGGTCGCGATGGCGCCCGCCGACCAGCCGGCCCACCGACAGACCCGTGGCCTTGCCCAGGATGTCCCACAGCGCGATGTCGATGCCGCTGATGGCATGGGTCAGCGTGCCGCCGCGGCCGAACCAGAAGCTGTTCTGGTGCAGCTTCTCGCTCACCCGCTCGGGCTCGAGCGCGTTCTCGCCCAGAAACAGCGGCTCGAGCTGGGCGACGGCCGCCTCCACCAGCGGACCGGGGGCGAAGGCGCTGCCGTGGCCCGTGATGCCCGCCGCGGTGTGCACCGCGATGAGGGTGTGGATCGGGTCCTCGGCGCGGATCTCGCTCGACCAGCCGCCGGGCGGGCTTTCGCCCATAAGCGGCACGGCGGCGATGCGGGTGATCGGCAGCGGAGAAAGCGCCGGGCGAGCCTCGATCATGCGATTCCGTCTCCTTGACGTGTCGTGCCGGGCGATATTGACATCCTTCAGGATAGTATACAATCATACGATTACCGGCCGAGCCCCGCGCAGGGGAACCGCGGCGGCGGGAGAAACCAACATGGCCGAGGCGCCCCAGCCGAGCCGCATCGCGGCCGACATCGATTTCGAGGCCGAGGGGCGGCAGGCGGGTTATCTGCGCGCGCCCCTGTCGCGCAACCGCTCGGGCTGGGGGATCGTCGAGATCCCGATCGTCGTGGTGAAGAACGGGCGGGGCCCGACCGTGCTGTTCACCGGCAGCATCCACGGCGACGAATGCAAGGGGCCCATCGCCGTCTCGGAACTTGCCCGCACGCTGCGGCCCGAGGCGGTGCAGGGCCGCGTCATCATGCTGCCGGCGGTCAACATTCCGGCGGTGCTGGCCGGCACGCGCCTGTCGCCCGCGGACAACCGAGACACGAACCGCTGCTTCCCCGGCACGCCGCGCGGCGGCTTCCGCGAGCGGGTGGCGCATGACCTCGATGCGGTCATCCTGCCCGTGGTCGATGTCTCGGTCGATCTGCACACCGCGGGGCATTCCGGCGACACGGCGCTGTCCACCAACATGCACCGCATCGCCGCCCCCGCCCTGATGGCCCGCACGCTGGCCGCGGCCGAGGCCTTCGGCGCGCCCTTCAACGTGGTCTTCGGCGGCGTGGACGAGGGCGCTGCGCTGACCTCGGCGGTCGAGCGGCGGGGCATCCTGTCGCTCGGCACCGAGCTCGGCGGCTGGGGGCGGGTGAACCGCGAGGGGGTCCGCATCGCGCGCCGGGGGATCCGCAACATCCTCGGGCACGTAGGCGTGATCGAGGGCGAACCCGACGCCGGCAGGCAGGACGGGGGGGCGGCACCCGGCACCTGCATGTCCCCGCCCGCGGCTGCTATGCCTTCGCCCCGGCGGCGGGCACCTTCAAGCCGGCAAACCTTGCCGGCGATCGGGTGCGCGCAGGCGAGCCGGCGGGATGGCTGCATTTCGTCGAGGACATCGACCGCCCGCCGGTCGAGCTGCGCTGCGGGCACGACGGCCTGCTGTGGATGTCGGCCGGGCCCGGCCGGGTGGCGCGCGGCGATACCGTCGCCGTCGTGATGAGCGAATTTCCCGGCTGATCGCCGAACAGCGCAAGGACGACCGCCATGCCCAGGATCCTGATCCTCGACTGCAAGCAGGAGATCTCGTCGTTCAATCCCCTGCCCTCGCAATACGCCAACTTCGCCATCCTGCGCGGGCCCGAGATGCTCGAGCACCGCGGGCGCAACACCGAGGTCGCGGGCGCGCTGGCGGTGTTCGAGGCGCGGCCCGACATCGCGGTGATCCCCACCATCGCCGCCCGGGCGGGCAGCGCAGGCATCCTTTCGGCCGAGGGGTGGCAGCGGCTGTCGGAGGAGATCCTCGCGGCGGTGGCCGCCCGGGCGGACGAGGCCGATGCGGTCTATGCCTCGCTCCACGGGGCGATGGGGGCGGTGGGCGAGCTTGACCCCGAGGGCCACCTGCTGACGGAGATCCGCCGGATGATCGGCCCCGACAAGCCCATGGTCATGTCGCTCGACCTGCACGGCATCTGCACCGCGCGGATGCTGGCCCAGACCGACGGGCAGGCGATCTATCACACCTACCCGCATGTCGATTTCGCCGACACCGGGCGGCGGGCGGCGGAGCTTCTGCTGCGGGTCATGGGCGGGGCAAGGCCGGTGACGGCGCGGGTGTGGATTCCGGCGCTGGTGCGCGGCGACGAGCTTGTCACCCGCACCGGCTGCTACGGCGACCTGATCCGCGAGTGCCAGCGCATCGAGCGCGAGGGCACCGCGCTGGCCGCGGGCATCATCATCGGCAACCCCTTCACCGACGTCCCCGAGCTGGGCTGCCAGGTGTTGGTGACGACCGACGGCGACCCGGCCACGGCCGAGGCCGAGGCGGCGCGGATCGCCGCCGAGTTCTGGCCGCTGCGCCACCGGATGCAGGGCAAGCTGATCGGGCTGACCCGCGCCATCGCCCAGGCGCGCACCATGAAGGGGCCGGTGATCTTCACCGACGCGGCCGATGCCACCTCGTCGGGGGCGACGGGGGATTCGAACGCGATCCTCCGGGCGCTGCAGAAGGCGGACTATCCCGGCCGGGTGCTGGCGCCGATCGTGGACGCCCCGGCGGCGGCGGCGGCCCATGCCGCCGGGGTGGGGGCGACGATCCGCGTGGGCCTCGGCGGGTCGATCGACCCGGCGCGCTTTCCGCCGATGCCGGTCGAGGCGCGGGTGAAGCTGCTCTCGGACGGTCGCGCGCGGCTCGAGACGATGGGCACGCCGATCGATGCCGGACCTTCGGCGGTCCTGACCTTCGGGCGCTTCACCGTCGTGGTGCTGTCGCGCAGCGTCAGCCTGTTCGACCGCGCGCTCTACTGGTCGAACGGCTGCAACCCGCGCGACTTCGACCTGATCGTGGTCAAGTCGCCCCATTGCGAAGGGCACATGTTCGATGCCTGGGCCGAAAAGACCTTCAACATCGACGCCCCCGGGGCGACCTCGGCCAACCTCGAGAGCCTCGGCCACACAATCTGCCCGCGGCCGATGTATCCGCTGGACGAGGGAGTGGAGTTTGCGCCGCGGCCGGTGCTGTTTTGGCGCTGATCCCCGGCGGGCGCCCGTGGCGGGCGGGTGGGGCCGCGGGCGGGGATGATCGGACGAGGACGAGAGGGCGGGCGATGCGGATCGAGGCGGTGGATTTCTTCTATCTTGCGATGCCCGAGGTCACGACCGCGGCCGACGGCAGCCAGGATGCGGCGCTGGTGCGGGTGGCCGCGGGCGGGCTGACCGGCTGGGGCGAGTGCGAGGCGGCGCCCCTGCCCTCGATCGCGGCCTTCGTCTGCCCGATGTCGCACGGCGCCTGCCGCCCTGTGGGCGCCGCGGTCCTGGGCGCGCGGCTTGACGGGCCGGCGGACGTCGCAGCGATCGCTGCCCGGATCGCGCAGGACAGCATGGACCTGCTGCAGGCCGCGCACACCTGGTCGGGCGTCGAGATGGCGCTATGGGACCTGCTGGGCAAGGCGCGGCAGGAACCGGTCTGGAGGCTGCTCGGACATGCGCGGTCCGAGCCCAAGCTGCCCTATGCCTCGCTTCTGTTCGGCGACACGCCCGAGGCGACGCTGGAGCGGGGCCGGGCAGCACGGGCGGCGGGGTTTGCCGCCGTCAAGTTCGGCTGGGGGCCGATCGGCCGCGGGGCGGCGGCGGCCGATGCCGACCAGTTCGCCGCCGCGCGCGAGGGCGTGGGCGCGGACGCCCGGCTGATGATCGACACCGGCCAGATCTTTTCCGAGGATGTCGAGGCCGCCGCCGCGCGCCTGCCCGCCCTTGTCGCCGCCCGCGCGCACTGGTTCGAGGAGCCGTTCGCGGGCCACGCCTACGAAGCCTATGCCGCGCTGGCCGCGCGCAGCCCGGTGGGGCTCGCCGGCGGCGAGGCGGCGCACAACATCGCCATGGCGCGGCATCTGATGGACTACGGCCGCGTGCGCTTCATCCAGATCGACACCGGGCGGATCGGCGGGATCGGCCCGGCCAAGGCGGTGGCCGACCTCGCCCGGGCGCGCGGCGTGACCTTCGTCAACCACAGCTTCACCACGCATCTGGCGCTGTCGGCCTCGCTCCAGCCCTTTGCGGGCCACGCCGAGGCGTGCATCTGCGAATATCCGGCGGCGCCCTCGGCGCTGGCGCGGGCGATGGTGCGGACGCCGCTTGCCTTCGACGCGGCGGGGATGCTGCGCGCCCCCGAGGCCCCGGGGCTCGGGGTCGAGCTGGCGACCGACGCGCTGCGCCCCTTCCTCGTCGAGGCCGAGATCCGCGTCGGCGGCCGCACGCTTTACCGCACCCCGGCGCTCTAGCCCCCGGGAGGGGAACCGGGCGTCGGCACGGGCTTCGGCACGGGCTTCGGCACGGGCTTCGGCACGGGCTTCGGCACGGGCTTCGGCACGGGCGGCGGCACGGGCGGCGGCACGGGCGCAGCGGCGGGGCCTTGCCCGTCCCCGCCCGATCGGGCAAGCCTGCGGCCATGGCCCGGCCCCCCGCCTACGTCTGCACCGCCTGCGGCGCGGCCCATCGCAAATGGGCCGGGCGCTGCGACGCCTGCGGCGGGTGGAACACCATCGTCGAGGAAGGCGCCGCCACCGCCCCCGGGCCGCGCGCCCGGGGGCGGGCGCTGCCGCTTTCGGACCTCGCCAGCGCCGAACCCGACCCGCCGCGCACGGTCAGCGGCATGGGCGAGCTCGACCGCGTGCTGGGCGGCGGGCTGGTCCCGGGCTCGGCGGTGCTGCTGGGGGGCGATCCGGGGATCGGGAAGTCGACGCTGCTGCTGCAGGCCGTCGCGCGCTTTGCCGGCGCGGGGCTGTCCTGTCTTTACGTCTCGGGCGAGGAGGCGACGGCCCAGGTGCGCCTGCGCGCCGCGCGGCTGGGCCTGACCGCGGCGCCGGTTCGGCTGGCGGCGGCCACCGCGCTGGGCGATGTCCTCGCCACGCTCGAGGCCGAGCGGCCGGGACTGGCGGTGATCGATTCGATCCAGACGATGTGGTCCGACGCGGTCGACAGCGCGCCGGGGTCGGTGGCCCAGCTGCGCCAGGCCGCGCACGACCTCGTGGGCTTTGCCAAGCGGCGCGGGACGGCGGTGGTGCTGGTGGGCCATGTCACCAAGGACGGCCAGATCGCCGGTCCGCGGGTGGTCGAGCACATGGTCGATTGCGTGCTTTACTTCGAGGGCGAGCGCGGCCACGCCTTCCGCATCCTGCGCGCGGTAAAGAACCGCTTCGGCCCGGCCGACGAGATCGGCGTGTTCGAGATGACGGGCGCCGGGCTGGCCGAGGTGCCCAACCCCTCGGCGCTGTTCCTGGCCGAACGCGACCGCCCGGCGCCCGGTTCGGTGGTGTTCGCGGGCATCGAGGGGACGCGGCCGCTGCTGGTGGAGATCCAGGCGCTGGTGGCGCCCGGCCCCCCCGGGTCGCCCCGCCGGTCGGTGGTGGGCTGGGACAGCGGGCGGCTGGCGATGATCCTCGCCGTGCTCGAGGCGCGCTGCGGCATCCCCTTCGCGGGGCTCGACGTCTATCTCAACGTCGCGGGCGGGCTGCGCATCGGCGAGCCCGCGGCCGACCTCGCGGTGGTCGCGGCGCTGCTGTCGGCGCGCGAGGATGCGGCGCTGCCGCCCGATACCGTGGTGTTCGGCGAGATCGGCCTGTCGGGCGCCCTGCGCCCCGTCAGCCAGACGGAAAACCGGTTGAAAGAGGCGCGGAAACTTGGTTTCACCCAGGCCATAGTGCCGTCGCGATCGGGCGCTAGCATGACCGACGGCAGCGCGGAGGGCGACCTGCGCCTGCGGCGCATGCCCGATCTGGCGACGATGGTGGGCGAAATCTTCGGGGCCGGCTGATGACCCCGTCGGGGAGTGTGCGGGATGGACGGCTTTACCATCGTCGATGCGGTCGTGGCCGCCGTCATCATCGTCTCGGCGATCCTTGCCTATTCGCGCGGCCTGGTCCGCGAGGTCATGGCGATCCTCGGCTGGGTCGCGGCGGCCGTCGTCGCCTTCGTCTTCGCGCCCGAGGTCGAGCCGCTGATGCGCGAGTTGCCGATGGTCGGGGGGGTCCTGTCGGAAAGCTGTGAGCTCTCCATGATCGCAGCCTTCGCCGCGGTCTTTGCGGTGGCCCTGGTGGTGGCGGCGCTGTTCACGCCGCTTCTGTCGTCGGTTGTGCAGGGCTCGGCGCTGGGCGGCATCGACCAGGCGCTGGGGTTCCTGTTCGGCACGCTGCGCGGGGTGGTGCTGGTCGCGGTGGCACTGGTCGTCTACGAGCGCGCCTTCGTCGGCCAGGCGATCCCGATCATCGACCAGAGCCGGTCGGCCGCCATCTTCGCCCGCTTGAACGACCGCATCGAGGACGCGCTGCCCGACGACGTGCCCGGCTGGATCATCGGGCGCTATGACGAGCTGATGACGGGCTGCGAGCGCCGGCGCCCCCCCGCCCCGGCCCCCGCGCCCGCGCCATCGCCCGCCGCACCGGCAAACTGATCCCCCGGTGGCGCCCCCCCCGTGACAGGCGGCGCCGGGGCCCCTAAAGAAGAAGCGCACGCTCGCCCCACGGGAATCGCCGTCGTGATGCGCACCCTGCCGTCCCACCCCTTCGACGACGATCGCCTGCGCGAGGAATGCGGCATTTACGGCGTCACGGGATTGTCCGACGCCGCCAATTTCGTTGCGCTCGGCCTGCACGCGCTGCAGCACCGCGGTCAGGAGGCGGGGGGCATCGTCGCCTTCCACCCCGAACACGGGTTCAGCACCGCGCACCGCTTCGGCTATGTCCGCGACAGCTTCACCAAGGCCAGCCTGATGGAGACGCTGCCGGGCAGCATCGCCATCGGCCATGTGCGCTATTCCACCGCCGGATCGAAGGGCCCCACCGCCCTGCGCGAGGTGCAGCCCTTCTTCGGCGAGTTCGCCATGGGCGGCTGCGCCATCGCCCACAACGGCAACCTCACCAACGCCCTGGCACTGCGGCGCGAGCTGATCGAGCGCGGGGCGATCTTCCAGTCGTCCTCGGACACCGAGTGCATCATCCACCTGATGGCCCGCTCGATCCAGCGCAGCCTGCCGGAACGGATGAAGGACGCGCTGCGCCGGGTCGAGGGGGCGTTCTCGATCGTGGCGATGACGCGGACCAAGCTGATCGGGGTGCGCGATGCCCTGGGCGTGCGGCCGCTGGTGCTGGGGCGGCTGGGCGAGGGGCATGTGCTGTCCTCCGAGACCTGCGCGCTCGACATCGTGGGCGCGGAGTTCCTGCGCGAGGTCGAGCCGGGCGAGATGATCGTGATCGAGGGAGGCCGGGTCGAGAGCTTTTGCCCCTTCGAGCCCCGGCGCCCGCGCTTCTGCCTGTTCGAGCACGTCTATTTCTCGCGCCCCGATTCGCTTCTGGGCGGCCGGTCGGTCTATGAGACGCGCCATGCCATCGGCCGCGAGCTGGCGCGCGAGGCGCCGGCGGAGGCCGACCTCGTCTGCCCGGTGCCCGACTCGGGCACGCCTGCGGCCATCGGCTACAGCCAGGAATCCGGCATCCCCTTCGCCATGGGCATCGTGCGCAACCAGTATGTCGGGCGCACCTTCATCGAACCCACCGAGCAGATCCGCAACATGGGGGTCCGGCTGAAGCTGAACGTCAACCGCGCCCTCGTCCGCGGCAAGCGCATCGTGCTGGTGGACGACAGCGTGGTGCGGGGCACGACCTCGATGAAAATCAAGGAGATGATCCTCGAGGCGGGGGCCGTCGAGGTGCATTTCCGCATCGCCTCGCCGCCCACCGCCTGGCCCTGCTTCTACGGCGTGGACACGCCCGAGCGCGACAAGCTCTTGGCCGCGCGCATGACCGAGGAGGAGATGCGCGACTTCATCGGCGTCGACTCGCTGCGCTTTCTCTCGCTCGACGGGCTCTATCGCGCCGCCGGAGAGGCGGCAGGCCGCAACCCGCAGGCGCCCCAGTATTGCGATGCCTGCTTCTCGGGCGACTATCCCGTGGCGCCCTCGGACATGCTGGCGCGCGGCTTTGTCACCAACGCGGCGAAGGCGGCCGAATAGCGCCGCGCCGCCGGCCCCGCCGCCCCTTGCAGGCCGGCGGCGCGGGTGGCAAGGATCGCAGGCATGACCGGCGCGCCGACCCCTGCCCCCCGCATCGCCCTCGTGCTCGGCGCCTCGCGCGGCCTGGGCTTTGCGCTGGCGCGGGCGCTGGGCGCGGCGGGCTGGCAGGTGGTGGCGGTCGCGCGCACCGAGGGCGGGCTCGAGGAGCTCGACGATGCCATCCGCGCCGCAGGCGGGCCGCAGCCGATGCTGGCGCCGCTCGACATCACCAATCTCGACGCGATGCGCCATCTCTGCCGCAGCGTGTTCGACCGCTGGGGCCGCGCCGATCTCTGGGTGCACACGGCGATCCACGCCCCCCCCATGGCGCCGGCGGGCCATATCGACCCCAAGGACTGGGAGCGCGCGCTGGCGGTGAACGCCCGCGCCCCGGGCCTGCTGATCCCGCTCGTCGAACCCCTGCTGCGCGCCGCGCCGGCCGGCACGGCGCTGTTTCTGGACGATCCGCGGGCGGGGCAGAAGTTCTTCGGCGCCTACGGGGCAACCAAGGCGGCGCAGATCGCGCTGGCGCGAAGCTGGCAGGCCGAGGGCGCGCGGATCGGCCCGCGGGTGGCGATCGAGACGCCCGCGCCGATGCCCACCGCGCTGCGCGCCCGCTTCTTCCCCGGCGAGGACCGCAGCCGCCTGACCCCCTGCGCCGACGAGGCCGCGCGGCTTATGCCGCTGCTCGCCTGAGCGGGCTCAGACGAAGGCGAAGTCGCCCGCGTCGAGCGTGCCGAAGGCGATCCCCTGCACCAGGATCGCGGTGCCCCCCGGCAGGGTGACAAGGGTCGATCCGCCCGCCGCCGGCGCGAACACGAGTTCGGCGAAGCTGCCGCCCGGGATGCGGATGAAGTCCTCGCCCCGGACGAAATCCTCGATCAGATTGGCGCCCTCGGCGATCAGCCGGGCGAAGTCGAACACGTCCGCCCCTGGCCCGCCAGTCAGCGTATCGTCGCCCGCCCCGCCGGCGAGGGTGTCGTTGCCGATGCCGCCGCGCAGCCGGTCGTCGCCCGCCTCGCCGAAGAGGCGGTCGTTGCCGCCGTCGCCGATCAGGACATCGCCGCCGTCCCCACCGAACAGCCGGTCGGCTTGGGCCCCGCCCCAGAGCGTATCGTTGCCGATGCCGCCGTAGAGCGAGTCGTTGCCGGCTTCGCCCCGCAGCCGGTCGTTGGCCGATCCCCCGTCTAGCGTGTCGTTGCCGTCGCCGCCGAACAGCGCGTCGTTGCCGCCGTCGCCTGACAGCGAGTCGTCGCCCGCCCCGCCCTCGATCCGGTCGCGCCCGGCCCCGCCGAAGGCGCTGTCGTGGCCCTCGCTGCCGCGGAGCAGATCGTCGCCCGAGCCGCCGTAGAGCACATCGTTGCCCGCCTCGCCGTCGAGCGTGTCCTCGCCGGCGTCGCCGTGCAGCGTGTCGTTGCCCGTCCAGCCGGCGATGCTGTCGGCATCGGCCCCGCCGAAGGCCACATCGTCGCCCGCGCCGCCCGAGATGAGGTCGAGGCCGGTGCCGCCGAACAGGCTATCGTTGCCCTCGTTGCCGAACAGGCTGTCGTTGCCGTCGCCGCCGTGGAGGGTGTCGTTGCCCACATCGAACTGGGCGGCCCCGAGATCGCCGTAGAGAAGATCGTTGCCGCCATCGCCGTGAAGGAGATCGGCCCCGCCCACCCCCCAGAGCGTGTCGTTGTCCTCGCCGCCGAAGAGGGTGTCGGCGCCCGCGCCCCCGAAGGCCTCGTCGTTGCCCGCCTCGCCGCGCACCAGGTCGTTGCCGTCGGCGGCGAACAGAAGGTCGTTGCCCGACCCGCCGAGAAGCGTGTCGTCGCCTGTGCCGCCGTTGAGCGTGTCGTTGCCGTCGCCCCCCTCGAGCCGGTCCTTGCCGCCGCCGCCCTCGGCATAGTCGCGGCCCGCCCCGCCGAAGAGGCTGTCGGCCCCCGACCCGGCGAACAGCCGGTCGTCCCCGCCCTCGCCATACAGCAGACCCGAGCCCTGGAGCGTGTCGTTGCCCTCGCCGCCGTAGAGCGTGTTGGCCCCGTTCACGCCCACGAGGCTGTCGTTGCCGGCCCCGCCGTAGAGCACATCGCTGTCGCCGCTCGCGGGCGGCGGGAAGGCCACGCTGTCGCCCAGAAGCGTGTCGTCGCCGTCCCCGCCCAGGAGCGTGTCGTTCCCCATCTGGCCGAGCAGGATGTCGTTTCCCGCCCCGCCTTCGAGCGAATCGTCGCCGTCCTCGCCGCGCAGGCTGTCGTTGCCGTCGCCGCCGAAGGCGGTGTCGTGGCCCGCGCCGCCCAGAATCGTGTCGTCGCCGCCGCCGCCGTCGAGCAGGTCGTTGCCGTCGCCGCCGAGGATGCTGTCCGCCGCGGGGCCTGGAAAGCTGCCCGCAGGGTCGCGCAGCACCCCTGGGCTGACCTGCGCGGGCGTGATCGTGTCGTTGCCCGCCGTTCCGGTGAACACTGCCATGTCACACCCGCTACCCGCAGAATGATGTTCTTACAGTACTACGGCAGCCACGTCCTGAATAGCGAGGGAGTGGTTTGCCGATGGAGATGCCACAGCGCCGCCGGGCTTCGCCCGCCGCGCGCTTGCCCGCCCCCCGCCCCTCGACTAAGCAGGGCGCGAAGCATCGGCGGGGCTCCATGCGCATTCTCGTGACCAACGACGACGGCATCAACGCCCCCGGCCTGGCCGTGCTCGAGGCCATCGCGGCCGAGATCGCCGGGCCCGCGGGCGAGGTCTGGGTGGTGGCGCCTGCCTTCGAGCAGTCCGGCGTGGCGCACAAGATCAGCTACACCCACCCGATGATGATCGCCCGCCTCGCCCCGCGCCGCTATGCTGCCGAGGGCTCGCCGGCCGACTGCGTGCTGGCCGCGCTCTACGACGTGCTCGAGGGGGCGCGGCCCGACCTCGTGCTGTCGGGCGTCAACCGCGGCAACAACGCGGCCGAGAACGTGCTCTACTCGGGCACCGTGGGCGGCGCGATGGAGGCGGCGCTGCAGGGCCTGCCCGCGATCGCGCTGTCGCAATACCTCGGCCCCGGCACCGAGGATCTGGCCGACCCGTTCGAGGCCGCGCGCCGCCACGGCAGCGCCGTCGTGCGCAGCCTGCTCGAGCGCGCGCCCTGGGGGGGCGGCGACTACCGTCTGTTCTACAATGTCAACTTCCCGCCCTGCGGGGCCGCGGCGGTGCGCGGCGTCCGGGCGACTTCGCAGGGATACCGCCGCGACAGCTTCTTCGGGGTCGAGGCGCATATCTCGCCCTCGGGGCGCCGCTTCCTGTGGATCAAGGGCGGTCCCCAGCACACGCCCACCGCGCCCGGCACCGATGCGGCCGAGAACCTCGCGGGCTACATCTCGGTCACCCCGATGCGCGCCGACCTGACCGCGTGGGACGCGCTCGACGACCTGCGGGCGCGACTGGCATGAGCCAAGGGCGCGACGACGCCGAACGGCAGATGCGCTTCATCTACGCGCTGCGTTCGCACGGCGTCACCGACCCGCGGGTGCTGGCGGCGATGGAGCGGATCGACCGCGGCGCCTTCGTCCGCGGCGTCTTCGCCGCCCGCGCCTACGAGGATGTGCCGCTGCCCATCGCCTGCGGCCAGACGATCAGCCAGCCCTCGGTGGTGGGGCTGATGACCCAGGCCCTCGCGGTCAGCCCGCGCGACAAGGTGCTCGAGGTCGGCACCGGCTCGGGCTATCAGGCGGCGATCCTGTCGCAGCTCGCCCGGCGGGTCTACACGGTGGACCGCCACCGCCGTCTGGTGCGCGAGGCCAACGAGGTGTTCGCGGCCCTCGGGCTGACCAACATCACCGCCTTCACCGCCGACGGCAGTTTCGGCGCGCCCGAACAGGCGCCCTTCGACCGCATCCTCGTGACCGCCGCGGCCGAGGATCCGCCCGGCCCGCTCTTGGCGCAGCTGCGCGTCGGGGGTATCATGGTGCTGCCCGTGGGGCAGTCGGATACCGTCCAGGTTCTCATCAAGGTGACCCGCGGCGAAACGGGTTTCGATTATGAGGAGCTGCGCAGCGTCCGTTTCGTTCCCCTCGTCGAGGGAATCGCGCAGGACGACTGACGCTGCCCGGGACAGGGCAGGTCCTGAGATCACGGACCGCGACAAGGGTGACGAGGAGCCGAGCCATGACCCCAGCGCCGTTGCGCCCCGCCTGCCGTCCGGCACCGGGCGGGCCCGTGGCCCGCCGGGCCGCGACCGCCCGAACCGGGCTTGCACTCTGTGCCACCCTGGCGCTGCTCGGCGGCTGCGGCGACATCCGCGACTGGGATCTGCGCCCGGGATCGGGCTTTTCCACGGCCGAGGCGGCGCGCCAGGCGACGCAGGCCCGCCCCGCGCCGGATGCCCGGGGCATCATCTCCTACCCCTCGTATCAGGTCGCGGTGGCCCGCCGCGGCGACAGCGTGCGCAGCCTGGCCGAGCGCATCGGCCTGCCGGCGGCCGAGCTGGCGCGCTTCAACGCGCTCGAGCCCGACATGCCCCTCAACGAGGGGCAGCTGCTCGTGCTGCCCCGCCGGGTGAGCGAACCGGCGGGGGCGGCCGGGCCGGGACGCCCCGACATAGCCGGCATCGCAAGCGAGGCAATCGACCGTGCCCCGGCCGCGCCCGCGGCGCCTGCGGCGCCGACCGCCGGCGCAGGCGCAGCCGCGGCAGAGCCGCCCTTCCAGGTGGTGCCGGCTCCGCCGCCGGGAGCGCGGCCGGCGGCGGCCGATGCCGCGCCAGCACCGGGCCTGCCCGGGGGCGCCGAGCCCGTCCGCCACCGGGTCCAGCGGGGCGAGAGCGCCTACACCATCGCGCGGCGCTACAATGTGACGGTGCGGGCGCTGGCCGAGTGGAACGGCCTCGGCCCGGATTTCGCCGTGCGCGAGGGGCAGACGCTCATCATTCCCGTGGCGGACCCGAGCCGAAGAGCCGCAGCGCCCGCCCCCGCGACCTCACCGCCAGGCCAGGGCTCGCCCACGCCGGTGCCGCCCTCGGCGGCCCAGCCCCTGCCCCCGGCAAACCCGCCGCCGGCCGCCACCCCGCCCGCGACGCCGCCCTCGCCCAACCTCGGCGAGCAGCGCAGCGGCCCCCCCTCGCGGCTGGCGATGCCGGCCGAGGGCCGCATCATCCGCGGCTTCCAGCGCGGGCGCAACGACGGCATCGACATCGCCGCCCCGGCCGGCGCGCCCGTCAGGGCCGCCGCCGACGGCACGGTTGCCGCGATCACGCGCGACACCGACCAGGTCACGATCCTCGTGCTGCGGCACGAGGGCAATCTGCTGACCGTCTATGCCAACATCGACGGCGTGACGGTGGAGCGCGGCGCGACGGTCCGCCGCGGCCAGACCATCGCCCGGGTGCGCGCGGCCGACCCGGCCTTCCTGCATTTCGAGGTGCGCGAAGGGTTCGAGGCCGTCGATCCGGTGACCTTCCTGCAGTGACGCCGCCACGCCCAAAATCCTTCGCCGAAGGATTTTGGGCGTCATCCCGCCCCTTCGGCCAAAATCCTTCGTCGAAGGATTTTGGCCCCCACCGACGGCGCAGCCTCAGATCGCCACCCCGTGGCGCCCGGCGAGATCGGTGAAGAACTGCCAGGCTACGCGCCCCGACCGCCCGCCCCGCGTCGCCTGCCATTCGATCGCCTCGGCGCGCAACATCGCGGGGTCGAGTGCGAGTCCATGTGCGGCGCAGTAGCCCTGCACCATCGCCAGATATTCGTCCTGACTGCAGGGATGGAAGCCGAGCCAGAGGCCGAAGCGGTCCGAAAGCGACACCCTCTCCTCGACCGCCTCCGACGGCGCGATGGCGGTCGAGCGCTCGTTCTCGATCATGTCGCGCGGCATCAGATGGCGACGGTTCGAGGTGGCATAGAACACCACGTTGTCGGGGCGTCCCTCGAGTCCGCCATCCAGCACCGCCTTGAGCGACTTGTAATGCGTGTCGTCCTGCGAAAAGGACAGGTCGTCGCAGAACAGCACGAAGCGGTGGTGCGCCCGGCGCAGATGGGCCAGCAGGCGGCCGATCGCGGGCAAGTCCTCGCGCTGTACCTCGACCAGCTTCAGCGCCAGACCCTGCGCCAGCACCTCGGCATGCACAGCCTTGACCAGCGCTGACTTGCCCATGCCGCGCGCGCCCCAGAGCAGCGCGTTGTTGGCGGGCAGGCCGCGGGCAAAGCGCAGGGTGTTGGCCAGAAGCGTGTCGCGCGCGCGGTCGATGCCCACAAGGAGGGACAGGTCGACGCGATTGACGGCCGCGACCGGGTCCAGCCGGTCGGGGGCGACATGCCAGACGAAGGCGTCGGCCGCCGCGAAGTCCGGCGCGACAAGGGGCGGCGGGTTCCGGCGCTCGAGCGCCTCCGCGATGCGTCGCAGCAGCTCTTCCGTCATGCCCGCGCCCTGCCCCGCGCCGACTGCCGCCCTCGCATGCGCGCCTCCGTCCTGCGGTTTTCGACCCTCGCCATCCTACAGCCTTCCCGCGCGGCCGCCAGACCCCGGCCGCGCTGCCGCCGCGCCGCGGGACACGGAGGTTTTACCTGTTGACTGCCGCGACCCGAAGCCTTAGCGTCCGAAGTCAGTAAAGACGTCGGCCGGTCCGACAGGGAGAAAAAACGACGAAAAGGGCCTCCACGAGGCCCTTTTTGCTTGGATCATCGCCGCGGCAGGGGCCCCGGGGTAGCCGCAGTTGGGGCCTGACACCGCCCCCCCGGCGTGCTAGAGCAAGCGCCGATGCAGCCTTCGGGGACCACCGATGAAATCACAGACCGACAGTTTCCCGGCCCTTCTTGCGTTCGTCCTCGGCCTTGGCGCCGCGACGCCGCTCATGGCCCAGGGAGAGGCCGTGCCGCCGGTGGCTGACCTGTCGCTCGGCGAGGAAGTCTCCGACAACGGCACCTACCTCGCCTCCACCCATGGTGCATGGCAACTGATCTGCCAGCGCGCCCGGGAGGGCACCGATCCCTGCCTGTTGCAGCAGATGCTGCGCGATGCCGAGGGCAACCCCGTCGCCGAGTTCAATCTGTTCGCCCTCCCGCCCGGGCGCGAGGTGGCGGCCGGGGCCAACATCGTGACCCCGCTGCTGACGCTCCTGACCCAGCAGGTCACGATCCGCGTCGACGCCGGCACCGCCAAGCGCTATCCCTTCACCTGGTGCGAACCGGTCGGCTGTGTCGCGCGGATCGGGCTGACGGCCGCCGAGGTCGCCGCCTACAAGCGCGGGCGCACGGCCACGATCACCATCGTTCCGCTGGCCGCGCCCGACCAGCCGGTGAACCTGACCCTCTCGCTGACCGGGTTCACCGCGGGCTACGACGCGGCGGTGGCGGCGCTGGGGCGGTAGCGCCGCCACCGGCGCTAGACGCGGCGCAGCGCGATCACCGCGTTGAAGCCGCCGAAGGCGAAGGCGTTGGAGAGAACGACGTCCACCTTCGCCTCGCGCGCCACGTTCGGCACCACGTCGAGCGCGCATTCGGGGTCGGGCTCTTCGTAGCCGATGGTGGGGGCGATCACCCCCTCCTGCAGCGCCATCAGGCAGGCCAGCAGCTCGACCGCGCCCGTCCCGCCGATCAGATGCCCGTGCATCGACTTGGTGGACGAGATCATCAGCCGGTCGGCGTGGTGGCCGAAGACATCCGCCACCGCCGCACATTCGGTCTTGTCGTTGGCGGCCGTTCCGGTGCCGTGGGCGTTGATGTAGCCCACCGCCTCGGGCGGGATGCGCGCATCCCTCAGCGCGCCGGCCATCGCCCGGGACGCGCCGGCCTTGTTCGGCATCACGATGTCGGCGGCGTCCGAGCTCATCGCGAAGCCGATCACCTCGGCCAGCATGACGGCGCCGCGGGCGCGGGCGTGCTCGTACTCCTCGAACACGAAGACGCCGGCGCCTTCGCCCTGGACCATGCCGTTGCGGTTGGCCGAAAACGGGCGGCAGGCATCCCGCGACATCACGCGCAGCCCTTCCCAGGCCTTCACGCCGCCGAAGCACAGCATCGATTCCGACCCACCGGTGACCATGACCGTCGCCATGCCCGACCGGATCATGTTGAAGGCCAGCCCCATCGCATGATTCGACGACGCGCAGGCGGTGGCCACCGTGAACGACGGGCCGCGCAGCCCGTATTCGATCGAGACATGGCTGGCGGCGGCGTTGTTCATCAGCTTGGGCACGACGAAGGGATGGACGCGGTTCTTCCCCTCCTCGTAGACGCTGCGATAGTTCTCGTCCCAGGTGTTGACGCCGCCGCCTGCGGTGCCCAGCACCACCCCGGCCTCGAGGCCGAGGTGATCGGCCTCGAAGGTCAGCCCCGACTGCGCGATGGCCTCGCGCGCGGCGAGCAGCGTGAACTGGGTGAAGCGGTCGTAGAGCGCGATCTGCTGGCGGTTGAACTGCGTCTCGGGGTTCCAGCCGTGCACCTGCCCGCCGATACGCACCGACAGCCGCTCCATGTCGCGGATGTCGAGCTCGGTGATCCCGCAGCGGCCCTCGCGGAAGGCGGCGTAGGTGCCGGGCACGTCGTGGGCGAGCGCGTTGATCGTGCCCGCGCCGGTGATGACGACGCGCCTCATGCCTTCTGTTCGGCCACGAGTTTCTCGACCGCGGCGATGATCGCGGCGACCGAGGAGATGTCGAAGTTGCTCTGGGCGGGCTCGTTGGCGTTGAAGGGCACGGTGATGTCGAAGGCCTCCTCGATCGCAAAGATCGATTCGACCAGCCCGAGGCTGTCGATCCCGAGCTCTGCCAGCGTCGCCTCGGGCCGCACGTCGGCCACGTCGAGCACCGCCTGCTCGGCAATGATCGCAATCACCTTGTCGCGCACGCTCTCCGCCATCGTCTTCGCCCCGTCCTCGACCCGTCCGGCCCCGCAGCTTTAGTCGCTGTCCGGATCGTTGGGAACCGCTTTCTTGCCCGCGGCCAGCCGCTCCATCAGCCGCGGCAGCCGCCGCACCGCCTTGTTGATGGCGATCTGCGTCTCCATCTTCACCGCCGGATCGCCCAGAATCACCCGGCCCGCCGGCACGTTGGTGCGGATGCGCGTGCCGCCGCCGGCGACGACATCGCTGCCGATGAAGATGTTGTCCGACACGCCGACCTTGCCCGCCAGCACCACCCGGTCGCCCACCCGGACCGAGCCCGAGACCCCGACCTGGGCACAGAACAGGCAGTCGCGGCCGATGGTGCAGTTGTGCCCGATCTGCACCTGGTTGTCGATCTTGGTGCCCGACCCGACCGTGGTGTCGCGGATCGTGCCGCGGTCGATGGCCGATAGGGCGCCGATCTCGACATCGTCGCCGATCGTCACGCTGCCCAGGGAATGGATGCGGGCCCAGGCCTGGGGCTTGGCGGCGGCCTCGCCGCCCGCGGCAGGGCCCCGGCCGCCGACCGCGGCCCGCGCCGTCTCGACCGCCGAGGGCTCGGGGGTCACGAACGAGAAACCGTCGGCGCCGACCACGGCATTGGGCTGGGCGATGAAGCGCGCGCCGATGCGCACCCGCGCGCCGATGCGCACGCCCGCATGCAGAAGGGCATCGGCCCCGATCTCGGCCCCCTCGCCCACCGAGACATGGGACGCGATGCGTGCCCCGGGGCCGATCCGCGCCTTGGCCCCGATCACGGCAAAGGGGCCGATGGCGGCGCCGTCGCCGATCTCGGCCGAAGGGTCGATCGCGGCCAGCGGATGCCGTCCGGGGGCAATGGCCGGCCCGGGGTCGAGCGCGCGGGTCAGGGCCGCCATGGCAAAGCGCGGGCGCGCGACCAGGATCGCCCCGCGCAGCCCGAAGGTCTGCCAGTCGGCCCCCTCCCACAGAAGCGCCGCCTGCGCCCCGCCGCGCGCCAGCCCCGGCGCATATTTGGGGTCGAGCGCCAGGGCAAGCTGGTCGGCCGCGGCCGCGGCCGGTTCGGCGGCCCCGCGGATCAGCAGCGCCCCGTCGCCCTCGACCCGCGCGCCCAGAAGGGCGCCGATCTGGTCAAGCCTGTAGCCCGCCGTCGCCGTCATCCTGCCCCCGTCGCCCGCGCCCGCGCCTCTGCCGCGCCCTGCCGGGGACTTACCCCGCCGAGCCGGGCAGGGCCACCCCCGCCCGCCGCAGCGCCTCGAACACGCGCGCATCGCGGCCATAGACGTCGCGGCGGAACTGCACCTCGCCGCGCGGCCCGAAGAAGACCGTCAGATAGACCAGATGGATCGGCACCGGCCGGGCCAGGTTCACCCGTGTCTCCTTGCCCGTGTCGAGGATGCGGCGGACCCGGCCCTCGGGGTCGTCCTCCTGCCGCGCGAGCAGGGCATGGGCAAGCTCGAGCGGATCGTTGAGCCGGATGCAGCCGTTCGAGAAGGCGCGGACGTCGCGGGCGAACAGGTTGCGCTGCGGCGTGTCGTGCAGATAGATCGCGTGGCGGTTGGGGAACATGAACTTCACGCGGCCAAGCGCGTTCGACGGCCCCGGCGCCTGGCGCAGGCCGAAGGGAAACGAGCGCGCCGAATAGGCGGCGAAGTTCACCGCGCCGCGGCTGATCTCGCGTCCGCTCGAATCGACCAGCTGCAGATGGCTCACCGCCTGGGGGTTGCGCTGCAGCTGCGGCAGGTAGTCCCGCGTGATGATCGAGCGCGGGACCGTCCAGCTCGGGTTGAGGACCATGTAGGTCATGCGGTCCGAGAACTCGGGCGTCTGCCGCGCCGCGTCGGCCTGGCCGATGATCGATCGGGTGGTGAAGGTGACCTTGCCCTCGTCCACGATCTGGGTCGAGAAATCGGCGAGGTTGACCCAGATGTGCCGCTCTCCGAGATCGAAGTTGGTCCAGCGCGCCCGCTCCAGCGCCACCACCACCGAGCGGAGCCGGACCTCGGGGCCGAGGTTGATCTCGCCCAGCGTGCCCTGACCGGCAATGCCGTCGGGCTCGAGCCCGTGCGCCGCCTGGAATGCCCGGACGGCCGCCTCGAGCGCCCCGTCGAACTCGGCCGTCGCGCTGCGCCCGAGATAGCCCATGGCCGTCAGCCGGTCGCGCAGCGCCACCACCGCCGGCCCGCGGTCGCCGGGGCGCAGGGCCGCGTCGGTCGGCACCAAGGGGCCCCACCCGCCCGCCGCGACCACGCCCTCCAGCCGACGCTTCAGCGCGATCAGCCGGGCATAGTCGCGCGTCTGCGGCGGCAGCCCGCGCAGGAAGGCCCGGGGCGAGGCGGCCGCGACCCCCGCAAGCAGCGCGGCGGGGTCGGGGCGGAGCGGTTCGCGCACGATCATCGGGTCGGCGCGCGCGGGCTCGATGACACCCGAGGACACGTCGCGGGCATAGTCGAGGAAGGCGCGCGTCATCGCGACCTCCAGCAGCCCGCGCGCGCGCTCGTCGCGCAGCGTCAGAAAGGCGGTCGTCAGCCCGGCCGCGTCGTAGCGTTCCGCCGGAAGGCCGTGGTCGGCGGCGGCGTCGAGGGCGGCGAGCAGCGCGGCACGGCGCTCGGCATCCTCGGGGCCGGTCCAGAGCGGCCGGAAGTCGCGCGCCCGGTAGAAGGCGGCCACAGCCTCGTCCGTCGCGGCTTCCGCCACGGCCTGCCGGAATGCGGTTGCCGAGGCGGCGGCGGGCGCGGCGGTCCACAGCAGGGCGACCAGAAGCGCCAGGGCAAGCGGGCGAAGCGCAAGGGAAAGCGGCACGGACGTCATCACTCACTCCCGGAGCTCATCGCCCCTTCATATCAGCCCATGGCGGGCGAAGTCCCGGAGATTGCACCAGCTTTCCGGCCGGGCCGCAGCCGAACCGCGAACTGTCGCCATTCGGCAACGCCCCACATCGGCGTGAAACCACGCATGTGTGGGTTGCCTTTGCGCGGATTTCCGCTGACGGGCGCGCGAATCCCCCCCGCGGCAGCGCCGGCGCGTTTACGGATCGGGCAACATCGTGACATAACCGTGCGCGCCGCGGGGCATGCGGCGCAACCTGCAGGATAGCGGGTAAGGAAAGACGGGACAGGCGCAGAATGACCGACACGACTTCGACGGGACCGACGCGGCGGGCGCTGCTTGCCGCCTTCGCGGCAACGGCCATCGCCGCAGCGCCGACGGGCGCGGGCGCCTTCGGCATTCTCCGCGGCGCGGGCGATATCCGGCGCCTGCGGATGTATTCCGGACGGACGGGCGAGAGCATCGACATCCTCTACTGGATCGACGGAGCCTATGTTCCCGAGGCGCTGCAGGCCATCAACCATTTCATGCGCGACCAGCGCAACAACCGCGCCGCCCGGATGGATACCCGGACGCTCGACATCATGGCGGCCGCGCACCGCCTGATGGAGGTGAGCGAGCCCTACACGCTGCTCTCGGGGTATCGCTCGCCCGAGACCAACGCCCTTCTGCGCCGCCAGTCGCGGGGGGTGGCGCGCGATTCGCTGCACATGCGCGGGCAGGCGGCCGACCTGCGGCTGCGCTCGCGCAGCGCGGGCCAGATGGCGCGGGCCGCACTTGCCTGTGCTGCCGGCGGGGTCGGGCGCTATGCGCGCTCGAACTTCGTCCACATGGATTGCGGGCCCGTGCGCAGCTGGAACGGCTGACGCGGGCGATCGCACCGCCCTGACGCCGGCGGTCAGGGCAGCCCGGCGCCGGCCTCCCGCCCCCCGTCCGATCCGGGCTTTACCGCCACGGCGCGGCGTGGCAGCCAAGCGCCATGGAACTGCCCGTCTTTCTGAGCGTCCTGGCCGGCCTGTTCATGGTGATCGGCCTGGCCCAGCCGCTGGCCGAGCGCCTGCGGCTTCCCTACACCGTGCTGCTCGCGCTGGTGGGCATCGCCATCGGTGCCGGCGCGAGCTTTTTCCTGGCCACGGACCTGACCGACGCGCTGAACCCGCTGGCGCTGTCGATCCTCGGGCTGCCGATTTCCAGCCAGGTCTTTCTCTACGTGTTCCTGCCGACGCTCCTGTTCCAGGTCGCGCTGACGATCGACCTGCGGCGGATGCTGGACGACTGGGTGCCGATCCTGGTCATGGCGGTGCTGGCGGTTGTCGTGGCAACCTTCGTGATCGGTTACGCGCTCTACCCCTTCGCCGGCCAGCCGCTGGTCGTCTGCCTGATCGTCGGCGCCATCGTGGCCACCACCGACCCCTCGGCGGTGGTGGCGATCTTCCGCGAGATCGGCGCGCCGCAGCGCCTGGCGCGGCTGATCGAGGGCGAGAGCCTTCTCAACGACGCCGCGGCCATCGCGCTGTTCGGCCTGTTCCTTGCGCTGCTGCTGCCCTGGACGGGCAAGGCGGGGTCGCCCTGGGTCACCTTCGCACTGATGCTGGGCGGGGGAGCGGCCACCGGACTTCTCGTTGCCGGGGCGACCGTGGCGCTGGCCGACCTGCTGCGCGGGCATCCGCTGGCGCAGGTGTCGGTCTCGGTCGCGCTGCCCTACATCACCTACATCGCGGCCGAGCAAGGGCTGGGCGTCTCGGGCGTCGTTGCCGTGGTGGCGGCGGGGATGGTGCTGAACCTTGCCGGGCCCGCGCGGCTGCCGCCGCAGCACTGGAGCTTCCTGCGCGAAACCTGGGAGCTTCTGGCGCACTGGTCGGGCTCGCTGGTGTTCGTGCTGGCCGCGCTGCTCGTCCCGCGGCTTCTGCAGGACATCACGCTGTCCGAGATCGGGCTCGTCGCGCTCGTGGTCGCGGGCGCCTTCGCGGCGCGGGCGGTGATCCTCTTCGGGCTTTTGCCGCTGCTCGGGCGGCTGCGCCTGTCGCATCCGATCAGCACGGCCTACCGGGCGGTGATCCTGTGGGGCGGGCTGCGCGGCGCCGTCACGCTGGCGCTGGCGCTGTCGGTCAGCGAGAACCGCGCCGTGGCGCCCGACATCCAGCGC
The DNA here is from genome assembly GCA_937983405.1 of uncultured Paracoccaceae bacterium. Taxonomy (GTDB): domain Bacteria; phylum Pseudomonadota; class Alphaproteobacteria; order Rhodobacterales; family Rhodobacteraceae; genus JAHDXW01. The sequence continues at coordinate 51,399 of CALJZN010000029.1, forward strand.
TTTGTCGTCGTCATGGCCACCGGCTTCACCCTGTTCACCCTGCTCGTCCAGGGCACCACCCTGCGCGCCGTCATCCGCAAGGCAGGCCTCGACCGGCTGCCGCCGATCGAGGCGGCGCTGCAGGCCCAGGTCGTCGCGGTCGCGCTGCAGACCGTGCGCGCCGAGGTGGCCGAGGTCGCCCGCCGCCACGGGCTCACGCGCGAGATCGTGCGCGCCGAGGCCAAGCGCTTCGCCGAGCGGCTGGACGCCGCCGTGGCCCGCGCCGAAGAAGCGACCGAGATCCTCGACCGCGACCGCCTGACGCTGGGCCTCGTGACGCTGGCGGGGCGCGAGCGCGAGATGATCCTCGAGGGCTTCCGCGAGGGCACGATCCCGTCCTGGCTGATCGACGGGCTGTTGTCGGACGCCTCGCGGCTGATCGAACGCACGCGCGCAGGCGGCCGCAGCGCCTATCGCAGCACGGCGCGCGGCAACCTGGCCTGCGGCCGGCTGCACCGGATCGCGAGCCTGCTGCACCGCCGGCTCGGGATCTCGGGCCCGCTGGCACGGCTGGTCGCCCGGCGGTTCGAGCGGCTTCTCATCACCCGGATGCTGCTGCGCGACCTGCACGACTTCACCGACAGCCGGATCCTGCGCATCCACGGCCGCCGGGTGGCCGACATCCTGCACGAGGTTTTGACCCGCCGCGAAGAGGAGGTCGACCGCGAGATCGAGGGGATGCGGCTGCAGTATCCGGGCTATGCCGAGGAACTCGAGCGCGGTTTCCTGCGCAAGGCCGCGCTCAGGCTCGAGGAACGCGAGCTCGCGGCCAGCTACGAGGACGGGCTGATCGGCGCCGACCTGCACCAGACGCTGATGCGCGACATCCGCGCCCGACGCCGGGCCGCCGGGCGGCAGCCCCCGCTGGACCTGACCCTGCAGAAAACGGCGATGGTCGAGCAGTTTCCGCTGTTCGCAAGCCTCTCGGACGCGGCCCGCACGCGCCTGGCCCGGGCGCTGGTGACGATCTACGCCAACCCGGGCGAGATCGTGCTGCGCCGCGGCAGCCCGGCGGGCGCCGTCTATTTCCTCGCCTCGGGCGCGGTCGAGCTCGAGATCGCAGGCCAGCGCCACCGCTTCGGACGGGGCGAGATGTTCGGCGAGCTGGCGCTGCTGACCGGCCAGCGCGTGCGGCGGGGGCAGGTGCGGGCCATCACCCACTGCATGCTGCTCAAGCTGGACGAGGCGCGTTTCTTCGCGCTGCTGCGCCGCTGGCCGGAGCTGCGGCAGGCGGTGGTGGACCAGGCCGCGCGCCGCGGGATGGAGCCTGCGACCGTCGAACGGGTGCTGAACGAGCGGCTGGGAAAGGCCTGACGCAGCGCCCGACCCCGCCCCCCACCGCCGCCGCCCGGGCGCGCGGCGGGCACAGCGCGGTCATGGCGCGTTCATGGTGCGGACATGGCGCGCGGGGCGCGACGCGCGCGCCGTCCGCGACCCGGTCGCCGGGATAGGCGACAACGCGCATCCCCTCGGCCAGACCTGCAACGACCTCGGCCGCCTCGGCGGTGCGCCGGCCGATCGTGACGGGCGTGCGCAGCGCCCGGTCGCCCTCGATGCGGTAGACCGCCCAGCCGCCGTCAAGCCGGAACAGCGCGCTGACGGGCACCTGCATCACCGCATCCCCCTCCCACAGCACGACCCGGACGAAGACGCGAAAGCGGTCGCCCAGGCCCGGCCGCGCCTCGGGCCCCGCGACGAAGTCGAGCCGCAGGCGCACGCGCTGCTCTTCGATCCCCAGCGCCGAGACGCGGGTGAAGGCCGCCGGCTCGATCCGCCGCACCCGCGCCTCGAGCACGCCCTCGCCGCCCCAGCGCTCGACGAAGGCGCGCGCCCGCTCGGGCACCCGCACGGCGTCGGCCGAAAGCAGATCGACCTCGATCTCGAGGTCGGCCAGATCGCCGATCGTCAGCAGCGGCGCCCCGGCCTGGACAAGCCGCGCGCTCGGGTTCTCGACCGACAGCACGGTGCCGGTCTGGGGCGCGCGCAGCGTCAGGCAGCAGCCCTCGCGGCCCGGGCCCTCGGCGGCCGTCGCGGGGCCGACGAGCTGGGCCTGCATCCGCGCCAGCGTCGCCCGGTGCATCTCGACCTCGGAGCGCGCCGCGGCCAGCGCGGTGCGCTGGGTGGCCAGCTGGCGCTCGGCGTCCTCGAGCATGCGCCGGGAGAGGATGCCGCGCGCGGCCAGCTCGCGGTTGCGCGCATACTGGCTTTCGGCATAGGCGAGGTCCGCCTCGGCGCGCAGGACGTTGGCCTGCGACAGGCGCAGCGCCGCCTCGGCCTCGGCCACCGCGGCCTCGGCCTGGGCGCGGGCGCGGGCGTCGAGAAAGCCCGGATCGGCGGGCTCGATCACCGCCACCACGGTTTCGCCCCGCACCACCGCATCGCCCGCCTGCACCGGCGACCGCGCGGCGGTGCCGGTGATGGGCGCCGTCACGAGGAAGGGCTCGCGCACCCGCGTGATGCCCTCGGCCCCCACCGTCACCTGCATCGGCGCGCGCCGCACCTCGGCCATGTCCACCGCCACCGGATCGGGCCAGAACGCCCACACCGTCGCCGCGCCGATCGCCAGCACCGCCGCCCCGACCGCGATCCGCCGCGCCCAGCCCATGCGCCCCCCTACTCCCGCGCCTTCAGCGCCGAGACGATGTCGATCGCATCGAGCCGCCGGCGCACCGCCAGCGCCGCCCCCAGCGCCGCGCCCAGCGCGATCAGCCCCGCGGTGGCGTAGGTGGGCGGCAGGATCACAAGCGGGATCGTCACCATCTCGGTCGAGAAGCCGCGCGCCACCACCCCGGCCACGGCACGGCCCAGCAGCCAGCCCAGCGGAATCGCCGCGACCGCCAGCAGCATGATCTCGCCCACCAGGACATAGGCGACCTCGCCGCGCGAGAAGCCCAGCACGCGCAGGCTGGCCAGCTCGTGCGCGCGCTCGGCCAGCTGGATGCGCGCGGCGTTGTAGACCACCCCCGCCGTCATCAGGATGCCCAGCGCGGCGTAGATCACCGTCATCATCGACAGGTTCTGCTCGAGCGTCGCGTCGAACTTGGCCCGCACGTCCGACCAGACGGTGATGCCCGCGAGCCCCGGCGTCGCCTTGACCTGCGCGTGCAGCGCCGGCAGTTCCAGCGGATCGACCAAGAGGTTCAGCCGGTTGACCTGCGGCGGGCGGCGCATGAGCGCGAACAGCGCCTGCTCGGCCATGTAGATCTGCTGGCCGAGGCTCTGGCGGATCACCGCCGTCACCGGCAGGTCGTGCACCTCGCGCGGCGGGGCCAGCAGCTCGACCGTCAGCCGGTCGCCCGGCCGCACCCCGAGGTCGCGCGCGATCCCCTCCGACAGCACCACGCCGTCGGGCGGCAGCGAGGCCGGGCGCCCCCCGGCGTCGATCACCCGCACCAGCGCGCTGGCCTCGGGCCGCGCCTCGAGCGCGATCAGCCGGCCATGGCTGCCGTGCGAGATGCGCACGGGCACGCCGAAGGCGCCCTCGGCCGCCAGCACCCCGGGCAGCGCCAGCGCCTCCTCCACCGCCCCGAGGCCCCCGGGGCGGGCGAGCGCCAGCGTGACCTGCTGGCGGTTGCCGAGCGAAAAGACCTCGTCGATCATCGCCTGCATCGCGTCGAAGGTGAACAGCGTCGAGACCAGCATTGCCACCGCAGCCACGACCCCGAACAGCGTTACCGCCGCCCGCCCCGGCCAGCGGGTGATCGAGCGCAGGATCATCATCGTCGTCTGCCGCAGCGCCAGCGCCCGGCCCAGCACATCCACCAGCCCGCGGCTGAAGCGCGGCGGCGCGGGCGGCGCCATCGCCACCGCCGGCGGCAGGCGCACCGCGGCGAACACCCCCCGCAGCGCGCCGGCGACCGTCGTCGCCAGCCCGATCATCCCCGAGACGGCGAAGGCCGCCGCGCCGGGGGCGTAGATGAGCCAGGGGAAACGGAAGAAGCCCGCGTAGAGCGCCGTCAGCCCCTGCCCCAGCAGGATGCCCGCCGCCCAGCCCAGCGCCACGCCCGCCACCCCCACCAGCGCCGCCAGCTTGAGATAATGCAGCGCGATGGCCCGGGTCGGGTAGCCCACCGCCTTCAGCAGCCCGATCACCGGCCGCTCGAGCGCGATCATCCGCCCCAGCACCATGTTCACGAGGAAGGCCGAGATGACGAAGAACACCGGCGGCAGGATCACTGCCATCGCCTCGAGCTGGCTGAGCTCGCTTTCGAGGAAGACATGGCTGATCTGCCGGTCGCGCCCGTGCGCGCCGGTGCCGCCGTAGGGCTCGAGCAGCCGGTCGAGGGCTGCGAGCACCGGCGCCGCATCGGCCCCCGCCGCCAGCCGCAGGGTCAGGTCGTTGAACGCCCCCTGCAGGTCGAAGGCCGAGGCCGCCGCCGCCTCGCCCATCCAGACGATGCCGAAGCGGCGGTCGTCGGGCATCATCGTGTCGGGGCCGAAGGCGTAGATGAACTCGGGGCTGAGCAGCAGCCCGGTCACCCGCAGGGTGCGGATCTGGCCGTCGAGCAGCGCGCGAAACCCGTCGCCGGGCACCAGACCGTGCGCTGCGGCGAAGTTCTCGCTCACCGCCACCTCCTCGGGCCGGTCGGGGTCGGGCAGCCGGCCCTGGCGCAGCACCGGCAGGTTCAGAACCGCCCCCCCGGGCGGCAGCGAGAGCACCCGGGCCATCGCCGGCTCGACCATGTCGGGCATGTCGAGCAGCACCGTCGCCGCGATCCGCGCCTCGACCTGCGCCACGCCGGGCAGCGCCGCGATCTCGGGCAAAAGCGCCCGCGGCGCCCGGGTGGCCTGGGCGAAGAGGTCGGCGAAGCGGTTGCGCTCGTAATAGGCCTCGCGCGTCTCGAGCAGCGAGCGGTGGGCGCCCTGCGCCAGCACCAGCACCATCACCCCGCAGGCCAGCACCACCGCGATCGCCAGCACCTGCGCCCAGAGGCGGCGCAGGTCGCGCCAGAGCTTGCGGTCGAGCGGCGCCATCACCAGTGCACCTCGGCCGGGGCAAGGCGGGTGTCGTTGACCTCCTCGCGCACCAGCCGGCCGTCGGCCAGCACCAGCACCCGGTGGGCGATGCGCCGGGTCGCCTGGTTGTGGGTGATGATCGCGGTCGCCGCGCCCATCTCCTCGTTCACCGCCACCAGCGCCTCGAGCACCTGCACGCCCGCGGCGCTGTCAAGCGCCCCCGTCGGCTCGTCGCACAAGAGCACCTCGGGCCGCTTGGCGATCGCGCGGGCGATCGCCACGCGCTGCTGCTCGCCGCCCGACAGCTCGGCCGGGAAATGGTCGAGCCGGTGGGCCAGGCCCACGCGCGCCAGCGCCTCCTCGGGGCGCAGGGGGGCGCGGGCGATCTCGGTCACCAGCGCCACGTTCTCGCGCGCGGTCAGGCTGGGCACGAGGTTGTAGAACTGGAACACGAAGCCCACATGGTCGCGGCGGAACCGCGTCAGCTCGGCCTCGCTCGCCCGGGTGAGCTCGCGCTCGCGGAAAAAGACGCGCCCCGCGGTCGGCCGGTCGAGCCCGCCCAGGATGTTGAGCAGCGTCGACTTCCCCGAGCCCGAGGCGCCCAGCAGCACCACAAGCTCGCCCTCGTTCAGCGCCAGATCCACCCCGCGCAGCGCGTGCACCTGCACCGCACCCGTGTCGTAGACCTTGGTGATGCCTTCGGTGCGGAAGACCGCGCGCGGGTGAGACATGCGATTCGCCCTGTGGTAGAGCAGGCTAGCACGTTACCCGCGGCAGCGGGATGACCCTGTCGAAAGGCGGCCTGATTTCCCCGTTGCCCGCCGCCCCGTCCTCGCCTAACACCGCGGTCACGGCCCCGTAGCTCAGCCGGATAGAGCAACCGCCTTCGTTTGGAGTGCGCCGCGGGAAACCGCGGACGTAGAACCTGTCAAAGTCGGGGAACCCTCTGCCGCCCCCGGGCGGCGTGGCAATCCCGAGCCAAGCCCGGGCCGCCCCCGGGAAGGTGTAGAGACTGGACGGCAGGCACCTGCCGGCCCCCGCAACGGGGCCAACGGTGAAGGGACAGTCCAGACCACGCGCGCCGGAGGCGTCCGGCAGCGGCGAAAGCCGCAGTGGGAGGCTAAGCGGTCGGTCGCAGGTTCGAATCCTGCCGGGGTCGCCAATCGGCCGGCGAAAGGACGCCTTGCCAAGGGCCTGCGGCGCGTTCCCGAGCCGTCTTGCAAGCCTTGCCTCGCACCGCCGAACCGCCGCCGGACGCCGCGTCGCCAGACAGTTGCCCGACCATGCTTGCAGTCCGCCTCAGCCCGGTGTCCAGCCCGGCGGGATATCCACCGCGGCGATCCAGGGCTTGATGTCGATCAGCGGCGTGCCGTCCCAGGCGTCGGTCGCGTCGATCCCGGCCACCCCCGCGGCCGTGTCGAGCGAGACCAGCCGAACCACGCCCAGCGCCACCGGGTTGGGCCGCGCGGGGCTGCGCAGGGCGAACACCCCCGCCCCGCCGGGGCGATGGCCGGGCGACTGGCGGATCAGGTCGCGCGGGGCGGCCCCGGTCCAGTAAAGCAGGATCACCGCGTCGCCGGGGGCAAGCCCCTCGAGCCCCGCCCGGAACCCCGGGTCGATCTCGATCTGCGGCCGTCCGCCCTCGCCCGCCGCCATCCGCTCGCGCGCCGCGCGCAGGTTCCTCGGGCAGTCCGCCGGGCCCCAGGCCGAGCGGATGCGCCCGATGAACGCCAGCCCCGCCTCGGCCCGCGCCGCCGGATCGAAGGCCAGCCGCAGCTCGCCGGGCCGCGCGGCGAAGCGGTCGGCGGGGGCCGCGGGGCCGGTCATGGCGCCACTGTCCCGGGCCGGGCGCGGAACCCGGTGGCCACCACGTATTTCTCGGAACTGTCCGCCCGGCTGGCGGGCGGCTTGACGTTGACGACCCGGGCGAAGCCCTGCTTCAGCCGCGTCTGCAGGCCGCCCTCGGCGCCACCGGCCAGCACCTTGGCCACGAAGGTGCCGCCCTCCTCGAGCACGTCGAAGGCGAAGGCGGCGGCCGCCTCGCAGAGCGCGACGATGCGCAGATGGTCGGTCTGGCGGTGCCCCGAGGCCGCCGCGGCCATGTCCGACAGCACCACGTCGGCCCTGCCCCCGAGCCAGGCCTTGACCTGCGCCTCCGCCCCCTCGGCCAGGAAATCGAGCACATGCGTCTCGGCCCCCGGCACCGGATCGACCGGCTGAAGGTCGATGCCCAGCACCCGCCCGACCGGCCTGCCGGGCCTGAGCCCCAGCGCGTTCACCCGCTCGACCGCCACCTGAAGCCAGCCGCCGGGGGCGCAGCCAAGATCGACCACCCGCGCGCCGGGGCGCAGGAACCGCTCACGGTCGTCCAGCTCGATCAGCTTGAAGGCGGCGCGGCTGCGGAACCCCTCGGCCCGGGCGCGCTGCACATAAGGGTCGTTGAGCTGCCGCTCGAGCCACAGGGTCGAGGACAGCTTGCGCCCCCGGGCCGTCCTGACCCGCACGCGCAGCTCGCGCGCCCCGCGCCCAGACCCCCCCGCCCCAGCTCCTGTCGCCGGTGCCTTTGCCATGCCCGCCTCCCCGGCCAAGCCGCCCGCGGCGCCGTGCGGCCGCAGCCCTCAGCGCCGGACGACTCTCTCGTTGATCCGTCCCCGCACGATGATCTGGCGCACGTCGCGCAGGGCGATGTCGGACAGGTAGAGCCCCGCGGTCACCTCGCGCGATTGCGGGGTCGAAGCCGGCTGCGGGCTGCGCGGAGCGGCGACGACGAAGCGGAACGCCAGCGTTCCGGGCGCGACCCGCTCGGTCTCGGCCACCAGCTCGGCGTCCCACCAGCCCTGGGTCGGCGGCAGGCCGGTGGCGCGCACGATCGCCCCGCCCGGCATCCGCTCGACCGCGAGCACGGTGACCTGTTCGACCAGCGCGCGGTTGTCGATCACGCGGGGGCCATAGCCGCCCTCGGGCGCCAGCGTCGGCGCCTGGGGCTGGCTGCGGCCGAACCAGTTGGCAGGGTTCAGCCGCGACTCGCGCGCCGACGCACAGGCCCCCAGCACGAGGGCCGCGGCCAGCGCGGCGATCAGCGGCTTTCGCATCTCGGGCCCCCTGCTTCCTGCCCACCCCTACCGGTTAGCGGAAAGGCACGGGGATGAAAAGCGCCCGATCGCCGCCGCGCGCCGGGCCTAGCGCACGACCAGAACCGAACATTGCGCGTGGCGCACCACGCGGCTGGCGGTCGAGCCGATGAAGTAGTCGCGCAGGTCGGGCCGGTGCGAGGCGAGCATGATGAGGTCGGCCCCCGTCTCGGCGGCGGCATCGAGGATACCCGCGGCGGCGCTGCCCGAGCGCACCTCGCAGGCGATGCCGGCGCCGTAGCTCTCGGCGATCCGGCGCAGGTCTGCCTCGGCCTCGGCCTGGCGGGTCGCCAGCGTTTCGCGCGGGATCTCCGCGGCGATGTAGGCCGGCACATCCTCGAGCACATAGACAAGCCGGACGGTCCCGCCCGCGTCGCGCAGCGACAGGGCCTTTTCGATCAGCCCTTGGGCGTGTTCGGCATGGCCGATGTCGACGGCGACCAGAATCGATTTGTACATTGGCGTCTCCCCTCATGCCCTGCGTCGGGGCGCAACCCTAGGCCATGGCGGCCGATCCCGACTTGATCTGCCTCAACCGCACCGGCGCCGCCGCCCGCACCTGCCGCTTGCGCCCGCCGCCGCCCGCGCCGTGCGGGTCCGATGCGGCGCGGGCAGGCCCCGGGCGTCCCCCCCCTTGCGCGAGCCCCTTGCGCCGGCGCGGGCCGCGGCTGCCGCGCAGGCTCTGCGGTCGGCGCCCTGCCGCGCCCGCGTCGTTGCGGTCATTCCCCTTCCCCCTCGGGCCGAAGGCCCGCAGCCACCCGCTGCGGCGCGACCCAGTCTGCGGCCGCGCCGATCCCGCCCGGCGGGAACAGATGCACGGCCTCGATGCCGCACCCCGGATGCGCGGCATGTGCGCCGCCAGCGCGGCGAGGATCTCGGGCGGCTCGAACGGCACAAGGAGCCGCGGGACATCGCGCGCCCGCCGCTGCAGCACCCGCAGCGAGGGGCCGACGCCGCCGGCGATGGCGAACTTCAGCAGCGTCTGCAGCTTGGCCGGCCCGGCGATGCCCACATGAACCGGCAGCCGGATGCCCTCGGCCCGCAGGCGGTGACAAAAGGCGATCACCGGCGCGGCGTCGAGGGCGAACTGGGTCACGACCGACACGGCGGCATCGCTGCGCTCGGAGAACGCCTGCTTCCAGGGCAGCGCGGCCATCAGCCTCGCCTCGCCGCCGTCCGGTTCCCGGCCATGCCCAGCCCTGCGACCCTGCCCTTGCCTCGCGACGCCCCGCTCCCGGATCGGCCGGGCGCAAATCCGGCGCCTGCGGCCTGCCGGACGCCGCAGGCCGCTTGCGGGACAGGGGCGCCGCCCCTATTGTAAACGCAACTTGTCTTGGAGGGCGACATATGACGCCCGAGCGTCCCCGGGGTGCGGACGCGATCCCTGGTGCGGTCGTGCCGCCCCGCACCCCGAAGGCCGAGGGCGGCGCGCTTTATGCGGCGCTGGACCTCGGAACGAACAGTTGCCGGATGCTCGTGGCCCGGCCACGGGGCAGCCAGTTCGTGGTTGTCGACAGCTTCTCCAAGACGGTGCAGCTGGGAACCGGGCTCGAGGCCTCGGGGCGGCTGAGCCGGGAATCGATGGCACGCACGGTGCAGGCGCTGCGGATCTGCCAGAGGAAGTTCGAGAAGCACGGCGTCCGGCGGATGCGGCTGGTCGCGACCGAGGCCTGCCGGAGGGCGCGCAACGCCCGCGACTTCATCCGCGAGGTGCGGGCCGAGACCGGTCTGGTGCTGGAGATCATCCCGCCCGAGGAGGAGGCGCGCCTTGCCGTCATCTCCTGCGCGCCGCTGGTGGCGCCGCGGACCGAGCAGCTGCTGGTGGTCGACATCGGCGGCGGCTCGACCGAGCTGGTCTGGATCGATCTTTCGGCGGTGCCGCGGACCCAGCGGGCACGGGCGCTGATGGGGCTGCGCAAGGGCTTCGCCGCGCGCGAGGATGCGGCGCACGCGCCGCGGGTGCTCGACTGGATTTCGGTGCCGCTGGGGGTGGCGACGCTGAAGGACCAGTTCGTCGATGTCGAGGACGACGCGGCGCGCTTCGCGCTGATGAGCTGGTTCTTCGAGGAAAAGCTGGCCGGCTTCTCGACCTATGCCGAAGGCCCACCGCGCGAGGGGTTCCAGGTGATCGGCACCTCGGGCACCATCACCACCGTTGCGGCCACGTGGCTGGGCCTGAAGCGCTACGACCGCAGCAAGGTGGACGGGCTGTCGATGACCTCGGCGCAGATCGACAAGGTGGTGCGCGAATATCTCGCGCTCGGCCCCGAGGGCCGGCGCTGCGACCCGCGCATCGGCCGCGACCGGCATGCGCTGATCATGTCGGGCGCGGCCATCCTGCAGGCGGTCCTGCGGATCTGGCCCACCGAGCGGCTGTCGGTCGCCGACCGCGGGCTGCGCGAGGGCCTGCTGTATGCCCTGATGTCGGCCGACGGGGTGCTGGACGAGGCAGGCTGACGCGGCGCCGTCTCAGTCCGCCGCCGCCGGGCGCGGCGGCAGCGCCACGACGCGCACTGCGTTGCCCCGGGCCGACAGCGCGATCTCGCCGCGGCAGAGCCTCAGCGCGTCCTGGCCGAAGACCTCGCCGCGCCAGCCGCGCAGCGCCGGCAGGTCGCGCGCGCCCGCGGCGATCGCGTCCAGATCGGCCGCGGAGGCGATCAGCTTCTGCGCCACGCCCGCCTCCTCGGCCTTGGCCTTAAGCAGCACGCGCAGCAGGTCGGCCAGCGCCCCGTTCACCGGGGCGCCGTCGCGCTCGGCCTCGGGGCGCGGCAGCGCCTCGGGCGGCAGCGCGGCGGCACGCTTGATCGCGGCGAGGATGCCGTCGGCAATCTCGCCGCGCCGCGCCTCGCGCAGCAGCAGGCGAGCCCGGCCGAGCTCGTCATGGTTGGCGGGCCGGGTCGAGGCAAGTTCCAGCAGCGCATCGTCCTTCAGCACGCGCGACCGCGGGATGTTGCGCGCCTGGGCGAATTCCTCGCGGAAGCGCGCAAGCTCGCGCAGCGCGCCGAGGAACCGGGCCGAGCCCGAGCGGGTGCGCAGCCGCTCCCAGGCGGTCTCGGGATCGACGCGGTAGGTCGCCGGGTCGGTCAGGACGGCCAGCTCCTCCTCGACCCAGGGGTGCCGCGCGGTCCGGGCAAGCTCGGCCGCCAGATGCTCGTAGATCGTCCGCAGGTGCGTCACGTCGGCCAGCGCATAGTGCAGCTGCGCCTCGGACAGCGGCCGGTGCGACCAGTCGGTGAAGCGCGAGGTCTTGTCGAGGCTGGCCCGGGCGATCTTCTTCACCAGCGTCTCGTATCCCGCCTGCTCGCCGAAGCCGCAAACCATCGCGGCCACCTGAGTGTCGAACAGCGGCCGCGGAAAGACCTGCGCCTCGTGCCAGAAGATCTCGAGGTCCTGCCGCGCCGCATGGAACACCTTGACCGTGGCCTCGTGGCGGAAGAGCTCGTAGAGCGGCTCAAGCGACAGGCCCTCGGCCAGAGGGTCGATCAGCGCCGCCGGACCGTCGCGACCGGGCAGGGCCATCTGCACGAGGCAGAGCTTGGACCAGTAGGTGCGCTCGCGCAGGAACTCGGTGTCGAGGGTGACATAGGGCCCCTCGCGCGCCGCCCCGCACAGCGCGGCGAGGGCGTCGGTGGTGGTGATCGGAACGATCTCGGGCATGGTCCGTTGCAGCTCGGGCGGTGTCCCCCGAGGCTTAGGGCAGCACCGGCCGGAAGGAAAGGCTCGTGCCGTGCGGCCCCGGCGCCGCAGCCGCGCGTTCACGGTTCTTCAACCTTTCTGGAAGAACGCTTGCTCGGCCCGCAAAATGCCGGACATCGGGAGGCTGACCCGACGGGTGGTCCTGGTTGCGGAGGCCGTGATGATCGAACTCTACCTGCGCGGGGATCAGATTGCCACCTTCACGGGTCTGTCCTCGTCGGGCAATGCCAACGGGGTCAAGGTGACGCTGACGGGCGTACAGCCGCTCGGGACGGCGTCGGATACCTTCCGTGTCGTGGTCACCCAGGTGGGGCCCGGACAGACGGCCTTCCTCAACGGCCAGATGGTGGCGATCCATGCCTGGCCCGACAGTGACCCGCCGGCGCCCCCGCTGTTCTCGGGGCTCAATCCCCAGCACGATCAGTTCCAGGGGCGGGCCTCGTCCGACGGCCACACCATCTTCACCAGCCCCGCCCAGGTGGTGTTCGATGTCGCAGGCCTCGCCGCCGGCACCAAGCAGTACGGGCCGGGGGTGAACCCGCCGCGCGATCAGCAGCTGCCCTTCGCGGCCTTTCCGGGCGAACCGCCCGCGATCCCCTGTTTCGCGGCCGGCACGCGGATGGCAACGCCGGACGGGCCGCGCCCGGTCGAGCGGCTGCGCGCCGGCGAGCTGGTCGTCACGCTCGACGGCGGGCCGAGGCCGCTGCGCTGGGTCGGGGGGGCGACGGTGGCGGGCATCGGCCCCTTCGCGCCGGTCGTGTTCGCCCCGGGGGCCCTTGGCAACGTCCGCCCGCTGGTGCTGTCGGCGCTGCACCGCGTCCTGATCGACGACTGGCGGGCGCAGCTTTACTTCGGTGAAGACGCGGTGCTGGTTGCCGCGCGCCATCTCGTGGGATGGCCCGGGGTAGTGCGGCGGATGGTTCCGCGCATCACCTATGTCCACCTGCTGTTCGAGCGCCACGAGATCGTGCTGGCCGAGGGGGTGCGCTGCGAAAGCCTGCATCCCGACGTCCTTGCCTGTGCGGCCCCCGACGGCCTGCCCGAGGCGCTGCTGGGTCTGTTCCCGCCGCCCGAGCGCGGCGCGGTCGCGCGCCATCAGGCGGCCCGGCGCTGCCTGACCGCGGCCGAGGCCGCGGTCCTCGCTCCGGGTGGCGGGCTTCACGGCAGGTCGAGCCGCCGCAGGTCGCCCGAAGCGAAGCGGCGCAGCACCATGGGATAAAGCCGGTGTTCCATCGCCAGCACCCGCTCCGACAGGCTCGCCACGGTGTCGCCGGGCAGGACCGGAACGCGGCCCTGCCCCAGGATCGGCCCGGCGTCGAGCTCGGCGGTGACAAGGTGAACGGTGCAACCCGCCTCGGCATCGCCCGCGGCCAGGGCCCGGGCATGGGTGGAAAGCCCCGGATAGCGCGGCAGGAGCGAGGGGTGGATGTTCAGCATCCGGCCCGCGAAGCGGTCCACGAAGGCCGGGGTCAGGATGCGCATGAAGCCCGCAAGGCAGACGATGTCGGGCGCGGCGGCCTCGAGCGGGGCGAGCAGCGCCGCCTCGAAGGCCGCGCGGTCGCCGCCGAAGGGGCGGTGGTCCACCGCCGCCGTGGGGATGCCGCGGGCCGCCGCCCGGGCCAGCCCCGCCGCGGCCGGGTCATTCGCGGCCACGAGCACAGGGCGCGCGGGGTGATCGCCGGTCATGCTGGCGACCAGAGCCATCATGTTCGAGCCGCCGCCCGAGATCAGGATGGCGACGCGCTTCACCCCAGCCGGCCGCGGTAGACGACGCCCGCGCCGGGCAGCACATGGCCGAGGCGATGGACGCGCTCGCCCCCGGCCTCGAACACCGCGGCCAGCGCCTCGGCCCGGTCGGGGGCAACCACGGCGATCATGCCGATGCCGGCGTTGAAGGTGCGCAGCAGTTCGCCCTCGTCCAGCCCGCCCGCCGCGCGCAGCCAGCCGAACACCGGCGGCAGCGGCCAGGCATCGAGGCGCACCTCGGCGCCCAGCCCCTCGGGCAGCACCCGCGGCAGGTTCTCGGTGATCCCGCCGCCGGTGACATGCGCCAGCGCCCTCAGCCCCCCCGCCGCCAGCGCCGCCAGCGCCGGGCGGACATACAGCCGCGTGGGTGTCAGCAGCGCGGCGCCGAGCGGGGCGTCGGCGAACGGCGCGGCGTCGTCCCATGTCAGCCCCGCATCTTCGGCGATCCGCCGCACCAGCGAGAAGCCGTTGGAATGCACCCCGTCCGAGGCAAGGCCCAGAAGCACGTCGCCCGCCGCCACCCCCTGCGGCAAAAGCCGCCCGCGCTCGGCCGCGCCGACGGCAAAGCCCGCCAGGTCGAAGTCGCGCGCGGCATAGAGGCCCGGCATCTCGGCCGTCTCGCCGCCCACCAGCGCGCAGCCCGCTTGCCGGCAGCCCTCGGCGATGCCGCCGATCACCCGCGCGGCGGCTGCGACATCAAGCCTGCCGGTGGCGAAATAGTCGAGGAAGAACAGGGGTTCTGCCCCCTGGCAGACCACGTCGTTGACGCACATCGCCACAAGGTCGATGCCGATCGTGTCCAGAAGCCCGGTGTCGATGGCCAGCCGCAGCTTGGTGCCGACCCCGTCGGTCGAGGCCACAAGCACCGGGTCGGCATAGCCCGCGGCGCGCAGGTCGAACAGCGCGCCGAACCCGCCCAGCCCCGCCAGGACCCCGGGCCGCGCGGTGCGCGCCGCTGCGGGGCGGATCGCCTCGACCAGCGCATTCCCCGCCGCGATGTCCACCCCCGCGGCGGCATAGCTGAGCCCGCCGGTCCGTTCCGCCATCCCCGCCCCCCTGAAAGCCCGACCCGCGCGCGCAGCGCCGCCGCTTGGCGCCGCCTTAGCCGATCGCCGGGGACGAGGCAACGCGGCGGCTCCGGCGCGATCCTCTGCGCCCGCCCGGTTTCGCCGCCGGCCGCGATCTGCTACAGCCCGGGGCGGCCGGGCGCGTAGCTCAACGGTCAGAGCAGGGCGCTCATAACGCCTTGGATGGGGGTTCGAATCCCTCCGCGCCTACCACGCCCCATCTCCGGCCCTGCGAAGGCGCCAACCCGTGCCGACCGGGGCGCGGCGGGGGCCGCCCGCGGGGGTGCGTCCGGGCGACCGGGCAAGGCTGGCGGTCGCGCCCCGTCGCGGCCAGGTCATTGACGCCGCCGGACTTCCGCCCAGGCCGCGCGGTTCGGTCCGGCTGGTTCCGAGGGTGGGGCGCACCCGCCGGAGATCCGGGCAACCGATGCAACAAGAGGGGCGGAAGGCATGGGCTGGCGCAGGGACATCGCGAAGCAGGAGGCGCGCAGGGGCGGCGACCCGCTTCAGGCCGGACTCGAGGCCGGGATGAACCGGTCGGAGGCGTACTACACCGCCGAGGAGGTGCGGAAGGAGGTCGACGACGAAAGGACGGCCCAGACCCGGGCGCTCCTCGGCCTTGACCGTCCGGGGGCGGACCGCGGCACGCCCAGCGAGGCCCCGGCGGGCGCGATCGCCATCCTCATCGGCCTGGCCGTGCTGCCGTTCCTGCTGGACTTCGCCCTGGCCGTCTTTGTCGGCGCGCTGCTCGTCGCGGTGCTGGGCCTTGCCTTTCGTCGCTCCGACCAGATCGGCCACCTTGCGGTGCTTGTCGGGGTCTCCGTATCGCTCCTCGGGCTGCTCGCCGGGCTCGAGGGTCTGGGGGTCGCAACTCCGGCGATGTCCTTCCTATTCGACCGCACGGCCTTCTCGACCGGCTGGAGGGTCACGGATGTGCTCGCGCTGGGTGCCGTGCTCTCGACCCCGCTGATCGCCCTGCCGCGGCTTTGCCTGCGGCTGACCGACCTGTTCACGCGGCTGCCGCTGGCCGGCCTTGTGCTGCTGTCGCGGGTCTTCGGACGCCGGCGGCGTGCGCTGCGGCTTGTGGTCGTCTGTGCCATGGCGGGGGGAACCGCGCTCTGGCTCGGGGTCTGGACCGCGGCCCCGGCCAAGGCCTGGGTCCATTTTCTTCACATGGGCGTCGTGCCGGCCCTTTCAGCCTGGGCGACCCTGCTCGCCGTGCAGATGGCCGGGCGACATGAGGATGTCCTGTTTCTCGCCCGCGCATACCGCAGCCGCCGCAGGTCCTTCTCCCCGGATGCCCGAGCCGGCCCTGCCGTCGGCCTCGATCGGGCCGGCAGGGCGGGCAAGGCGCGGCGTGCTGCCGTCGTGCCAGTAGTGGTAGGACGACCGGCAATGCTTCGGGCCGAACAGCTTGACCCAGCGCCGCCAGAACGGATCGACGTCGCGCAGCCACCAGCCGCGGGCGCAGAGCGACTGCGAGCGGTCGCGGAAGAGACAGTCGTGCATGATCCGCGACAGCGGCTCCGCCGGCCGGATCAGCGCCGCCGCAAGCCGGACCGCGGCGCTGTCGGGGGTCGGGCGCAGGCGACGCGCCAGGCTCCGGCGCCAGGAGCGGCGGCCGTCCCGAAGCCTCCGCCCGGCCGGCCGCGCCGCGGGCGGTCTGGCCGGCGACGGCACGGCTTCGTCCCGGCCCCGGGCGCCCTGCGCGGCGTCCGGTTCGGCGGCCTGCCCGCCGTCCCACTCCCCGAAGGTCTGCGCCACCACCGCCGCCCCCTTGCCGCCCCGCCCGTCGGTTGCCCCGCCCGTCGGCTGCCCCGCCCGTCGGCGTTGTGGATAATTCCGGCAGGTGACGGCCAGTGGACGCCAAAGGCACAGGGACGTGACAGCCCTGCCAATTTCCCCCCGCGCCCCTATATCCCGCCCAGCGGAGGCCGGTCCGGGAGCGGCGGTATGGACGAGCACACACTCCAGCGGCTGATGCATCTCGTCCTGCTCGGGGCGGCGATTCTGGGCTATCTGCTCGTCGCCAACCGCGACCGGCTGGGCACGCTTCTCCGTCAGGGCATGCTGTGGGGGCTGATCTTCGTGGGCGTCATCGCCGCCGCGGGCCTTTGGGAGGATATCCGCCAGGCCGCCCGGCCCCGCCAGGCGGTGATCGCGGCCGAAGGGCGGATCGAGGTGCCGCGGGCGCCCGACGGGCACTATTACCTGACGCTCGAGATCGGCGGCGTGCCGGTGCGTTTCGTGGTGGACACCGGGGCCACCGACATCGTGCTCAGCCGCGCCGACGCCCGGCGGGTGGGGATCGACCTTGACCGGCTGGCCTTCACCGGCACGGCGCGCACCGCCAACGGGCTGGTCCGCACCGCGCGGGTGCGGCTGGACGAGGTGGCGCTGGGCCCGTTCCGCGACCGCCGGGTGGCGGCCTGGGTGAACGAGGGCGAGCTCGACACCTCGCTCCTCGGCATGGCCTATCTGCAGCGCTTCGAGCGCATCGAGATCGCGCGCGACCGGCTGATCCTGACGCGCTGAACGGCCTCCGCACTCGGCCGGCCGGGCGGGCAGGTGCTAGCGCCGGTGCTTCAGCGCCCAGCGGCCGCCGTCGTTCGACCAGTATTCTGCCGGCACGCCCGCCGCGGCCATCGCCCGCCACTGCGCCCGCGCGCGGTCCACCGCGGCAGGGTCGCGGCCGTCGAAGACGATGCAGAGGCGGTCCACTGCCGCCGCCTCGGCCGGGTCCGCCGCCGCGCCCTCGGCGACGATCAGGCTCCCGGGCCGGCCCGGCAGCTCGCCCCCCGCGGTCAGAAGCACCGGCTGGTCGGCATCGTGGGGGCCGCCGGCGCGGCCATGGGGCAGAAAGCCGTCCTCGGGCTCGGTCCAGAGGCGGGTGTCGAGCGCATCGAGCCAGGCCTCGGTGCTGCCGCGCACGACAACGCGGTGCCCCTCGGCAAGGGCGCGCCCGATGAGCTGGCGCAGGATGTCCTCGGGCGTCGCGGCGAGGACATGGTAGAAGCGCGTCGCGCCCATCCCGCCCCCCGCCGCGCTCAGCCCCTCTCGAAGCGGTTGCGCACCAGGCGGTCGAGCGTGCGCACCCCCCAGCCGGTGGCGCCCTTGGGCGCCAGCGCGCTGTCGGCCTTGCCCAGGGTCACGCCGGCGATGTCAAGGTGCGCCCAGGGCACTCCGGGCCGGACGAAGCGCTGCAGGAACTGCGCCGCGATCACCGCGCCGCCCTCGCGGCCGCCCACGTTCCTGAGGTCGGCGATCCGGCTTTTCAGCGCCGCGTCATAGCCCTCGCCCAGGGGCATCCGCCAGGCCCCCTCGCCCTCGGCCCGGGCGGCTGCCAGCACGGCCTCGGCCAGCGCCTCGTCGTTGGCGAAGAGCCCGGCGTTCTCGTGCCCCAGCGCCACAACGATCGCCCCGGTCAGGGTGGCAAGGTCGATCACCGCGGCCGGCGCGAAGCGTTCCTGCGCATACCAGAGCAGATCGGCCAGCACGAGGCGGCCCTCGGCGTCGGTGTTGATCACCTCGACCGTGTCGCCCTTCATTGCGCGCACCACGTCGCCCGGCCGCTGCGCCCGCCCGTCGGGCATGTTCTCGACCAGCCCCACCAGGCCCACCACATGCGCTCGCGCCCGCCGCAGGGCCAGGGCGCGCATCGTCCCCGCCACGACCGCGGCGCCGCCCATGTCCATCGTCATCTCCTCCATGCCGGAGGCGGGCTTGATCGAAAGGCCGCCGCTGTCGAACACCACCCCCTTGCCGACCAGCGCCAGCGCGGCGCCCTCGGCCCCCTTCCACTGCATCGCGACGACCCGAGCGGGGCTGGCCGAGCCCTGCGCCACGGCCAGGAGGCAGCGCATGCCGAGCCGCTCCAGCGCCTCCTCCGCAAGCACCTCGACCTCGAGGCCGAGCGCGCGCATCGCCTCGAGCCGCGCCGCGAATTCGGTGGTGGTCAGCACGTTGGCAGGTTCGTTCACCAGATCGCGGGCGAAATAGACCGCCTCGGCCAGCGCGGCCGAGGGGGCGGCGGCGGCGGCCACCGCCTCGGGGGCGTCCACGATGACGCTTACCGCGCCGGGGGGCGGCCGTTCGGCCGTCTTGTGGTCGGCGAAGGCGTAGGCGCGCAGGGCAAGGCCAAAGGCGAGCTCGGCCGCCATCGGGTGCCCGCCGGCCAGCACCGCCAGATCGCCCGTCCCGCGCCGCTGCGCGATCGCGCCGCCCGCCCGCCGGGCCGTCATGGCATCGGCCTTGCGCGGCAGCCGGGCGACCACCACCGCCTCGGCGGACAGCCCCGCGGGAAAGCCCATCTCCAGCGCCTCGCCGGGCTTGAGCTCGGCAAAGGCGCGGCTCGCGACCAGCCGCCGCAGCGCGCCGCGCGACAGCCGGTCCAGCTGCCGCGCCGCACGGTCGAGGGCCGCGCCCGGTTCGGCGAGCAGCGCGATGCGGCCGGCACGGGCGGCAAGGCTTGCGGGGTCGAAGGCCTCGAAGCGAAGCGCGGGCGGTGTCGTCATGGCGGATGTCCCCGGTCGGTGCCCCCCCTTCCTAGGCCCGCCCCCCCGGATTGGCCAGATAGCAGTTTTCCCCGCCCACGCTTCTGCGCTAGGGTCGGGGCCGGTGAGGGGGGTGCGCGGGCGCCCCGCGGGTGAGGCCGATGTCGCGACTGGACCGCTACATGCTGGGGCAGCTGATGATGCTGTTCGGCTTCTTCTCGCTCGTGCTCGTGGGCGTCTACTGGGTCAACCGCGCGGTGACGCTGTTCGACCGGCTGGTGAGCGACGGGCAGACCGCGGGCGTGTTCTTCGAGCTCACGCTGCTTGCGCTGCCCAATGTGATCCGCCTCGTGCTGCCGGTTTCGGCCTTTGCGGCGGCCGTCTACGTCATCCATCGCGCCAGCACCGACAGCGAGCTCGTGGTGATGCAGGCCACCGGGCTGTCGCCCTGGCGGCTGGCGCGGCCGGTGCTGCTGCTCGGGCTGATCGTGGCGGCGATGCTGGTGGTGCTCAACCACTACCTTGTGCCCGCCAGCCGGACCGAGCTGCTCGACAGGCGGGCCCAGATCGCCGAGAACATCGCCGCGCGCTTCCTGACGGCGGGGGCCTTCCTGCACCCCGCGCCGGGCATCACGCTGTACATCCGCCAGATCACGCCCGAGGGCGAGATGCGCGACCTCTACCTCGCCGATGCCCGGTCCGAGAGCGAGAGCGTCACCTACACCGCCCAGAGCGCGCTGCTGGTGCGCGGCGAGGCGGGGCAGAAGCTTGTGATGTTCGACGGCATGTCGCAGACCCTGCGCCGCGCGGACGGTCGGCTGGTGACCACGCGCTTTGCCGATTTCGCCTTCGACATCGCCGCGCTGATCGACGGCGGCGGGCGCAGCGGGCGGACGGTGTCGGAACTCTCCACCTTCGAGCTGCTGCACCCCACCGAGGCGCTCCTGGCCGAGACCCGCAGCACGCCCGCGATCTTCCTGCACGAGGCGCATGCCCGCATCGCGCATCCCTTCCTTGCCACGGTGGCGGCGCTGATCGGGATGGCCACGCTGATGCTGGGCGCGTTCAGCCGCATGGGGGTGTGGCGGCAGGTGCTGGGGGCAGTGGTGCTGCTGGTGCTGGTGCAGATGGCGGCGAACGCGGCCGAAGGCCCGGCGCGCGGCGACGTGCGGCTGTGGCCGCTGGCCTATGCGCCGGTGGCGCTGGGCGCGGCGATGGCGGCGGGGATGCTGTGGCTGGCGGCGCGGCCGCGCCGGGTAGCCCGGCCGGTCGCGGCGCCCGGGCCGGCGGGGGCGCCCGCGTGACCCTCTCGCTCTATCTCGCGCGGCGCTTCCTTGTCAGCTTTCTCGGCGTCTTCGGCGTCTTTCTGCTGCTGATGCTGATGATCGACATGGTCGAGCAGATCCGCCGCTTCGCCGGCACCACCGTGCCGCTGACCGAGGCCGCGCGGCTCGCGGCGCTGAACACGCCCGCGATGCTTTACCGCATCCTGCCGCTGATCTGCGTGCTGGCGACGCTGTCGCTGATGCTCTCGCTGTCGCGCTCCTCCGAGCTCGTGGCGATCCGCGCCGCGGGGCGTTCGGGCCTGCGCATCGTGGTGGCGCCGGTGGTGACGGCGATGCTGATCGGGGCCGCGGCGGTGGCGGTGATGAACCCGCTGGTCGCCGCCACCTCGCGCGCCTACGAGGCGCGCGCGAACGCGCTCCAGCGCGGCGGCGAGAGCGTGCTGTCGATCAGCCGCGAGGGGCTGTGGCTGCGCGAGGGCAGCGACGAGGGGCAGCGCGTGATCCGGGCCGAGCGCGCCAATCTCGACGGCACGCGGCTGTTCCGCGTCACCTTCACCGATTTCCCCCCGCCGGGGGCCGCCGACGGCCGCTCGACCGGCGGGCCGCTGCTGCGGATCGAGGCCGAGGAGGCCGAGCTTGCGCCCGGCGCCTGGATCGTGACCGGGGCGAAGATCTGGCGCTTCGACCATCCCAACCCCGAGCGCGACGCCACCCGCGCCGCGCGGCTGGAGCTGCCCACGACGCTGACGCGCGACCAGATCCGCGACAGCTTCGGCACGCCCTCGGCGATTCCCATCTGGCAGCTCGCGGCCTTCATCGACAGCCTCGACCGCGCAGGCTTCTCGGCGCTCGAGCACCGCGTCTGGCTGCAGATGGAGCTGGCGCTGCCCCTGCTGATGGCCGCGATGGTGCTGATCTCGGCCGGCTTCACCATGCGCCACGCCCGCGCCGGCAACCGCGGGCTGATGCTGCTGCTGGCGGTGATCGCAGGCTTTGCCATCTTCTTCCTGCGCAACTTCGCCCAGGTGATGGGCGAGAATGGCCAGATCCCCGTGGCCGTGGCCGCCTGGACGCCGCCGGTGGCGGCGGTGCTTCTGTCGCTGGGCCTGCTTCTGCATCTGGAGGACGGCTGATGCGCGCGCGTCTGCTCACCCTCGCGCTGCTTCTGGCGCCGCTCGCCGCCGCGGCCGAGGGGCTGGCCACGCTGGTGGCCGACCGCGTCCTGCTGCTCAGCCGCTCGGTGCTCGTCGCCGAGGGCAATGTCGAGGCGTTCTATCAGGGCACGCGGCTGCGCGCGCGGCGGATCACCTACGACCGCGGGGCCGACCGGCTGACGATCGAGGGGCCGATCGTGCTGACGCGGGGCGAGGACGTGCTGGTGCTGGCCGAGGCGGCCGAGCTTTCGCCCGATCTGGCAGACGGGCTCATGCGCTCGGCCCGCGTCGTGCTCGACCGCCAGCTTCAGCTGGCCGCGGCCGACCTGACGCGAACCGAGGGCCGCTTCACCCGGCTGCGCCGCGTCGCGGCCACCTCCTGCTCGGTCTGCGCCGACCGGCCCGTGCCGCTGTGGGAGATCCGCGCCGCCCGTGTCGTGCATGACGAGCTCGCGCGGCAGATCTACTTCGCGGACGCGCAGTTCCGCGTCGCGGGGCTGCCGGTGTTCTACCTGCCCTATCTGCGCATGCCCGACCCCACGCTGACCCGCGCGACCGGCTTTCTTCTGCCCGAGCTGCGCACCACCTCGACACTGGGCACCGGCCTGCGGCTGCCCTACTTTCTGGTGCTCGGCCCCAGCCGCGACCTGACGCTGACGCCCTATCTCTCGACCGACCGCACCGCGACGCTCGAGGTGCGCTATCGCGAGGCGCTGCGCAACGGCGGCTATTCGTTCCGGGGGGCGCTGTCGCGCGACGACCTGCTGCCGGGCGAGACGCGGGGCTATCTGTTCGGCACCGGCAGCGTGGCGCTGGCCCGCGGCTACAGCCTGTCGTTCCGGCTCGAGGCGGTGAGCGACCCGGCCTATCTGTCCGACTACGGCCTCGGCCGGCGCGACCGGCTGACCAGCGGACTGACCCTTGCCCGGGTGCGGCGGGACGAGGCGATCCGCGCCCGCCTGCTCGGCTTCCGCTCGCTGCGGCCGGGCGAGGGCAACGCGCGCCTGCCCGCGGCCATGGTCGAGGCATCCTGGGACCGGCGCTTCGACACGGCCGGCCTCGGCGGCTCGGCCGGGCTGCGGCTGCAGGCGTTCGGCGTCATGCGCCCGAGCCGCGAGGACGGCGCAGGGCGCGACACGGGGCGGCTGTCGGCCCGGGCGGACTGGCAGCGCAGCGCCGTGTTCGGGCCCGGGATCGTGGCGCGCCTCGAGGGCGCGGTCGAGGCGCAGGCCTATGCCGTGGCCGAGGACAGCGCCTTTCCCGCCCGCCGGGCCAGGGCCACCCCGACCCTTGCGGCCGAGCTGCGCTGGCCGCTCCTGCGCCAGGGTGCGGGCGGTGGACGCAGCCTGCTCGAGCCCGCCGTCCAGCTGGCCTGGAGCCCCGCGGCCCTGCCCCGCGCCCCGAACGAGGACAGCGTGCTCGTCGAGTTCGACGAGGGCAACCTGTTCGCCCTGTCGCGCTTTCCGGGCGGGGACAGGGCCGAACGCGGCCTGCGGGCGAACCTTGGGCTCCAGTGGCGCCACGACGACCCGCGCGGCTGGTCGGCCGGGCTGACGCTGGGCCGGGTGCTGCGCGACCGCGACCGCGGCGACTTCACCGGCCCCTCGGGCCTCGGCGGCCTGCGGTCGGACTGGCTGGTGGCCGCCCAGGCCGCCACCCCGCAGGGCGCGCGGGTCAGCGGCCGGGCGCTGCTGTCGGACGGGCTTGACATCACCCGCGGCGAGATGCGCCTCGACTGGCCGCGCAGGCGCTTCGAAATCGGCACCGGCATCGTCTGGCTGGCCGCCGATCCGGCCGAGAACCGCCCCGCCTCCACCGCGGAATGGACGCTCGATGCGCTCTGGCGCATCGACGACCGCTGGACCGGGCGGATCGGCTCGCGCTTCGACTTCGAGGCCGAGCGCGCGACCGAGGCGGAGCTTGGCCTGATCTACCGCAACGAATGCGTCGTGGTCGATCTGTCGGTCGCGCGCAGGTTCACCGCGGCCGCCAGCGTCCGGCCTGCCACCGACCTCGCGCTGACCGTGGGCCTTGTGGGCTTCGGCGGAACGGGCGAACCGGGCCCTCCGTCACGAAGCTGCGGACCCTGACCGCACCCGGTTGACGAGGGCCCTTCCGCCCGTCCATGTGGGGGGGCCGGCATCCAGAGGGTCGCCACCTGTGCCCATGTCCGTTCTCCGCCTCCGCCTCGCGCTGATCCTGCTCTGTGCCGCCCTGACCGCGGCGGCGGCCGCCCCGCCCGCGGCGGCCCAGTCCGGCGGGCTGTTCGCGCCGCAGATCATCGTCAACGACGGCTCGATCACCGGCTATGAGATCGCGCAGCGCCGCCGCTTCCTCGAGGCCGTGGGCGCCCCCGGCAACCTCGACCGCGAGGCGGTGGAGCGGCTGATCGAGGACCGCCTGCGGCTGCAGGCGGCCGCCGCGCTGGGCATCCGCGTGACGCCCGAGCAGATCGCCGAAGGCATGGCCGAGTTCGCCGGCCGCGCCAATCTGACCGCCGATCAGTTCCTCGCCGCCCTGGCCGAGCGCGGGGTGGCGCCCGAGACCGTCCGCTTCTTCGTCGAGGCCGGCGTGGCCTGGCGCGAGGTGATCCGGCTGCGCTTTGCCGCGCGCGTCGCCATCACCGAGACCGAGATCGACCGCGCGCTGTCGCTGACCGCGCGCAGCGGGGCGGTGCGCGTGCTCTTGAGCGAGATCCTGTTGCCGGGAAGCGAGGAATTCATCGACCGCACCGCACCGCTGGCCGAACGGCTGTCGCGGACGCTGCAGGGCGAGGCCGCCTTTGCCGCCGCCGCGCGCGACTATTCGGCCGCGCCCTCGCGCGAGCGGGGCGGCCGGCTCGACTGGATCCCGCTCGACCGCATCCCGTCCGTGGTGGCCGCGCAGATCCTCGCCCTCAGCCCGGGGCAGGTAACCCGGCCGATCCAGATCGGCGACATCATCGCCCTGTTCCTGCTGCGCGGGATCGAGGAAGGGCGCAGCGCCGCGCCCGAGTCGCTGGCGGTGGAGTATGCCCAGTTCCTCATCCCCGGCGGCCGCAGCCCCGCCGCCCTGGCCGAGGCCGAGCGCATCCGCGCCCGGGTGGACCGCTGCGACGACCTCTACGGCATCGCCCGCGGCCTGCCCGACGAACGGCTTCTGCGCGAGACGCGCGTGCAGGCGCAGGTGCCCGCCGACATCGCGATGGAGCTCGCCCGGCTGGACGAGAACGAGGTCTCGACGGCGCTGACCCGGGGCGACGCGCTGGTGTTCCTGATGCTCTGCGGCCGGACGCCGGCGGTCGAGGACGGCCCCTCGCGCGACCAGATCCGCGCCCGCCTCGTGGACCAGCGGCTGAACGCCTTCTCGGACGGCTACATGGCCGAGCTGCGGGCCGACGCGCACATCGTCTTCCGCTGACCATGGCCGACCTGCTGCCGCCCGTCGTCACCTGCGGCGAGCCCGCAGGAGTCGGCCCCGAGATCGCCGCCAAGGCCTGGGCCGCGCTGGGCAGCGCCCTGCCCTTCGCCTGGATCGGCGACCCGCGCCATCTGCCCCGGGACACCCCGGTGGCCATGATCGAGGCCCCGGCCTCGGCCGGGGCCGCCGCCGCCTTCGGGCTGCCGGTGCTGGCCCATCCCTTCCCGGCCCCGGTCCGCCCCGGCGCCCCCGATCCCGCCAATGCCGCCGCCATCGTGGCGGTGATCGCCCGCGCCGTGGCACTGGTGCAGGACGGGCAGGCGGGCGCGGTGGTGACCGGACCCATCCACAAGAAGGCGTTGCAGGATGGCGCGGGCTTCGCCTTTCCGGGACACACCGAATACCTCGCCGCGCTGGCGGGCGGGGTCGAGGTGGCGATGATGCTTGCCTGCGCATCGCTGCGCGTGGTGCCGGTGACGGTGCACCTGCCGCTGGCCGAGGTGCCGCGGGCGCTGACACCCGCCCGGATCGAAACCGCGTTGCGGCTGACCCGCGCCGCGCTGGTGCGCGACTTCGGCATCCCCGGCCCGCGGCTTGCGGTGGCGGGGCTGAACCCGCACGCCGGCGAGGGCGGCGCCATGGGCCGCGAGGAGATCGAGGTGATCGCCCCGGTGCTCGACCGGCTGCGGGCCGAGGGCTTCGACATCGCCGGCCCGCTGGCGGCCGACAGCCTGTTCCATGCGGCCGCCCGGGCGCGCTATGACGCGGCCGTCGCCATGTATCACGATCAGGCGCTGATCCCGGTCAAGACGATCGACTTCGCGGGCGGGGTGAACGTGACGCTCGGGCTGCCCTTCGTGCGCACCTCGCCCGACCACGGCACCGCGCTCGACATCGCCGGGCGCGGCATCGCCGACCCCTCGAGCCTGATCGCCGCGCTGCGTCTGGCCGCCAAGATGGCCGCCGCCCGGGGATGACCGCGCCCGACGGCCTGCCGCCCCTGCGCGAAGTCATCGCCCGCCACGGTCTCGCGGCGCGCAGGGCGCTGGGCCAGAACTTCCTGCTCGACCTCAACCTCACCGCGCGCAGCGCGCGCATCGCGGGCGACCTGACGGGGGCCGACGTGCTCGAGGTGGGCCCGGGCCCCGGCGGGTTGACGCGGGCGCTGCTGGCCGCCGGGGCGCGGCATGTCGTGGCGGTCGAGAAGGACGCCCGCTGCCTGCCCGCGCTTGGGGAGATCGCCGCGAACTGGCCCGGGCGGCTGACGGTGATCGCGGGCGATGCGCTGTCGGCCGAGGTCGAGGGGCAGCTGGCCGCGCCGGTGAAGGTGGTCGCGAACCTGCCCTACAATGTGGGCACCGAGCTTCTGCTGCGCTGGCTCACCCCCCCCGTCTGGCCGCCGTTCTGGCACTCGCTGACCCTGATGTTCCAGCGCGAGGTCGCCGAGCGGATCGTGGCGCGGCCGGGGTCGAAGGCCTACGGCCGGCTCGCCCTGCTGGCGCAGTGGCGGGCCGAGCCGCGGATCGCCCTGACGCTGCCGCCGGCAGCCTTCACCCCGCCGCCCAAGGTGTCCTCGGCGGTGGTGCATCTCGTGGCGCTGCCCGCGCCGCGGTTTCCGGCCGACCCGGCGACGCTGGCGCGCCTCACCGCCGCGGCCTTCGGCCAGCGCCGCAAGATGCTGCGCGCCAGCCTCCGCGGCCTTGCCCCCCGCATCGAGGCGGTTCTGGCCGGGGTCGGGATTGACCCGACGGCCCGGGCCGAGGACATCGCGCTCGAGGCATTCTGCGCGCTGGCGCGCGCCCTCGACACCGATCGCGGCGCCTGACGCCGGGCCGGGCCGGCGCAGGGCTGCCCGCCATCCGTCCGACCCGGCGGGGCCGCGCCGGGGCCGGCGTCGCCCCGGTGGCAATCCGGGGCGCGGGCCTGCGCGTTGCCCGCCCTCGCGCGCCCCGATGCCCGCGCGGCGGCGGCTATTCCGCTGCCGGGGCCGGGGCGTCGCCGTCGGTCGGGGCGGCAGCCGCGGCCTTGGGCTTGCGGGTGTAGGTGCGGCGACGCGGCGCGGCGGGCTTGTCCGCGTCCGGGGCGGCGGCTGGGGGCTCTTCCGGCGGCGGCGCGGGCGCGGGCGCCGGCGCGGCGGCGCCCGCGGCCGGGGCGCG
>CALJZN010000030.1 GCA_937983405.1 uncultured Paracoccaceae bacterium
CGCGGCGGCGCCCGCGGCCGGGGCGCGCGCGCCGTCCGCGGCTGGCTTGCGCGGGGCCACGGGCTGGCGCGGACGCGCTTCGGCCGGCTGCGCGCGCGGCTCGGCGGGGACCCGTGCCGCGGCACCCGGCTGGGGTGCGACCGCCGGCTCGGCCGCTGCGACGCGCGGGCGGCCGTAGCCCGTCGACGCCTCCGGCGTCTCGACCAGGACGCTGTCGTCGCGCGGGTCGTCGAACTCGATCAGAGCGGCGACGGACGGCACGGCGCGCGGCCGCTGCCCGTGGTCGCGGTCGCGCGGGGGATGTCCGTTGCCGTGCCCGCCCTGCTGGCCCCCGGAGAGCCCGGCAATCTGGCCGCCCGGCTGGCGGGCCTGGCCGCGGTCGCGCTCGGAGGCGGTGCGCTCGCGCTCCTGCTGGCTGCGCTCGCGATCCTGCTGGCTGCGCTCGCGCTCCTGCGCCCGGCGCTCGCTGTCCGGCGCACCCCGGTCCGGCCCGCCCTGGTCGCGGTCGTAG
Organism: uncultured Paracoccaceae bacterium; assembly: GCA_937983405.1. Lineage (GTDB taxonomy): Bacteria > Pseudomonadota > Alphaproteobacteria > Rhodobacterales > Rhodobacteraceae > JAHDXW01. The sequence continues at coordinate 512 of CALJZN010000030.1, forward strand.
GCGCCGCGCTCGGGCTGGCCGTGGCGGTCGCCGCCCGGCTGCCCCTGTTCGTCGCGGAACCGCCCGCCGCCCTGCTGCTGGGCACGCTCCTCGGCCTCGCGCTGCATCTCGCGCTGCGCATCGCCCAGCATCCGCGTGTAGTGCTCGGCATGCTGCAGGAACGCCTCGGCCGCCACGCGGTCGTTCGACAGCTGCGCATCCCGGGCAAGGACCAGATATTTCTCGATGATCTGCTGCGGCGTGCCGCGCACCTTGCCATCGGGTCCAGAGCTTTCGAAGACCCGGTTGACGATGTTGCCCAGCGGGCGCGGGCGGTTCGGTTTCGAACGCGAACGGGATTTGGAAGAGCGCATGTGTCTCGCTTTGATCAGCCGTTTCGGCGCCTCAGCGGGACCCGCACAGCGCCAAGCGCTCCGCTTCCGGTCAGGGTCACCGCAGACATCAAGGCTAGCCGGCGCAGGAGACAGCCTCATGCCATCCCGCCGCCTTTCTGACTAAGCACGCCCTCCCGCGGATGACAAGCGGAATCTGGCCCGCCCGGCCGGGTCTGCGCCCATGCGCGACAGCGCCGTTGCCGGGATGCCGCGGTTACCGAAGGCCGGCGAGGGCACGCACCACCCGGTCGCGCCCGTCGAGGTCGGGCAGGACCGACACCGCCGCAAGCCCCGCGGCGGCCGCCATAGCGGCAACCGCCGGCCCCTGCCCTGCCCCGATCTCGAGCAGGAGCGCCCCGCCCGGCGCCAGATGCCGCCCGACCCCGGCGAAAATCGCGCGGTAGGCGCCAAGACCGTCGCCGCCGGGGGTCAGCGCGATCCGCGGCTCGTGCAGCCGCACCTCGGGGGCCAGTCGGGCCCACTCGGCCTCGGCGATGTAGGGCGGGTTCGACAGGATCAGGTCGAAGCGCCCCTCGACGGCGGCGAACCAGTCCGACCGGGCCAGCGCTGCCCGCCCCTCGAGCCCCAGCGCGGCCCGGTTGCGCGCCGCAACCTCCAGCGCCGCCTCCGAGATGTCCACCCCGAGCCCGGTCGCGCCGGGGCGGTCCGCCAGCAGGGACAGAAGGATGCAGCCCGACCCCGTGCCGAGGTCGAGCACCCGGGCGAACGGCAGCTCCAGCGCCGCCGCGACCAGCGTCTCGGTCTCGGGCCGCGGGTCGAGCACATCGGGCGTCACGACGAAGCGATGCGCCCAGAAGTCGCGGAAACCGGCCAGATGCGACACCGGCACATGGTCCGCCCGCGCTGCAACCGAGGTCAGGAACGCCGCCGCGGCGCCGGGCGGCGCGGTCTCGGCCGCGCGCACCGGCAGCTCTCCGGCCGCCACCCCCAGCGCGTGGGCCAGAAGCCGCCGGGCGTCCGCCCGCGGCGAGGCGATCCCGGCCTGCGCAAGCCGCACGGTGCCCTCGGCCAGCAGCGCGCCGATCGTCGTCATGCGTCGAGCTCGGAGAGCCGCGCGGCCTCGTCGGCGGCGGCCAGCGCGTCGATCACCTCGCCGAGGTCGCCCTGCATCACCTCGGCCAGGCGGTAGAGTGTGAGGTTGATGCGGTGGTCGGTCAGCCGGCCCTGGGGGAAGTTGTAGGTGCGGATGCGCTCGGACCGGTCGCCCGACCCCACCTGCCCCCGGCGCGTCGCCGCGCGCTCCGCCGCCGCCCGGTTGCGCTCGATGTCGTACAGCCGCGCGCGCAGCACGGCCATGGCGGTGGCGCGGTTCTGGTGCTGCGACTTCTCCGAGCTCGTCACCACGATTCCGGTGGGCAGATGGGTGATTCGCACCGCCGAATCGGTGGTGTTGACGTGCTGCCCGCCCGCGCCGCTGGCGCGCATGGTGTCGATACGGATGTCGGCGGGGTCGATGGAGACGTCGATCTCCTCGGCCTCGGGCAGCACGGCGACCGTCGCGGCCGAGGTGTGAATGCGCCCGCCGGCCTCGGTGGCCGGCACGCGCTGAACCCGGTGCACCCCGGATTCGTATTTCAGCCGGGCATAGACACCCTCGCCCTGCACCGACACGATCGCCTCCTTCACCCCGCCGAGTTCGGTCTCGGCCAGCTCGACGATCTGGAAGCGCCAGCCCTGCGCCTCGGCCAGCCGCTGATACATCCGCAGAAGGTCGGCGGCGAACAGCGCCGCCTCCTCGCCCCCGGTGCCGGGGCGGATCTCGAGGATGGCGGCGCGCTGGTCGGCCGCGTCCTTGGGCACGAGGGCGCGGCGCAGCGCCGCCTCGGCGGCAGGCAGCGCGGCGCGCAGCCGCGCCGTCTCCTCATCGGCCAGCGCCCGCATCTCGGGATCGGCGCGCATCGCCTCGGCCTCGGCAAGGTCGGCCTGCAGGCGGCGCCAGGCGGCGATCGCGGCGGCGACGGGCTTCAGTTCGGCATATTCCCGGCTCAACGCGGCCAGTTCGGACGCCGCGGCGCCCTCGCCGAGCCGGGCCTCGACGAACTCGAAGCGACGGGCGATCTGGTCGAGCTTGTCCTCGGGCAGCATGGGCCTGCCTTGGCGCGGCCTGCCGCCGCCGTCAAGGCCCGCCGCCGCCCGCCCCCGCCCCGGGCAGCGCGGCGAGCCAGGCCGCGACGCGGGCGGCGTTCACCCCGAGGTCGGACTGCCCGAAGCGCGCCCGGGCGAACAGCACAAGCCGGCTGCCCTCCCCGGCGGGCAGCGCGGCGACGGTGGTGTAGTCGGGAAAGCCCATCAGCCGGGTGCGGGTGATGTAGGTGATGCGGCCCTCCGCCGGGCTGCCGGCCAGGCGCTGCGTGCGCGGCCAGGCCATGGCGACGGCGTCGAGCGCCCCGAGCGCGGCCGCGGGCGGCAGCGGCACCGCCGCCTCGGCGCGCTGGGCGTTGGCGCCGGAGACGCCGCGCGCGGGGTCGATGTGCCAGCGCGCGGGGTCCGAAGGGGCAAGGCGGACCCACGCCGCAAGGGCCGCGACGGCCACGCCGACGGCAACAAGGGCCCAGAGCGCCATGCGGCCCATCACGGCCCCGCCCGCCGCGTCCAGCCGTAGAGGCACAGAAGCTCCGTGGCCACATGCGCCCCGGCGATGGCGGTGGCCCCGGTCGGGTCCCAGGGCGGGCTGACCTCGACGACATCGCCGCCCTTGAGGTCGATCCCCGCCAGCCCGCGCAACAGCGCGGCCGCCTGCCAGCTGGCCAGCCCGCCCCAGACCGGCGTGCCCGTGCCGGGCGCGAAGGCGGGGTCGAGCGCGTCGATGTCGAAGGTCAGATAGACCGGCCGGTCCCCCACCACCGTCCGCGCCTGCGCCGCCGCCGCCGCCGCGCCGTCCGCGTGCACCGCGGCCGCGTCGATCACGGTGAAGCCCATGAAGTCGGGGCAATCCGTGCGAATGCCGATCTGCACCGAGGTTGCGGGATCGACAAGGCCGAGCCTGACGGCCTTGTACATCATCGTGCCGTGGTCGATCCGGTCCATGTCGTCGTCGGCCCAGAGGTCGGAATGGGCGTCGATCTGGATCACCGACATCGGCCCGAAGCGCGCGGCGAAGGCCCGCAGGATCGGGAGCGTGATGAAATGGTCGCCCCCCAGCGTCACCAGCCCCGCGCCGGCGGCCAGCACGCCCGCGGCATGGGCGGTCAGCGCGGCGGGGAAGTCGGCCGTGCGGGCATAGTCGAAGGCCAGATCGCCGTAGTCCACGATGGCAAGCTCGCTCATCGGGTCATAACCCCAGCCGTAGGGGGCATCGAAGGGCTGCAGCGTCGAGGCCTCGCGGATCGCGCGGGGGCCAAGCCGTGTGCCGGTCCGGTTGGTCACCGCCTGGTCGAAGGGGACGCCCGTCACCGCCACGTCGACGCCGGCGAGATCCTTGCTGTAGCGCCGGCGCAGGAAGCTCGTCGCGCCGCCGAAGGCATTCTCGTAGGAGCGCCCGCGGAGGTCGGTGCGGGTGAAGGCGCCGTCCACCTCGTGCCGTGCATCTTCAAGCGCCATGCCTCTCTCCCCTGCCGGCGGTTGACATACCGACACGCCCTGTCCTAGCTCGCGCGGCCGGCGGCGCCAGCCCGCGCGGCGGTCAGGACCGCGCCGATGCGCCGCCTCTACGAGCCCGACGCCTACGATGCAAGCCGGTGGCCCGACAGCCACTGGGCCGCGACCGTGCCGCCGCCCGCGGCCGACGCCCCGCTCGTGGGGGCGGCCCGGGCCGAGGTGGCGGTGATCGGGGCGGGAATCACCGGGCTGTCGGTGGCGCTCGCGCTGGCCGAGCGGGGCGCATCGGTGGCGGTGCTGGAGGCGGCGGCCCCCGGCTGGGGCGCCTCGGGGCGCGCCGGCGGCTTCGCCTGCGTGGGCAGCGCGGCGCTCGACGAGGCCGCCCTCGCCCGGCGCTTCGGCGAGGGCGAGACGCGCGCCTTCCTGCGTTTCCAAGAGGCGGCGGTCGCGGCGGTGGAGGCCGCGCTCGACCGCTACCGCATCGCGGCCGACCGCGGCCCGGACGGCGAGGCCTGCCTGGCCCACCGTCCGGGGGCACTGCCGGCCCTGGCCGAACGGGCCGCGATCCGGGCGCGCCTTGGCGCCGCCCGCGCCCGGGTGCTGCGGCGCGACGAGCTGGCCGAGGCCGGCCTCGCCGGGCCGCAGTTTCACGGCGGGGTGCTGGGCCCGGTGGGCTTTGCGCTGCACCCGCTGAAGTACAGCCTCGGCCTGGCCACGGCGGCGCGGGCGGCCGGGGTGCGGCTGCACGCGGCAAGCCCGGTCACGGCGCTTGCCCCCGACGGCGGCGGCTGGCGGCTGACGACGCCCGGGGGCAGCCTGCAGGCGCGACATGCGGTGGTGGCGACCAACGGCTACGCCGCCGAGGACCTGCCGGACTGGCTTGCGGGGCGGACGCTGCCGGCCTTGTCCTCGATTCTCGTCACCCGGCCGCTGACGCCGGCCGAGCGCGCCGCCCAGGGCTTCACCGCGGCGACGATGGCGTATGATTCGCGCCGGCTTCTGCACTATTTCCGCCATCTGCCCTGCGGCCGCTTCCTGTTCGGCACGCGCGGCGGGCTGTCGGCGGCGGCGGCGGCGCAGGCGCGCATGGCGGCCCGGGTGCGGACGGAGTTCGAGGCGCTCTTTCCCGCCTGGGCGGGGGCGGCGACCGAGCGGGTCTGGTCGGGCCTCGTCTGCCTGACCGGCAGCCTGACACCCTTCGCGGGCCCGGTGCCCGGGGCGCCGGGGCTGTGGGCGGCGTTTGGCTGGCACGGCAACGGGATCGCGCCGGGCACGCGGGCCGGCGCGCGGCTCGGGGCCGAGATTGCGGGCGACGCCCCTGCCCTGCCCGGCCTGATGCGCCGCCCGCCCGCCTGCTTTCCCCTGCCGCGCCTCCGCCGGCTGCTGCTGGCCTTGGCCTATGCCGGCGCCCGTCTGGCCGACGGGCGGCTGCGCCGATCCCCCGCCCGGTGACGCCCGACCGAGGCGCAGGCCCCGGGAAGGCCAAGAATTTTCGCCGAAAATTCTTGGCCGGGGTGGGCCATTCGCCCGAATTTCCTTCGGCGAAGGAAATTCGGGCGCCCCGGGGGGGCGCGACCGAACGAGGCGTTGCGTGCCCGGCCGCGTCCCGCTACCCCGAAGGCCTGGCGGGATCGGCCCGCCGAGGCTGACCGCGATGCAGGACGCCCCCGACCACGGCCTTCCCGCGGCGCCGCTGCCGCGGCTTCGGGCGATCATGGCGCGGCTGCGCGACCCCGCGCGGGGCTGCCCCTGGGACCTCGTGCAGGATTTCGCCTCGATCGCCCCCTACACGCTCGAAGAGGCCCACGAGGTCGCCGATGCCATCGCGCGGGCCGACTGGGCGGGGCTGAAGGGCGAGCTGGGCGATCTTCTGTTCCAGACCGTCTATCACGCGCAGATGGCGGCCGAGGCCGGGCTGTTCGACTTCGACGATGTCGCGCGCGCCGCCTGCGCCAAGATGATCGCCCGCCACCCGCATGTCTTCGGGCCCGAGAGCCGCGACAAGTCGCCCGCGCAGCAGGCCCGCGACTGGGAACAGCTGAAGGCCGCCGAGCGGGCGGCCGAGGGGCCGCGCGGGGTGCTCGACGGCGTCGCGCTGGCGCTGCCGGCGCTCACGCGGGCCGTCAAGCTGCAGCAGCGCGCCGCGCGGGTGGGGTTCGACTGGCCCTGCGCCGACGCGGTGCTGGACAAGATCGCCGAGGAGGCGCGCGAGCTGGCCGCGGCGCGCGCTGCGCTGCCGCCCGCGGCGGTGGCCGAGGAGTTGGGCGACCTTCTCTTCGCGGTCGCCAACCTCGCCCGGCACTTCGGCGTGGACCCCGAGGCTGCGCTGCGCGCCGCCAACGCCAAGTTCGTCCGCCGTTTCGCCGCCGTCGAGGCTGCCCTTGCGGCGCGGGGCAAGCGCCCCGAGGACAGCGACCTGGCCGAGATGGACGCGCTCTGGGACGCCGCCAAGGCGGCCGAACGCGGCCGCGCACCGGATTGACCCCGCGCCCGCGGCAGCGCCGGACGCCGTTGCCGGGGTGCGCCGCACTTGCGCCCCCGGCCCGACCCGCCTAGTGCTGACCACCTGCCGACCCGACCACCTGCCGACCCGACCGAGGACCGCCGCCGCATGCCCGCCCCCCGCAGAATCATCCTCGACACCGACCCCGGCCAGGACGATGCCGTGGCGATCCTGCTGGCGCTGGCAAGCCCCGAGGAGATCGAGGTGCTGGGGATCGTCGCGGTCGCGGGCAACGTGCCGCTGGCGCTGACCGCGAGGAATGCGCGGATCGTCTGCGAACTCGCGGGGCGGCGCGACATTCCCGTCTTCGCGGGCTGCGACCGGCCGCTCGTCCGCCCGCTCGTGACCGCCGAGCATGTCCACGGCAAGACCGGGCTCGACGGCCCCGTGCTGCCGGAACCCACGATGCCGCTGGCCCCCGGCCACGGCGTGGACTTCATCGTTGAGACGCTGCGGCGCGAGCCCCCGGGCACGGTGACGCTGGTGCCCATCGGGCCCCTGACCAACATCGCCGCCGCCTTCCGCAAGGCCCCCGACATCGTGCCCCGGGTGCAGGAAATCGTGCTGATGGGCGGGGCCTACTTCGAGGTGGGCAACATCACGCCCGCGGCCGAGTTCAACATCTTCGTCGATCCCGAGGCGGCCGACATCGTGTTCCGCTCGGGCGTGCCGCTGACCGTCATGCCGCTCGACGTCACCCACAAGGCGCTGACGACGCCCGCCCGGATCGCGGCCTTCCGCGACCTCGGCTCCGAGGTCGGCCGGGCGGTGGCGGCCTGGACCGACTTCTTCGAGCGGTTCGACAAGGCCAAATATGGCGGCGCGGGCGCGCCGCTGCACGACCCCTGCACCATCGCCTGGCTGATTCGCCCCGGGCTCTTCTCCGGCCGCCACGTCAACGTGGTGATCGAGACGAAGGGTGAGTTCACCGCCGGCATGACGGTGGCCGACTGGTGGCGCGTCTCGGGCCGGCCGGCGAACGCGCTGTTCATGGGCGGGATCGACGCCGAGGGGTTCTATGCGCTGCTGACCGAGCGGCTGGCGCGGCTGTGATCCGCGGCACGCCCGCCGCTCCGGCGCGCGCGTCCCCGGCCGGCGGCGCGGGCGGTGCCGGCTGACCGCCGCGGCAGGCTAGTCCCCGCCGGAGCGGAGCGGTTCGATGTCGCCCTCGGCCCGCAGGGCGTGGAAGTCTGCAACGAAGGCGCCCAGCCGCCCCGCCGCGATCGCCGCGCGCAGCCCCGCCATGAGCTCCTGGAAATAGTGCAGGTTGTGCCAGGTCAGCAGCATCGCCCCGAGCATCTCGCCCGAGCGGACGAGATGGTGCAGATAGGCGCGGCTGTAGCCGCGGCAGGCGGGGCAGGTGCAGGCCGCGTCCAGCGGGCGGGGGTCGTCGGCGTGGCGGGCGTTCCTCAGGTTGACCGTCCCGCGGCGGGTGAAGGCCTGCCCGGTGCGCCCCGAGCGGGTGGGCAGGACGCAGTCCATCATGTCGATCCCGCGCTCGACCGCGCCCAGGATGTCGTCGGGCTTGCCCACCCCCATGAGATAGCGCGGCCGGTCGGCGGGCAGCATCCCGGGGGCATAATCGAGCACGGCGAACATCTCCGCCTGCCCCTCGCCCACCGCGAGCCCGCCCACCGCATAGCCGTCGAAGCCGATCGCGCGCAGGCGCGCGGCGCTTTCGGCCCGCAGCTCGCGGAACAGCGAACCCTGCTGGATGCCGAACAGCGCATGGCCCGGACGGTCGCCGAAGGCCTCGCGCGAGCGGGCGGCCCAGCGCATCGAGCGCTCCATCGAGGCGCGCGCCACCGCCTCGTCGGCCGGGAAGGGGGTGCATTCGTCGAAGGCCATCGCGATGTCCGACCCCAGCAGGCGCTGGATCTCCATGCTGCGCTCGGGCGTCAGCAGATGCGCGGATCCGTCGATGTGGCTACGGAAGCGCACGCCCTCCTCGGACAGTTGGCGTAATCCGGCCAGGCTCATCACCTGGAAGCCGCCCGAATCGGTCAGGATCGGGCGCTGCCAGCCCATGAAGCGGTGCAGCCCGCCGAGGCGCGCGATCCGCTCGGCCCCCGGGCGCAGCATCAGATGATAGGTATTGCCGAGAAGGATGTCGGCGCCGGTGGCAGCCACGCTTTCGGGCAGCATCGCCTTGACCGTGGCGGCGGTGCCCACGGGCATGAAGGCCGGCGTGCGGATGGTGCCGCGCGGGGTCGCGATCACCCCGGTCCGCGCCCGCCCGTCGGTCGCCGTCACCCTGAAGCCAAAGCCCGCCCCCATGCCGCCCCCGTGACCCACCGTGCGCCCGTGCCCCCCTGCCCCCGCGCCCCCGCGCCCCCGAGGCGCCGCCTTCTGGCGCGGAACCGCCCCCGCGCCAAGGCCCCGCGGCATCTGGACGTCGTCCGGCGAATACCCTATATCTTCGGTCAGGAAATCGGACTCCGGCATGACCCATCACACCCACCGCCCGCCCGAAGGCGAACCGCTGATCCGCCCCTCGACCACCGACCATCCGCTCTACGAGGCGGTGGTGGAGGCCTGCCGCAGCGTCTATGACCCCGAGATCCCGGTTAACATCTACGACCTCGGCCTTGTTTATTCGATCGAGATCGACGCGACCGGCGCGGTGCGCATCGCCATGTCGCTTACCGCCCCCGGCTGCCCGGTAGCGGGCGAGATGCCAGGCTGGGTGGCCGACGCCGTGGGCGCCGTCCCCGGGGTGCGGCAGGTGGATGTCGAGATCGTCTGGGAGCCGCCATGGGGCATGGACATGATGTCCGACGCGGCCCGCCTCGAACTGGGGTTCATGTAGGCGTGAACCGGCCGCTGACCGAGCGCGAGAAGATGCTGGCGGGCCTGCCCTACCGGGCGGCCGACGCGGAGCTTGCCGCGCTGCGCTTGACGGCGCAGTCGCTACTGCGGGCCTACAACGGCACGACCGAAGGCGAGGACGCGGCGCGCGCGGCGCTGCTAGGGCGGCTTCTGGGCAGCTGGAACGGCGCGGCGATCTGCCCGCCCTTTCATGCCGACTACGGTGCGCACATCCATTTCGGCGCAGGCGTGGTCCTGGGCCCCGGCTGCGTGATTCTCGATGTCTGCGAGGTGCGGATCGGGGCGCGCACGCAGCTTGGCCCCTACGTCCAGATCCTCGCCGCCGACCATGCGCGCCAGCCCGCCGCGCCGGGCAGTGGCGCGGGGCTGGGCCGCCCGGTCGTCATCGGGGCCGATGTGCGGATCGGCGGCGGCGCGATCGTGCTGCCCGGCGTGACCATCGGCGACGGCGCGGTGATCGGGGCCGGCGCGGTCGTCACCCGGCCCGTTCCCCCGGGCGTGACGGTGGCGGGCAACCCCGTCCGGCCGCTGCGCCTGCCCGACCCACCCCTGACCCGCGAGGCCTGAGATGTTCGGCATTCCCGGCAAGGCCGCCGTCACCCTGACCCCTGCCGCCGCCCGGCGAATCGCCGCGCTGATGGCCCAGAAGGGCGCCGCCGGCCTGCGCATCGGCGTCAGGAAGGGGGGCTGCGCCGGCATGGAATACACCATGGAGCTGGCCCAGACCCCCGGCCCCCACGACGAGGTCGTCGAGCAGGAGGGCGCGCGCGTGCTGATCGCGCCGATGGCGCAGATGTTCCTGATCGGCACCGAGATCGACTACGAGGAAACCCTCCTCGCCTCGGGCTTCCGCTTCCGCAACCCCAACGTGGTCGAGGCCTGCGGCTGCGGCGAATCGGTCAAGTTCGCCGCCCCCGCCGCGGCCGCGAAGGGCTGAGCGCGGCTTTACCTGCGCGGCCGGGCCCTGTAGCTGTCGGGGGCAGCACGCAAGGGGGGAGCGAACCATGCGCCACAGGCTTGCCGCCGGCAACTGGAAGATGCACGGGCTTGCGGCCGATCTGGCCGAGATCGATGCGCTGCTGGCCGCCCATCCGGCCCCGGCCTGCGAGGTGGTGGTCTGCCCCCCCGCCACGCTTCTGTCGCGCCTGGCTGCGCGGCTCGACCGCACGCCCTACATGGCCGGGGGGCAGGACTGCCACGCGGCGCCGAAGGGGGCGCATACCGGCGACATCGCGGCCGCGATGCTGGCCGACGCGGGGGCGTCCTTCGTCATCCTCGGCCCTTCCGAACGCCGGGCGGACCATGGCGAGACCTCGGCGCTGGTCGCGGCCAAGGCACGCGCCGCCCGGGCCGCGGGGCTGACCCCCATCCTCTGCCTCGGCGAGACCGAGGCCGAGCGCGACGCGGGCCGCACGCTCGAGGTGCTGAGCGCGCAGCTGGCCGAATCGCTGCCCGACGGCAGCGATGCCGCGCTGGTGCTGGCCTACGAGCCGGTCTGGGCCATCGGCTCGGGCCGCACCCCCACCCCCGCCCAGATCGCCGAGGCGCACGGGCATCTGCGCAGCCAGCTGGCCCGCCACCTGGGCGCGGGGCCCGCGCAGGCGGTGCGGCTGCTCTACGGCGGGTCGGTCAAGCCCGAGAACGCGGCCGCGATCTTCGCCGTGCCCGAGGTGGACGGCGCGCTGGTGGGCGGCGCCTCGCTGAAGGCGGCCGAGTTCGGCGCCATCATCGCCGCCCTGGGCGCGGCGGCCTGACGCGCCGCCCATGCGCTGCCTTGCGCAGGACCCGACCGCGCCGGGGTTCGTGCAGAGCCCCTATCCGTTCTACGAACGCGCCCGCGCCGCCGGCCCCTTCTTCCTGTGGCAGGACTACGGGCTTGTCTGCACGCCGTCGCACGCCGCAGTCTCGGCCATCCTGCGCGACCGCCGCTTCGGCCGCGAGACGCCCGAGGACCGGCGCGCGCCGGTGCCGGCGCATCTTGCGCCCTTCGACGCCGTCGAGGCGCATTCGATGCTCGAGCTCGAGCCGCCGCGCCACACCCGGCTGCGCAACCTCGTGCTGCGCGCCTTCACCTCGCGCCGGATCGCGGCGATGGCGCCCGAGATCGCGGCGCTGGCGCATGCGCTGGCCGAGGCCCTGCCGAGGGCCGAGTTCGACCTGCTGCCCGCCTTCGCCCAGACGCTTCCCGTCATCGTCATCGCCCGGCTTCTGGGCGTGCCCGAGGCCATGGCGCCGCAGCTTCTGGCCTGGTCGAACGCGATGGTCGCCATGTATCAGGCCCGCCGCAGCCGGGCGGTCGAGGACGCGGCCGCGGCCGCCGCCCGCGACTTCGCCGACTTCCTGCGCGGCTATCTCGAGGCGCGCCGCGCCCGGCCGGCGGACGACCTCATCACCCATCTGATCGCGGCCGAGGCCGAGGGCAGCCGCCTTTCGCCCGACGAGATGATCGCGACCTGCATCCTGCTGCTGAACGCAGGCCATGAGGCGACCGTCCACAGCCTCGGCAACGGGGTCAAGGCGCTGCTCGAACAGGCTGCCCCCGCCGCCGCGCTGGCCCCCGATGCCATCGAGGGCACGGTCGAGGAGGGTCTGCGCTTCGACCCGCCGCTGCATCTGTTTACCCGCTGGGCCTATGCCGAGGTCGAGGTGATGGGCCACCGCTTTGCCCCGGGCGACCGCGTGGGCCTTCTGCTGGCGGCCGCCAACCGCGACCCGGGGGTGTGGGAGGCGCCGGCGCGCTTCAACCCCTTCCGCCCGGTCAGGCCGCATGTCGCCTTCGGCGCCGGGCTGCATTTCTGCCTCGGCGCGCCGCTGGCGCGGCTCGAGCTGCAGATCGCGCTGCCCATCCTCTTCGCCCGCCTGCCCGGCCTGCGGCTGGCCGAGGCCCCGCGCTACGCCAATCTCTACCACTTCCGCGGGCTCGAGCGGCTGGTGCTGGCGCCCGGCTGAGCCTTCGTTGCGCCCGGGGCCGGAAGCGGCTACACCCCCCAAACCCCCTCATCGCGCAGGAAACCCCATGGCCTCGTATCAATACGTCTACCACATGGACGGCCTGTCCAAGACCTACCCGGGCGGCAAGAAGGTGTTCGAGAACATCCGCCTGAACTTCCTGCCCGGGGTGAAGATCGGGGTCGTGGGCGTCAACGGCTCGGGCAAGTCCACGCTCCTGCGCGTCATGGCCGGCATCGACCGCGACTTCACCGGCGAGGCCTGGGCGGCCAAGGGCGTGCGCGTGGGCTACCTGCCGCAGGAGCCCGAGCTCGACCCCGCGCTCAACGTCCGCGGCAACGTCATGGAGGGGGTCCGCGCCAAGCAGGCCAAGCTCGACCGCTACAACGCGCTGGCGATGAGCTATTCCGACGAGACCGCGGAAGAGATGGCGCGGCTGCAGGACGAGATCGACGCCGAGAACCTGTGGGATCTCGACGCGCAGGTGGACGTGGCCATGGAGGCGCTGCGCTGCCCGCCCGACGAGGCGAGCGTGGATGCGCTCTCGGGCGGCGAGAAGCGGCGCGTGGCGCTGTGCAAGCTGCTGCTCGAGGCACCCGACATGCTGCTTCTGGACGAGCCCACCAACCACCTCGACGCCGAGACGGTCGCCTGGCTGCAGAAGCACCTGGTCGACTACAAGGGCACCTGCCTCATCGTCACCCACGACCGCTATTTCCTCGACGAGATCACGGGCTGGATCCTCGAACTCGACCGCGGCCGCGGCATCCCCTACGAGGGCAACTATTCCGCCTGGCTCGAGCAGAAGGCCAGGCGGCTCGAGCAGGAGGCGCGCGAGGACCGCGCCCGGCAGAAGACGCTGGAAAAGGAGCTCGAGTGGATCCGCGCCGGCGCCCGGGCGCGGCAGGCCAAGTCGAAGGCCCGCATCGCGGCCTACGAAAAGCTCAGCCAGCAGTCCGAGCGCGAGCGTGTGGGGCGCGCGCAGATCATCATTCCCAACGGCCCGCGCCTTGGCGGCAAGGTCATCGAGGTGGAGCATCTGCGCAAGGGCTACGGCAACCGTCTGCTGATCGAGGACCTGAGCTTCGCCCTGCCCCCCGGCGGCATCGTGGGCGTGATCGGGCCCAACGGCGCCGGCAAGACCACGCTCTTCCGCCTGCTGACCGGGCAGGACCGGCCCGACGGCGGCACGATCAGCTTCGGCGAGACGGTCGTGCTGTCCTACGTCGATCAGTCGCGCGACGCGCTCGACCCGGACAAGACGGTGTGGGAGGAGATCTCGGGCGGCGCCGAGGTGATCCAGCTCGGCGAGGCGACGATGAACAGCCGCGCCTACTGCGGCGCGTTCAACTTCAAGGGCAGCGATCAGCAGAAGAAGGTGGGCCTGCTCTCGGGCGGCGAGCGCAACCGCGTCCACATGGCCAAGCTGCTGAAGTCGGGCGGCAACGTGCTGTTGCTGGACGAGCCCACCAACGACCTCGACGTGGAGACGCTGCGCGCGCTCGAGGACGCGCTGGAGGAGTTCGCGGGCTGCGCGGTGATCATCAGCCACGACCGCTTCTTCCTCGACCGCCTGTGCACCCACATCCTGGCCTTCGAGGGCGAGGGACGGGTAGAGTGGTTCGAGGGCAACTTCGAGGCGTATGAGGCCGACAAGGTGCGCAGGCTCGGGCCGGAGTCGATTTTGCCGAAGCGGGTGAAGTATGCGAAGTTTGTGAGGTGAGCGCCAACAAGGCAGGCGTTCGCGACTAAGCCATGGGCGTACTCTAGAACTTCCGCGAAGGTTTAGTTCATGAGAACAGTAGGAGACTTCAGGGGAGGCTATGTCATTGTGGAGACATTCCTTCACTACGGTGAACCGTCACACAATGCTATCCGGGTTCGGCCCGTCGCGACTGAGGGCTTCCCGCCTGGGACGCGGGTACAGTGTTCAACAAGGATGCGATCGGCCCACCCGGTTGGAACTCGATTCAGGCTCTGGTTGAGGGTGCGAGAGACCAAGGGAAGTCCGGTGTTGTATGCGCATCACGATGATCCCTATGAGGTCTTACCAGATTGACCCGGTGCGGAAATACCGGGTCCGCGGAGCCCGGATAGCACAGCCGCATCGGGCCGGTTATCAAGGACCGCGCACCGTCCGAGCGTGCCGCACAGTCACTCTCTCACTTCGCAAGGGTCGCGCGGACGTCGAAAGTGAACCGCGCAGCGGCCACCCGCGGGTCGGATAGCTGGTTCCAAAGGGCGAGTCTCTCGGCTCAAGGGTGAAGACGGGTTTGCCCTCGCTTTCCCCTTGCAATCCGCCTGGAGAAGCCGCATGTGCAAGGGGCGACGTTATTCCGGCTCGACACGGCTTCTCCCTCACACGGCTGCAGTCACTCGAAACGACATGACACAGCCAGGCTGCCGCACACCGCGGGCAGCGACCCAAAGTAGGGAGTTCTCACGATGGCCACCGGCACCGTGAAATGGTTCAACGCCACCAAAGGCTTCGGCTTCATCGCCCCCGAGGGCGGCCGCAAGGACGTGTTCGTCCACATCTCCGCGCTCGAGCGCGCCGGCATGACCGGGCTGGCCGACGGCCAGCGGGTGAGGTTCGACGTCGAATCGGGCCGCGACGGCCGCGAGAGCGCGGTCAACCTCGCCCTCGCCTGAGCCGTCCGGCAGCCCGGGGGCGACCCCGGGCGCGGCATGAGGGGGCGGGCCGCGGGGCCCGCCCCCTTTCGCATGGCGGGCGGCTACAGCGGCAGCGCCGTGGTCGCCTTGATCTCCTCCATCGACAGCAGCGCGGTCACGTTGAAGATCCGCACCTCGGCGATCAGCGCCTGATAGAAGGCGTCGTAAGCCCGCGCGTTGGCGACACGGACCTTGAGGATATAGTCGATCTCGCCTGCCAGCCGGTGCGCCTCGAGCACCTCGGGCCGCCGCCGCACCACCTCGAGGAAGCGCCGCTGCCAGTCGGGCGCGTGCTCGGAGGTGCGGATCAGCACGAAGAAACAGGCCTCGAGCCCCAGCGCCTCGGGGTCCACGACCACGGTCTGCGCCCGGATCACCCCCTGGTCGCGCATCCGGCGGATGCGGTTCCACACCGGCGTCTTGGACGAGGCAACCTTGCGCGCGATCTCGTCCAGCGACTGGCCGGCATCGCGCTGCAGCTCGGCAAGGATTTTCCGGTCCGTCTCGTCAAGCCGGACGGCCATTCGCTGCCCTCCTCTCCACGGGCGAAAGCCGCCCGACATCCCACAGTATTCGGGAAGATGTTCCTTATTCGCAAGAGGTGATGGCAAAGATCGGGACGTTTGTCCTATGTTTGCGCCACAGGCACAGGAAGCGGCGCGATTGGGGGCGGCGATGCGGCACTATCCGGTTTTCCTCGATCTGACGGGCCAGCGCGTGGCGGTGGCAGGCGGCGGCGCGGCGGCGGTGGCCAAGCTGCGGCTGATCCTGCGCAGCGGCGCGACGATCGCGGTCTACGCCGACGCACCCGCGCCCGAGATCGCGGCCTGGGCCGCCGAGGGGCGGCTGACGCTGCACCGCAGGCGCTTCGCGCCGGGCGACGGGCGGGGGGTGCGGCTGGTCTGGGCTGCGGCCGGGGATGCGGCCGAGGATGCGCGCGCGGCCGCCATCGCCCGCGCCGAGGGGGCGCTTGTCAACATCGTCGACGACCTCGGGGGCAGCGACTTCCTGACCCCCGCGATCGTGGACCGCGATCCGCTGACGGTGGCGATCGGCACCGAAGGCGCGGCGCCGGTGCTGGCCCGCGCGCTCAAGGCCGAGCTCGAGGCGCGGCTGCCGGCGGCGCTTGGCCCGCTGGCCGCGGCCGCGGCGGCCTTCCGCGCGGCGGCCGAGGTGCTGCCCCGGGGCGCGCCGCGCCGCGCCTTCTGGGCCGAGTGGTTCGACGCCGAGGGTCCGCGCGCCTTCGCCGCGGGCGGCGCAGCGGCGCTGGCACCCGCCCTGGCGGGGCTGCTGGCGCGCCACCGCGCCGCCGCCCCGCGCCCCGGCCGGGTGGACCTGGTGGGCGCGGGCCCCGGCGACCCCGAGCTTCTGACGCTGCGCGCGCGCCGGCTGCTGGACGCGGCCGATGTGGTCATCCACGACCGGCTGGTGCCGCAGGCGATCCTTGACCTTGCGCGGCGCGAGGCGGTGCTGGTTGCGGTGGGCAAGGAGGGCTTCGGCCCCGCGGTGCCGCAGGCCGAGATCAACCGGCTGATGGTCGAGCACGCCGGGGCCGGGGCGCAGGTGGTGCGGCTGAAGGCGGGCGACCCGGGCATCTACGGCCGGCTCGACGAGGAGACGGCGGCGCTGGACGCGGCCGGCATTCCCTGGGCGGTGGTGCCCGGCATCACCGCAGCGGCGGCGGCGGCGGCGGCGGCCGGGCGCAGCCTGACGCGGCGGGGGCGCAACGCCGCGCTGCGCTTCCTGACCGGGCACGATGCCGAGGGCTTCGCCGAGCACGACTGGCGCGCGCTTGCCCGCCCCGGCGAGGTCGCGGCGATCTACATGGGCAAGCGCGCGGCGCGCTTCGTGCAGGGGCGCCTCTTGATGCACGGGGCCGCGCCCGACACCCCCGTGGCGGTGGTCGCCAATGCCAGCCGCGCCGACCAGCGCATCCTGGCCGCCACGCTTGCCACCCTGCCCGAGGCGGTGGCGGGGCTGGCCGGCCCGGCGGTGCTGCTGTACGGCCTTGCCCCCCGCGAAGCCGAAGCGACGGCCGCGGCCCCCGCCGCCCGCGAGGCGCGCGCATGAGCCGCCGCTTCACCCCCAAGGTCGTGACCGCCAGCGACCTGCGCCAGGGCGATGTCGTCTGGCTGACGGCCGACGACCGCTGGACGCGCGACATCGCCGAGGCCGAGCTGGTCGAGGACGAGGCCCATGCCGAGCTGCGCCTGCTTTTCGCGCTCGGCCAGCCGCAGACGGTCGTCGGGCCCTATCTGGCCGATGCGCGCCGCGGGCCGAATGGCCCGGAGCCGATGCATTTCCGCGAGGCGTTCCGCGCCCGCGGCCCGTCCAACTATCCCCACGGCAAGCAGGCCGTCCGCGGCTGAGAGGACCCCCGATGTATCGCTACTCGGACTTCGACGAGGCCTTCGTCCGCGCCCGCGTGGCGCAGTTCCGCGACCAGGTGGCGCGCCGCCTGTCGGGCGCGCTGACCGAGGACGAGTTCAAGCCCCTTCGCCTGATGAACGGGCTTTACCTGCAGCTGCACGCCTACATGCTGCGGGTGGCCATTCCCTACGGCACGCTGTCCGCGCGCCAGATGCGCCAGCTTGCGCTGATCGCCGAGCGCTGGGACAAGGGCTACGGCCATTTCACCACGCGCCAGAACGTGCAATTCAACTGGCCGCGGCTGCAGGACGTGCCCGACATCCTCGACGCGCTGGCCGATGTCGGGATGCACGCCATCCAGACCAGCGGCAACTGCATCCGCAACGTCACCGCCGACCATTTCGCGGGCGCGGCCGCCGACGAGATCGCCGATCCGCGCCCCGTGGCCGAGCTGATCCGCCAGTGGTCCACCGACCACCCCGAGTTCAGCTTCCTGCCGCGCAAGTTCAAGATCGCCGTCACCGGCAGCCCCAATGACCGCGCGGTGACGCGGGCGCACGACATCGGCCTGCGGATGCTGCGCGACGGCTCGGGCGCGGCGGGGTTCGAGGTCAGCGTGGGCGGCGGCCTCGGCCGGACGCCGATGCTGGGCCAGGTGATCCGCCCCTTCCTGCCCGAGGCCGACCTGCTGCCCTATCTCGAGGCCGTCCTGCAAACCTACAACGCCGCCGGCCGGCGCGACAACAAATACAAGGCGCGAATCAAGATCACCGTGTTCGAGCACGGGCTCGCGGCGTTCCGCGACGAGGTCGAGACGCGCTTTGCCGAGATTCGCCCCGAGTTCCGCGGCGCCGACCGGGCGCTGCTGGCCGAGATCCGCGCGGCCTTCGCCCCGCCCGCCTTCGCCCGCCTGCCCGTCGGCGGGTTCGAGGCGGCGCGCGCGCGCGACGGGGCGTTCCGCGCCTGGTGCGCCACCAACCTTGCCCCGCACCGCGAGGGTGACCACGCCATCGTCACGATCAGCCTCAAGGCGCATGGCGCCACCCCGGGCGATGCCACCGCGGCGCAGATGCGGGTGATGGCCGACCTCGCCGAGCGCTACGCCTACGACGAGCTGCGCGTCAGCCACGAGCAGAACATCGTCCTGCCCCATGTGCCGAAGGCGCATCTGCCGGCGGTCTTCGACGCGCTTGCGGCCGCCGGGCTCGGGACGGCGAACATCGGCCTGATCTCGGACATCATCGCCTGCCCGGGGATGGACTATTGCGCGCTGGCCACGGCGCGGTCGATCCCGGTGGCGCAGGCGATCGCGCAGCGCTTCGCCGCCCTCGATCTCGAACACGCGATCGGGCCGATGAAGATCAAGATCTCGGGCTGCATCAACGCCTGCGGCCACCACCATGTCGGGCATATCGGGATCCTCGGGCTCGAGAAGGCGGGGGTCGAGAGCTACCAGATCACGCTCGGGGGCGATGCGACCGAACTGGCGGCGATCGGCGAGCGGGCAGGGCCAGGCTTTGCCCATGACGAGATCGTGCCGGCGATCGAGCGGCTGGTGCGGGCCTATCTTGCCCTGCGCGCGGGGCCGGACGAGACCTTTCTCGCCGCGTTCCGCCGGCTGGGTCCGGCCCCGTTCAGGGCCGCTCTCTACCCCGAGGAGGCGCGGCGCGATGCCGCGTGACGCGGCCCTCGCGCCGCTGGCCGAGCGGGTCGAGGCGCTGAACGCGCGCTACCGCCACCACGGCGCGGTGGCGGTGCTGCAGGCGGCGCTGGCCGATCCGCTGGCGGGTCGGCTGGCGCTGGTGTCGTCCTTCGGCGCCGAATCGGTGGTGCTGCTGCACTTGATCTCGGTCATGGCGCCCGCGACGCCAGTGCTGTTCATCGACAGCATGATGCTGTTTCCCGAAACCCTTGCCTACCAGCAGATGCTCGCGCAGCGGCTCGACCTGCGCGATCTGCGCGTGATCCGGGCGCCGCAGGCCGCAATCGCGGCGGCCGACCCCGAGGGGCGGCTGCACGCCACCGACCCGGACGCCTGCTGCGCGCTGCGCAAGACCGCGCCGCTGGCCGCCGCGCTCGAGGGGTTCGACGGCTGGATCACCGGCCGCAAGCGGTTCCAGGGCGGGGCGCGGGCGACGCTCGAGCTGTTCGAGGCCGATGCCGACGGGCGTCTGAAGGTGAACCCGCTTGCGCACTGGGCGCGGTCGGACATCGAGGACTACATCGACAACAACCGCCTGCCGCGCCATCCGCTCGTGGCGCGCGGCTACCGCTCGATCGGCTGCGCGCCTTGCACCGGCCCGGTGGCGGACGGCGAGGACGACCGCGCCGGGCGCTGGCGCGGCCGGGGCAAGACCGAGTGCGGCATCCACTTCCTCGGCGGCCGTGCCCGGCCGCAGCGCCGCGCCACCACCACGGAGGGACCATGAGCATCCTTGTCACCGACGCAGGCTTCCGGGCCGACGACTGGACGGGGCCCTTCCTGCCCCTCGGCGCGCTCGACAGCTTGGCCGACCCGTCCGCCGCGGCCGCCGACCTCGCCCCCGCGGACGACCCGGCGCGGCTTGCGCCGTGGCTCGGGCGGCTGGGCATGGTGCGCGTGCGCTTCCCCCACTTCGCCGACGGCCGCGGCTTCACGCTGGGGGTGCGGCTGCGGCGGATGGGCTACGGCGGGCGCCTGCGCGCCCATGGGCATGTGCTGGCCGACCAGTTCCGCCTGGTCCGGCGCGCCGGGTTCGACGAGGTCGAGATCAGCGCCGAGCTGGCCCGGCGCCAGCCCGAGGAGCACTGGCGCGTGCCGCTCGAGGGGCTGCTGGCCAGCTACCAGACCCGGCTGCGCGCCGCCCCCGGGGCTTTCCACGGGCGCGCTTGAGACCTAGACAGAGGGACATCCGCCCTTGAACGAACGTGCCCGCGTGACCGATGCCCCGCCCCCCGCGCCCGCCGAGGCGCCCGCCCGCGCCCTGCCCGACGCCCAGACGGTGACCGAGGTCACGCACTGGACCGACCGGCTGTTCTCGTTCCGCGTCACGCGGCCGCGCTCGTTGCGCTTCCGCTCGGGCGAGTTCGTGATGATCGGCCTGCCGGACGAGCGCGGCAAGCCGATCCTGCGCGCCTATTCCATCGCCTCGCCGTCCTGGGACGAGGAGCTCGAGTTCTATTCGATCAAGGTGCCCGACGGTCCGCTCACCTCGCGCCTCCAGCACATTCGCCCGGGCGACCAGATCATCCTGCGGCCCAAGCCCGTGGGGACGCTCGTCCTCGACGCCCTGCGGCCGGGCCGGCGGCTGTGGTTCCTGGCCACCGGCACCGGCATCGCCCCCTTCGCCAGCCTGCTGCGCGACCCCGAGACGTGGGAGCGCTTCGAGGAGGTGATCGTGATGCACACCTGCCGCCGGGTGGCCGAACTCGAATACGGCCGGCAGCTGATCGAGGGGCTGCCCCAAGACCCGCTGATCGGCGAGATGGTGGCGGGGCGGCTGCGCTATTACCCCAGCGCGACGCAGGAGCCCTTCGTCCGCGGCGGGCGCATCACCGACGCCCTGGCCTCGGGCAAGGTGTTTGCCGATCTCGGCATCCCGCCGCTCGACCCCGCCACCGACCGCGCGATGGTCTGCGGATCGCTGGCCTTCAACCTCGACGTCAAGGCGATCCTCGAGGCCGCCGGGATGCGCGAGGGCGCCAACAGCGACCCCGCGGAGTATGTGGTCGAGAAGGCCTTCGTGGGCTGACCGCATCGGGGCGCCCGCGGAGCATGGGGAGGGGCCGTAGCCCTTCCCCGGTGTCATGCCGGCGCTAGAGGCCGAGCGCCGTGCGCGCCTGAGCCAGCGCGCTCTCGAGCAGGGCGGGGTTGTCGCGGGCCGCCTCGATGCCCGCGCGCAGCGTGGCCTTCGTGGCGGGCTCGAGCGACGAGGCCTCGATAAGCGCGATCGCCCGGTCAGGATCGAACGTCGCCGGGTCCAGCGGCGAGGGCTGGTCCCCCGCGGGCGCGGTGGCCGGCGCGGACGACGGCTCGGGCGCTGCCGTCGCGGCGGGCTCGGGTGCGGGCGCGGGCGCAGGCGCAGGTGCCGGCGCGGGCGCCGGCGCGGGTGCGGGCGCCGGGGCGGGTGCGGGCGCGGGCGGCGCGGCGCGCATCTCGGTCGCGTAGTAATAGTAGGCGCCGCCAAGCACGGCCACGACGCCGGCGAGCACCAGAAGGATCCGGTTCATGCAAAGGCTCCTCTCGAGGTTGCATGCCCCTTACATGGGAACGATCCGCCCCGCGCGGAAGCCCGCCGTCTGTCGCCTGCGCACGGCGGCGGCAAAAGGCCGCCGGAATTGGCAGTTGAATCCCGGCCGCGCGGCGGTTACCCTCTCGCGGCTTCGCGCAACAGAAGAAGGACCCGCACCATAGCCCGCCGCCCCCACAATGCCCCGCCGGTGCGCGAGACCGGCCCCCGTGTCAACGAGCGGATCCGTGCCCCGGAGATCCGGCTGATCGGCGCCAATGGCGAGAACATCGGCATCGTGCATCCCTCGCGCGCCTTGGCAATGGCCGAGGAGGCCGGGCTCGACCTTGTCGAGATCTCGCCCAATGCCGAACCGCCGGTCTGCAAGATCATGGACTTCGGCAAGTTCAAGTACGAGCAGCAGAAGCGCGAGGCCGATGCGCGCAAGAAGCAGAAGATCATCGAGGTCAAGGAGATCAAGTTCCGCCCCGGAACCGATACCCACGACTACGAGGTCAAGATGCGCAGCGTCATGAAGTTTCTCGAAGAGGGCGACAAGGTCAAGGTGACCCTGCGCTTCCGCGGCCGCGAGATGGCCCACCAGGAGCTTGGCGCCCAGCTTCTGACCCGGGTGGCCGACGACGTGAAGGACGTGGCCAAGATCGAGTCGATGCCGCGGCTCGAGGGCCGGCAGATGGTGATGATGATCGCCCCGAAGTGACGCCGCCCCCCGACGTCACCTCCCTCCCCCACCGACTCCCGGCGCATGGATGCGCCCCGTCGCCCGCGGCGGGCCCCCGCCGGGCGCCGCGGTCCGACAGGCCCCGGTCCGACAGGCCCCAGTCGGTAGGCCCCAGTCGGTAGGCCCCGGTCAGTAGCGCTTGAACTCCTGCGCCAGACGATCCGCAAGACAGGCGTCGGTCTCTCGGGTCCGCGCCAGCAGGTTTGCCCGCGCGCGCGGCCCGACGTTGAGCTGCATGCGGCGCATGACCGCGGCACGCCCCGCAGGACTGGCCGCGAAGCTGTCGGGGTCGACGAGCGCGCTTGCGGGCGTCCCGAGCACCGCCAGAACCGAGAGCCCGCCGAGCGCCGCAAATCCCGCACGGGCGCAGGCGCCGACCGACCCGGGGCACTCGGCACGGCAGAGCTCGGCCAGCGGCGCGGCTTCGGGGCGGGAGGCAAGCCAGTCCTCAAGGTCGGCCCCGGCCAGCGGCAGACCCAGCTGGGCGCGCTGCGGATCGCCCGGGTGAAGGGCTGCGGCCTCGGCCGCCGCGCGGGCCGCCCCCTCGGGGGTTTCCGCCCACTCGATCCAGGCAAGGCTGCGCAAGGCGGTCGGAAAGTCGGGGTCGTCGGCAAGCCTGCCGAACCCGCGCCATTCGCGCTTGGCCAGCACGATCGCCGCCGCGCGGGCTGCGCGCGGCTCGCCAAGGCGCGCAAAGCGCAGGGGGATGTCCGGGGCGGCCTCGACCGTCCACAGCTCCACCCACAGGGCCGCAAGGGCGACACCTGCGGCGGCGGCCGGGCGCATCCAGCTTGTTCCCGACATTCCAGCCCCCGGCACCCGAAGCAGGGCGATGCGCTCGCTCCGGCTGCGCGCGGTCAGCCAGGGGCCTTGCAGCTCGGGCGACTTGTCGATCAGCCCCAGCAGCACCTGCGCGGCGGGGTTGCCGCTTTGGGCCAGCGCGGCGAGGACCGGCAGCGCCGCCTCCTCGTCGCCCGCAAGCCAGGCCGCGCGGGCGTCGCGGAAGGCCGGCGCCTCGGCGCCCGGAACCGGCGGGGCATGATGGCGGGATCCGGCCGGAACGGGCGGCGCGAGCAGGGCCAGCACGACGGCACCCAGCACCCCCAAGACGACAGCGGCGCGCATGCGGCCCCCCCCCTCTTCATCCCGTCCCGCCCCACGGCGACGCGCGGCGCGGGCACTCCGCAGGGCCGGCTGCGGCCCGGCCGCGGCCCGTCAGGCCGCGGCGACGGCGCGCGCGGTCATCACGCCGACCAGATGCGCACGATACTCCGGCGAGGCGTGGATGTCGCCGATCATCCCCCGGGCGGGGGGCACAAGCCCCCTGACCGATTCGGGGCGGAAGTCGGCGGTCAGCGCCGCCTCGGCCGCGGTCCAGCGGAAGACCCCCGCCTCCGCGGCGCCCGTCACCGCCACCCGCACGCCGGCCGGGGTCTGCGCCACGAACACGCCCGCCAGCGCAAAGCGCGAGGCGGGTTGGACAAACTTCATGTAGGCCGCCCGCACGGGCACGGGGAAGCGCACCGCGGTGATGATCTCGCCGTCGGCGAGCGCGGTGGCGAACATGCCGCGGAAAAAGTCGTCGGCCGCGATCTCGCGCGCCGGTGTGACCACCGTTGCCCCCGAGGCCAGGACGGCGGCGGGATAGCAGGCCGAGGGGTCGTTGTTGGCCAGGCTGCCGCCGATCGTGCCGCGGCTGCGCACGGCAGGGTCGCCGATGCGCCCGGCCAGCGCCGCTAGGGCGGGATAGGTGCGGGCGGCTGCGGCCGCCACCTCGGCATGGGTCGCCCCGCCGCCGACCGTGACCGTCCCGCCGCTTGCCGTCACGCCCTTGATCGCGGCAATCCCGCTCAGGCTGACCAGACGCGCGGGACGCGCCAGCCGCTGCTTCAGCGCGGGGATCAGCGTCTGCCCGCCGCCCAGCGCCTGCGCGTCGGGCGATGCCAGCAAGGCCACGGCCTCCTCGACCGTCCCCGGGCGGACAAGCTCGAAGGCATACATCGCTCACACTCCCCCGTCGCGCCGCCGGCCGCGCCCGTCACCCATGGCAGAGAACCGATTCAGCGGTATGTCCAACGGCAAGGCTCCCGCCGCCTAGGTCTCGGCAAGCGCCGGTTCCTGGCCGCTGGCCGCAAGGATCGCCCGGACGATGTTCTGATAGCCGGTGCAGCGGCACAGGTTGCCCTCGAGATGGTCGCGCACCTCGCGCGCGTCGGGCTTGGGATTGTCGGCCAGCAGGGCCGCGGCCATCATGATCATGCCCGGCGTGCAGAAGCCGCATTGCAGGCCGTGATGGTCCCGGAAGGCCTGCTGAAGCGGCGAAAGCGATCCGTCCGGGTTGGCCATGCCCTCGATCGTGCGCAGGTTGGCGCCCTCGGCCTCGAGGGCCAGCATGAGGCAGGCCTTGACCGGCCTGCCGTCGAGGTGCACGACGCAGGCGCCGCACTGGCCGGTGTCGCAGCCGACATGGGTGCCGGTCAGCCCCAGCCCCTCGCGCAGCAGCTGCACCAGCAGCGTCCGGCCCTCGACCTCGCGGGTCGCGGGCAGGCCGTTCACGGTCATCGTGACAAGCGGCATCAGGCAGCTTCCCCATCCCTGCGGCGCGGGCATGATTCAATGCCGCGCGGCGGCCGATGTCAATCACGGCCGGCCCGGCGGCGCGGGGGCTTCGGGCCGTTGCGGACGCGACCGCCACGAAACGCGCCTCAGCCCCGGCGCAGCCGCTGGGTGATCTGGGCAAGGATCGCCAGCGCGATCTCGGCCGGAGAGCTCGCCCCGATGTCGAGACCCACGGGGGCATGGATGCGCCCGATCGCCTCGGGCGAAATCCCCGCCTCGGCCAGCCGCGCGACCCGCCGTGCATGGGTGCGGGTCGAGCCGAGGCAGCCGAGGTAGAAGGCCTCCGACGCCAGCGCCGCGCGGATCGCGGGATCGTCGAGCTTGGGGTCGTGGGTCAGGGTGACCACGGCGGTGCGGGCGTCGAGGCCCAGCGCCGCCAGCGCCGCGTCGGGCCAGTCGTGCAGGATCGTCTCGCCCGGAAAGCGCGCGGCCGAACCGAAGGCCGTCCGCGGATCGACCAGAACCGGGTCGTAGCCCGCCAGCCGGGCCATGGCGACCAGCGGCTGGGCGATGTGCCCCGCGCCCACCACCACCAGCCGCAGCGGCGGGTTGTGGACGGCGACGAACCACTCGCCCGCCTCGACCCCCGGGCGGTCGGCGCGCAGCCGGGCGCGCACCGCCGCGTCCAACGGCTCGCCCCCCTCCCCGTCGGACAGCCGCCGGGCGCCGCTGCCGAGGTTGACCAGCACCGCAACGGCCCGCCGCTCGGCCCGGGCGGCGACGAGGGCGGCAAGCTCGGCCTCGGGGATCGCGCCGCCCACGGGTTCGACCAGCACGCGGATGCGCCCGCCGCAGGCCAGCCCCACGGCAAAGGCCGTCTCGTCCGAAACCCCGAACGCCAGCAGCCGCGGGGTGCCGTCGGCGATGGCCGCGAGCGCCTCGGCCACCACCGCGCCCTCGACGCAGCCGGCCGAGACCGAGCCCTCGAAGGCGCCGTCGCCCGCCACTGCAAGCTGGCTGCCCACGGGGCAAGGGGCGCTGCCCCAGGTCTCGACCACCGTCGCCAGCGCCGCGCCGCGCCCGGCGCGATGCCAGGCGAGCGCGCGTTCCGGCATCCCGTTGCGAAGGCTGCGCGACATCGGCCATCCCTTCCGCCCGACGGCGCCCGAATATGCCCCGCCGCGCCGGTCGCGCCAAGGCCCCCGCCGGGCGGCCTTTGGCCGTGCGCGACAGACGCCATGCCCGGCCTCCGCGGGCCGCCTCAGTAGGCGTATTCGGTGATGATGAGCCGCCCGGGGTTGCGGCGCGTGCCGTCGTAGCTGCCGATCCAGATGTCGTAGAGGCCCTGCCTCGGGTTGCGGAAGGTCAGCGCGGGGTTGGTGCCGCGATAATCGTCGTTGTAGTGCCAGCCCCCGTCGGGGTCGCTGACCAGCAGGATGGCGTCGGCCCGCGGGCATTCGACCGCGATGGTCAGCCGGCTCGCCACGCCGCCCCAGTAGAGGTCGAAGTCGGGCCGCTGCGTGACATAGCCCCGGTAGCCGCCGCTGAAGCAGCGCCCGAGCGCGATGGTCCCGCCGGCGGTGATGCGGCGCGTGTAGGGGTCGGGCTGGAACCCCGCGGTCAGCCGGATCGAGCCGAAATGCGGCGCGGCGCGCCAGTTGGGGCAGGCAAGCGCGGCGGTCGGGGCCAGCGCCGCCAGGGCGGAGGCGATCATCGCGCGTCGGGTCATCGTCATCGCCGTCACTCCTTGCGCAGCCCCGCGCCCCCGGCGGACACGGCCCGGGCTGACCTGGCGCAATCCTGCGCGCCGCCTGCCGGAGCGGTCAACACCAAGCGGCAGGATGAGCGGGCTTTTCACGCCCTGCGCTTTCACGCCCCACGCGCGGCCCGTCACGCCCCGGGCCGCGACGGGACGGAACCGCGGGCCGTTGCGGGGCCGCACGGCGTTGCCGAGGGGGCGCAGGCGGCGTATGTAGCCCGAGTGACACCGCCGCCGCCCGAGGGAGCCCGAGGATGAACGAAGCCGCCCCGATCCGCAGCAAGGACGCCCCCGACCTGTCGCGCTTCGACTGGGAGGATGCGCTGCGCCTCGATGACCTTCTGACCGAGGACGAGCGGATGATCCGCGATTCGGCGCGGACCTATGCGCAGCAGCGGCTGCAGCCGCGCATCATCGCCGCCTGGCGCGACGAGACGACCGACCCCGCCATCTTCCGCGAGATGGGCGAGATGGGGCTGCTGGGCGTCACGCTGCCCGAGGCCTGGGGCGGGATCGGCGCCTCCTATGTCGCCTACGGGCTGATCGCGCGCGAGGTCGAGCGGGTCGATTCGGGCTATCGCTCGATGATGTCGGTGCAGTCGAGCCTCGTGATGTATCCGATCTACGCCTACGGCAGCGAGGCGCAGCGCCGCCGCTACCTGCCCAGGCTTGCCGCCGGCGAATGGATCGGCGCCTTCGGGCTGACCGAGCCCGACGCGGGCAGCGACCCCGCGGGGATGAAGACGCGGGCCGAAAAGACGGCCACGGGCTACCGGCTGACCGGCTCCAAGACCTGGATCTCGAACGCCCCGATCGCCGATGTGTTCGTCGTCTGGGCGAAATCCGACGCCCACGGCGGCCGCATCCGCGGCTTCGTGCTGGAAAAGGGGACGCCCGGCCTCGCGGCGCCCAAGATCGGCGGCAAGCTTTCGCTGCGCGCCTCGGTCACGGGCGAGATCGTGATGGACGGGGTCGAGGTGGGCGAGGACGCCCTGCTGCCGGGCGTCGAGGGGCTGAAGGGCCCCTTCGGCTGCCTCAACCGCGCCCGCTACGGCATCGCCTGGGGGGTGATGGGGGCGGCCGAGTTCTGCTGGCACGCCGCGCGCGCCTACGGGCTCGACCGGCGGCAGTTCGGCCGGCCGATCGCCCAGACCCAGCTCTTCCAGAAGAAGCTCGCCGACATGCAGACCGAGATCGCGCTGGGGCTTCAGGCGGCGCTGCGGGTCGG
>CALJZN010000031.1 GCA_937983405.1 uncultured Paracoccaceae bacterium
CCATGGCCCCCGCGTCGGCCGGGGCGCCGGGCGCCAAAACTCTTCGTCGAAGAGTTTTGGCGCCGCCGGACGCCGGGGCCCGCGCGCCGGGCCGTCCACCCGCCGGTCCGGCGGCCGTGCCGGGGCGACCGAAGAGATACCCATATCTTGACGGCGCCGCTCCGCATTCTCGCCCGAATTGCCCACGATACCGGGCTGCAATGCGCAAACGTGGACGGAAGGTGCACAATGGACCGACTGACCGAGATGGAAGCCTTCGCGACGGTCGTCGATCAGGGCGGATTTACCGACGCGGCCAAGAAGATGGGAATCTCCAAGTCGGCGGTCTCCAAGCATATCGCGGCCCTCGAGGCGCGGCTGGGCGCCCGGCTGCTGAACCGCACCACACGCCGCGTCAGCCCCACCGAGATCGGGCTGGCCTATTACGACCGGGCGCGGCGGGTGCTCAACGATGCGGGCGAGGCCGATGCGCTGGTCACCTCGATGCAGTCGGCGCCTTCGGGCGTGCTGCGGATGTCGGTGGCGACCGACTTCGGGGTCGTGCTGCTGTCGCCCATCCTGGGCGAGTTCCTGCAGGACTATCCCGACATCACCATCAACATGGTGCTGAACAACCGCTATGTCGAACTGATCTCGGAGGGATTCGACATGGCGATCCGCATGGGCGACCTTGAGGACTCGAGCCTGCGCGCCCGCAAGCTGACCGACACGACGCGGCGGATCGTGGGGTCGCCGCGCTATTTCCAGAGCTTCGGCCGGCCGCTGAAGATCGACGACCTGAACGAGCACAAGCTGCTGCACTATTCCAGCCAGGCCTCGGGCAATGTCTGGAGGCTGACCGCCCCCTCGGGCGAGAAGCGGCAGGTGCGCTCGGCCGGATGGCTGACGGTCAACGACGGCCAGTCGCTGCTCAACGCCGCCGTCGCGGGCCTCGGGCTCGCCTTCCTTCCCAGCTTCCTGTATCATGCAGCCCTCAAGGAAGGGCTGATCGAGATTGCGCTGCCCGACCTGCCGGTCGAGATCGTGGGCATCTACGCGGTCTACCCGCCCGGCCGCTTCACCCAGCCCAAGGTGCGGGCCTTCATCGACTTTCTCGTGGCGCGCTTCGCCGACAAGGGGCCCGACAGCTGGTAGCGCCGTTCCGCCCGTCGCGCCGGGCCTAGCGTGTCGAGGCGAGCACCGCCTCGACACGACGGTTCAGCGTCCGCCCCGCCTCGGTCAGGTTGGTGGCCCGCGGGGCAAGGAACCCCACGCCCTCGGCCGCGATCTGCGCCCGGGAGACGCCATGCGCGGTCGCAAGCCGCTCGACGACCGCCTGCGCCCGCTGGCGCGACAGCGCGACATTCGCGGCAAGGCTCCCGGTCGCGTCGGAATGGCCCACCAGCACGACGCGCCGCGCGGGGTCGGCGGCGAGATAGGCCGCAAGCGCGACGAGCGAGGGGAAGGGGCCGGGGCCGAGGCGCGTGGCGCCGCTCTCGAAGGTCAGGTCGTCCAGCGCGACGCGGCCCTCGGCCTCGAGGAGGGCGCCGAGGCTGTCGGGGGGCGGCGTCGGGCCGGGCGCGGGCCCGGGGGGCGGGCGCGCGGCGTCGGCCGTCACCGGCGGCGCGGCTGCGACCTCGGTGATCTGGACATGGCCCTGGCTGCGCGAGCGGCTTGCGACCACGGCGACCAGCGTCTGGGGCCCGTCCGGCGGCCCGCGCTCTGCCAGCAGGTAGCGGAAATCGCCGAGATCGACGTGCATCGCGGGCTCGGGCAGCAGCTCGAGCAGGAAGCGGAAGTCGAAGCCGCCGCAGGCGCGCGCCGCGCAGTCGTAGACGATGGCGAACCCGCCCGCGCGAAGCTGGTCGCGCAGCGGCGCGATCAGCGCCAGCGTGCCCCCCTCGGGCAGCGGCATGCGCCAGGCCGAGAGCGACAGCGTCCCCTCGGCCCGGCGTGTCGCGGTGCCCTCGGGCCGCCAGGGGCCGGCGGGCAGGTCGATGTCGGCCCAGGGGCTCTGCCGCTCGCCGGTGCGTTCGGCCCCGGCCGGCAGGGTGATGGCCGCCCTCGCCGCGGCCGGCAGGAGCACCCCGGCGCCGAGCACGGCGGCCCACAGCGCCGCCCAGCGCAGCAGCCGGGCGGCAACGCCCCGGCGGCGGCAGCGCGGCGCCACCTGCAGCGCGTGCGGCATGGCGATGTCGCCCGCGACGGCGCAGACGGCGGCGCCGGCCGGGCGGTCGTTCTCGCGCGCGGGCAGGAAGGTCCGGCGGGCGGCAACCCGCGCCATCACGGCCAGCTGTTCCGGCCCGGTGCCGCCCTCGGCCCAGAGCCCGGCCATGACTGCCAGCGGCGCCTCGGCCGGGATCACCGTCCGCGGCAGAGGCGGGGCGGCCGGCCGGGCGGCCGGCACGGCCAGCAGCAGCGTGGGGTCCACCCGCCGCAGGCCGCGATCGGCAATGCGCGCGTCCGGCCCCCCCTGCCCCGGGCGCAGGCGGAAGAGCGGCGCCGCCCCCATCGCGGCCTGGCCCGGGTTGCCCACCGCGGTGGCGGCCGAGACGCGCCTGCCCCCGCCCGCCCTGTCGCGCCGCAGGAAGGGCCCGAGGCGACGGGTCGCGGCGGCGGGCCGGGTCGCCGCCAGCGCGGCCTCGAGCCGGGCGGGATCGGGCAGGCTCACCCTTCGTCCCGGGGGAACAGCGCGGCGAGGCGCAGCATCGCGGCGTCCACGCGCGCGCCGTCGCAGCCCCGGACGACGAGGTTGGTGCCGTGGGCGCCGTTCTGCACGAACGGATACGAGCCGAAGGACAGATCGGGGTATTCGGCCGCCAGCGCCGCGAGCGGCGCCGCGATCTCGCCCTCGCCGCGGTCCACCCGCAAGGTCTGCGTCAACAGCGGCGTGCCGCCCGTGATCGTGGCCAGGACCGAAGCAACCATCGCCTGGAAGATGTTGGGCACCCCCGCCAGCACATGCACGTTGCCCAGGGTGAAGCCGGGGGCGGCCGAGACCGGGTTGTCGATCAGCGTCGCGCCCTCGGGGATGCGCGCCATGCGCAGGCGGGCCTCGTTCAGCTCCTGCCCGCGGCTGGCGTAGTGGGCGGCAAGGATGGCGCGGGCATCCTCGCGCACTGCAAGCGGCAGGCCGAAGGCGGTCGCCACCGCCTCGGCGGTGATGTCGTCGTGGGTGGGGCCGATCCCGCCCGAGGTGAAAAGATGGTCATGGGCGCCGCGCAGCGCGTTCACGGCGGCGATGATCGCGGCGCGGTCGTCGGGCACGATCCGCGCCTCGCGCAGGTCGATCCCGATGCGGCACAGCTCGCCCGCGAGGTGGTGCAGGTTCCCCTCGCGGGTGCGCCCCGAGAGGATCTCGTCGCCGATCACCAGCATGGCGGCGGTGGGATTGGGCATGGGCGCGGGCCTCCTTGCGGGCGGATGGCCGCCGGTATAGGGCCACGGCGATGCGCTTTCAAACCCCCCTCGTGCCCGCGCGGCTGGTGCGGCGCTACCAGCGCTTCCTGGCCGACATGGACATGGGCGGCGGCCGGGTTGCGACGGTGCACTGCCCCAATCCCGGCGCGATGCTGGGGCTGGCCGAGCCGGGGATGCGCTGCTGGATCGAGCCCGCGCCGCCCGGCCGCAGGCTGGCCTTCGGCTGGCGGCTGGTCGAGCTGCCCGGCGGGCACTGGGCCGGCATCGACACCGGCGTGCCCAACCGCGTGGTGGCCGAGGCGCTGCGGGCAGGGGCGATCCCTTCGCTTGCAGGCTACGCCCGGGTCCGGGCCGAGGTGCCCTATGGCCGCGCCAGCCGCGTGGACTTCCTGCTCGAGGGGGCGGGGCAGCCGCCGGCCCATGTCGAGGTCAAGAACGTCCATCTGCGGCGGACGGACGACTGGGCCGAGTTTCCCGACTGCGTCACCGCCCGCGGCACGCGGCATCTGGACGAGCTGGCGCGGGTCGCCGCCGGCGGCGGGCGGGCGGTGATGCTCTATCTCGTCCAGCGCAGCGACTGCGCGCGCTTCCGCCTTGCCGCCGATCTCGACCCCGCCTATGCCGCGGCCTTCGCCCGCGCCCGGGCGGCGGGGGTCGAGGCGATGGTCTGGGACTGCCGCATCTCGCCCGAAGGCGTGGCGCTGGGCCGGCCGCTGCCCCTGGCCTGAGCGCGGGCAGCGCCCCTCTGGCCTTTGGCCGCGTCCGGTCCTATCTTGCCGAGGAGCGACAGGAACGCACAGCGGCGGGGACGGGGCCCTTGGACGGATCGCGCGGCCGGCTGACCAAAGACGGCATCAGACTGCACGAGGCGGCAGATTTCGCCGGGATGCGCCGTGCGGGGGCGGTGGCGGCGGGCATCCTCGATGCCATCGCGTCCGAGGTCCGCGTGGGCGCGACCACGGCCGGGATCGACGCCGAGATCGGGCGGCTGGTCGAGGCCGCCGGGGCGGTCTCGGCCACCATCGGCTACCGCGGCTATCAGCATGCGAGCTGCATCAGCGTCAACCATGTCGTCTGCCACGGCATCCCGGGCTCGCCCATCCCGAAGTGGAAGGGCGAGACCAACAGCACCCGCGAGGATCCGCTGCGCCCCGACGACCGGCTGCGCGACGGCGACATCCTCAACATCGACGTGACGGTGATCGTGGACGGCTGGTATGGCGACAGCAGCCGCATGTATGTCGCGGGCAGCCTGCGGCCCTATGCGCGGCGGCTCCTCGACGTGACGCACGAGGCCCTGATGCGGGGCATCGCGGCCGTCCGTCCGGGCGCCACCTTCGGCGACATCGGCCATGCGATCCAGAGCTTCGTCGAGGGGCAGGGCATGTCGGTGGTGCGCGATTTCTGTGGCCACGGCCTCGGCCGGGTGTTCCACGCGCCGCCGAACGTGCTGCACTACGGCCGCCCCGGCACCGGCCCGGTGCTGGAGGAGGGGATGTTCTTTACCATCGAGCCGATGGTCAACCTCGGCCGGCCCGAGACCAAGGTGCTGGCCGACGACTGGACGGCGGTGACGCGCGACAAGTCGCTGTCGGCGCAGTTCGAGCATTCGGTGGGGGTGACGGCCGGGGGGGCCGAGATCTTCACCC
This sequence comes from uncultured Paracoccaceae bacterium, assembly GCA_937983405.1. Classification (GTDB taxonomy): domain Bacteria; phylum Pseudomonadota; class Alphaproteobacteria; order Rhodobacterales; family Rhodobacteraceae; genus JAHDXW01. The sequence goes on from CALJZN010000031.1 coordinate 5,049, forward strand.
TCTCGCCTGCGGGCCGCTTCCACCCGACCTGGGGCTGAGCGCGCAGCGTGTCGCGCCGTGCCGTCCTTGCGCGCCTGCTGGTCGCGGCGGCGGCGCTGGCCGCGATCGCGCTGGCGGTCCTGCGGCTCGAGGCGGCGGGGGCCGGGATCGCCCGCGCGCCGCTGGCCGTCGCGGGGGGGACGCCCGCAACGGTGTTCCGGCTGCCGGGCGCGGGGCCCGCGCCTGTGGTCGTCATCGCTCACGGCTTTGCCGGCTCGCGCCAGCTGATGCTGCCCTTCGCGCTGACGCTGGCGCGGGCGGGCTACATCGCCGTGACCTTCGACCTCGAGGGGCACGGCCGCAACCCCGTCCCGATGTCGGGCGATGTGACGCGCATCGACGGCACGACCCGGCTTCTGATGGCCGAGGTCGGGCGGGTGGCGGATGCCGCGTTGGCCCTGCCCGGCGCCGACGGGCGGCTGGCGCTCTTGGGCCATTCGATGGCCTCGGACATCGTGGTGCGGCAGGCGCTGGCCGATCCGCGGGTGGGCGCGGTGGTGGCGGTCTCGATGTTCTCCGAGGCGGTGACGGCCGAGGCGCCGCGCAACCTGCTGGTGATCGCGGGACAGTGGGAGGCGTTCCTGGCCGGGGAGGCGCTGCGCGCGCTGCGCCTGGCCGACCCCGCTGCAGGCCCGGGCGCGACGGTGGGCGACCCTGCGGCAGGGACCGGCCGGCGCGCGGTGATCGCGCCCGCGGTCGAGCATGTGGGCGTGCTCTACTCTGCCACCGCCCTGGCCGAGGCGCGCGCCTGGCTCGATGCCGCCTTCGGCCGCGCGCCCGCGCAGGGCCCCGTGGCGGCGATCGGCGGCTGGGTGGCGCTGCTCATGGCGGCAGTGGTGGCGCTGGCCTGGCCGCTGGCGGCGCTGGCCCGCGGCCTGCGTCCGGCGGCAGCCCCGCCTCGGCTGCCGCGCGGGCGGTTCCTGGCCGCGGCGCTGCTTCCGGCCGCGGCGGTGCCGCTGGGCCTGGGCCTGTTCGACACCCGCTTCCTGCCGGTGCTGGTGGCCGACTATCTTGCGCTGCACCTTCTGGCCTACGGTGCGGCGGCCCTGACGCTGGCGGGCCTGTGGGGCGGGCTGCGCCGGCCGCGGGGCCTTGCGGCCACGCTGCTGCTGGGGCTTGCGGTGGCGGCCTTCGGCATCGGCCTCTGGGGCGGCGCGCTGCATCGCTACGCCGTCAACTTCCTGCCGGGGCCCGAGCGCGCGGCGGTGATCCTGGCCATCGCCGCCGGCGCGGTGCCCTTCATGCTGGCCGACGCGGTGCTGACCGAGGGCGGGCGCGCGCCGCTCTGGCGCGCGCTTGCGGCACGCGGCGCGTTCCTTGCATCGCTTGGCCTGGCGGTGGCGCTGGATTTCGAGCGGCTGTTCTTCCTGCTCATTATCCTGCCGCTGGTGCTGCTGTTCTTCCTTCTGTTCGGCACCATGGGGGGCTGGATCGGGCGCGCCTCGGGCCGGCCGGCGGCGGCGGGGCTGGGCCTGGGCCTGGTGCTCGCCTGGGCGCTGGGGGTGACGTTTCCGATGTTCGCAGGCTAGGCCCACGCGGGCGTCGGGGCGGGGGCGGGGCGGCAGCCCCTCATGCCCCGTGCCGCAGGCGGCGCTGGCGCGGGTCGATCACGTCGCGCAGCCCGTCGCCCATCAGGTTCAGCCCCAGCACCGCCACGGCGATGACGACGCCCGGAAAGACGGCGATCCACCACGCTTCCTGAACATAGCTGCGGCCGTCGGCGATGATGTTGCCCAGCGACGGCGCCGGGGGCGGCGGGCCGACGCCGAGAAAGCTCAGCACCGCCTCGGCGATGATCGCCACCGCGAAGACGAAGGTCAGCTGCACGATCAGCGGCGAGAGCGCATTGGCCAGGATGTAGCGGACCACGATGCGGCCGTGGCCCGCGCCCACGGCATGGGCGGCCTCGATGTACTGCATCTCTTGCACCACCATCACGCTGGCGCGCACCACCCGCGCGGTGCGCGGCGTGAAGGCCACCGTCAGCGCGATGGTCGCGTTGGTGGCCGAAGGCCCCAGCGCCGCCGCAAGCCCGATCGCCAGCAGCACGCCGGGGAAGGCCATCAGCCCGTCGAGAAAGCGCATGATCGGCCCGTCGAGCGGTCGGACGTAGCTGGCCGCGGTGCCGAGCAGGGTGCCGAAGATGCCGGTGAGCAGCACCACCGAGACCCCGATCTCCAGGCTCACGCGGGTGCCCCAGACGACGCGGCTGAGGATGTCGCGGCCGAAGCCGTCGGTGCCGAACCAGTGCGCGGCCGACGGCGGCGCCAGGATCGCGCGGTAGTTGATCCGCGTCGGGCCGTAGGGGGCGATGCAGGGGGCCAGCACCGCCGTCGCCACGAAGGCCGCGAGGATCGCAAAGCCGATCAGGAACGACGGGTGCCCAAACAGCCGCGCGGCGAACTGGCGCCGCCGCCGCCACCTGGCCCGGGCGATCTCGGCCCCGAGCGAGGCGGCCGCAGCATGTGCGGCGTCAGCGGGCATCGCGCACCCTCGGGTCGAACCAGCCGTAGAGCAGGTCGACGACGATGTTGACGAAGACGAAGACGCAGGCCGTCACCAGAAGCCCGCCCTGCACCACCGGAAAGTCGCGCCGCTGGATTGCCCCGATGATCAGCCGCCCGACCCCGGGCAGCGAATACACCTGTTCGATCACCACCGCCCCGGACAGCAGGACCCCGGTGATCACGCCCACGACCGTGACGATGGGGATCATCGCGTTGCGCAGCGCGTGGCGGAAGATCACCGTGCCGCGCCGCATCCCCTTGGCGCGCGCGGTGCGCACATAGTCCTGCCCGAGCACGTCGAGCATCGAGGACCGCGTCATCCGCGCGATCACGCCCATCTGGGTGAGGGCGAGGGTAAAGGCCGGCAGCACCATGCTGCGCGCCCAGCCGACGGGATCCTCGGACAGGGGCACGAAGCCGCCTGTGGGCAGCCAGCCCAGCCAGACGCCGAACAGGATGATCAGCACGATCCCGAACCAGAAGTCCGGCGTCGACAGGCCGATCAGCGCGACGACGGTGGCGCCCCGGTCCACCCAGGTATTGTGCCGCACGGCGGCAAGGATGCCCAGCAGCACGCCCATCACCGTGGCCAGCAGCAGCGAAAGCCCGGCCAGCGACAGGGTGACGGGCAGCCGCTCGAACACCGCCTCGGCGACCGGGCGGTTGAGCAGGTAGGAATAGCCCAAATCGCCCTGCAGGAGGGCGCCGTACCAGGCCAGCGCGCGTTCCCACAGCGGCCGGTCGAGGCCGAGGCGCTGGCGGATCGCCTCGAGATCGGCGGCGGTGGCGTCGGTGCCGCCCAACTCGGCCGAGATGTCGCCGGGCACGAGCCACATCAGCCCGAAGGTCACGACCGAGACGACGAACAGCACCGGAACGGCGCTGAGCAGTCGGGCGAGGAGGAATCGGATCACGCGGGCCGGACCTGCTGCTGGGGGTCGAGGGACGGGTGCGGCGGCGGGGGGCCGCCGCCGCGCGGCTCGGGGCGCGGGCGTCAGCCCTCGAGCCAGATGTCATGCATCCGCGGGAAGCGGAAGGCGGTGTAGCCCTTCACGTTCGACCGCGCCGCGGCCATGATGCCCGAGTCGCCCAGCTTGACGATGCCGAAGATCTCGTAGAGCCGCTGCTGGATCTTGCGGAAGGTTGCCTGCCGCGCCTCGACGGTGGGGCCCGAGATCAGCGCCTGATAGAGCGCATCGAGCGTCGGGTCGGGCACCACGAAATGCGGCCGTGCGGGCGAGGCCAGCGTGGCCGTCACCGCCACCGGCCCGAGATAGGGCTCGATCCCCATCTGCAGCGTCCAGCCGTTCCAGCCGCTGTCCTGCAGCCGCAGGTTCAGCGCCGTGGGCCAGTCCACCATGTTGATGCGCGCGTTGATGCCCATCGCCTTGAGCTGCTCGGCGATCACCACCGCAGCCTTGTTGTGCTGCGGGATGTTGCTGTCGGTGAGCAGCACGAACTCCTCGCCGTTGTAGCCCGCCTCGCGCAACAGCGCCTTGGCGCGGTCGATGTCGCCGAGGTTGTAGTATTCGGCGCCGATCTCGCCCGGATCGTAGGTGGTGCCGGGATACTGCCAGCGGTGGTTGAGCTGATAGAGCCCCTCGCTGGAGATGGCCATCACCTCTTCCATGTTCATGCCGACCTGGATCGCCTCGCGGACCTTGAGGTTGTCGGTGGGCGGGGCGGCGGCGTTGAGGATGAACACCGAGAAGGCCCAGGGCATGTTCTCGAACAGCGTGATGTCGGGGCTCGAGGCCAGCCGCCGGGCGGCGGGCATCGGGATCGCCTCGAGGATATGGACCTCGCCCGCCTCGAGCGCGGCCACGCGCGCCCCCGCCTCGGTGATGACGCGGAAGGTGACGCGGTCGATCCAGGCTGTCTTGCGCCCGCCGAAGCCGTCGGGGCCGTCATGGCGGCCGTCCTGGCTGTAGCCGTCGAAGCGTTCGAGCGTCACATGGCTGTCGGGGACATAGTCCACGAACTTGAAGGGCCCGGTGCCCACGAGGCTGGTCTTGCCCGGGTCGGCGTCGGCGTCGTCCTCGGGGATGATGACCGCCGGCGCGCGGGGCGAGGCGAAGCTCTCGATGAAGGTGGGGGCAGGGGCGACCATGTGGAAGGTCACCTCGTACTCGCCGGTGATCTCGATCTCGCGCACCGGCGACAGCAGGTTGGCGGTGGCGCCGACGCGACGGTAGCGCTCGAGCGAGGCCTTGACGTCGCGCGCGGTCATCTCCTTGCCGTTGTGGAACATCACGCCTTTGCGCAGCGGGATGACATAGGTCATCCCGTCGTCCGAGACGGTATAGCCCTCGGCCAGGATCGGGATCGGCACGATCGCCTCGCTGAAGCCGAACAGCGTCTCGTACATGTTCATCGTGATGTTGCGCGACGCCTGCGACGAGGTCACCATCCCGTCCAGGCTGGGCGGGTTCGACCCCTGCGCAAAGATCACATGGCCCCCGCGCGTCTGCGCGTCGACGAGGCCGGGCGCGAGGGCGGCAGTCAGGGCAAGCGCCCCGGCAACGCCGAGCCCGCGCACGGCGCGGGCGATGGTCCGATGCGGTTTCATGGTTCTGTAACGCTCCCTTGCCGGTTTCTGTCGACGCTGCCCGGGAAACTTGCCGCCCCCGTGCTTTCCCGGTATAAGCGGGCCCGGGAAAGATCGTATAATCGTATACGATCTACACGGATCGTGCGGTTGTCAAGGAATTTGCGGATCATGGAGCCCAGCGGACGCGCCACCCCCCGGTCAGGGCTTGCACGGCTGGCGCCGCTGGCGGCGCGGACGTTGGTCGATCAGGTGGTCGATGCCATCGTCGAGGCGACCGCGCGGGGCGACTTCCTGCCCGGCGACCGCATCGTCGAGGCCGAGGTGGCGCGCGCGCTCAACGTCAGCCGGATCCCGGTGCGCGAGGCGCTGCGCCTTCTGGAAAGCCAGGCGGTGGTGGTGAGCGAACGCTATCGCGGCATGCGGCTGATGAGCGTGGGGATCGAGGGGCTCGAGCGCATCCTCAAGGTGCGGCTGGCGCTGGAGAAGCTGGCCGGCGAAGAGCTGCTCGCCCGGCTTGCGCGCGACCCCGGCGTGCTCGCGCCCCTCGCCGCGGTGCTGGCCGAGATGCACGCGGCGGCGGATGCCGAGGATGCCTTTGCGGTCGCCCGGCTCGACACCGAGTTCCACCGCTGCCTCTGTCGCCAGTCGGGCAACGACGTGCTGTTGCGCAGCTGGGAGCCGCTGTCGCGGCAGCTGACGATCATCTTCGGCCTGTCGACCTTCAAGCGGGCGCTCAAGAGCATCGTCGCGGAGCATGACGAACTCTTGGCCGCGCTGTCGTCCGGCGACCGCGCCGATTTCGACCGGCTGATCGAGGTGCACATCCTCGACTACACCCGCGCCATCGACTACGAGAAGCTCGTCGAGCAGCTTCGCCGTATCGAGGCGCGGCGCCGGGCGGGCTAGGGCGGCGCCCGGCGCCCGCGCTCAGGGTCGGTCGGCGTCTTCGGGCAGGCTGGGCATCTCCTCCTCCGGGATGCCCTCGCGCGACAGCAGCACCGCAAACGGGCGCAGCGCCGGGATGTGGGCGCAGACGATCATCACCGCCACCATGATCGGGATCGACAGGAACATGCCCGGGACCCCCCAGACCGCCCCCCAGAAGGCCAGCGACAGCAGGATGCCGAAGGACGACAGCCGCAGCGCCCGGCCCATCAGCATCGGGTCGAGCACGTTGCCGACGACGAACTGGATCGCCGCGACGATGGCAAAGACCGCCAGCGCCAGCGACGGTTCGGGCACCTGAACCAGGGCGATCAGCGCCACCAGCACCGTGGCCACGATCGAGCCGACGTTGGGCACGAAGTTCAGCACGAAGGTCAACACGCCGCTCGCCTGGGCGAACTCGAGCCCGAAGATGCGCATCACCCCGTAGACCAGCGCGCCGGTCAGAAGGCTGACCAGCGACTTGACCAGCAGATAGCGGTTCACCCGGCGCATGATCGAGGCGATGATGCCGCCGATCCGCTCGGCCCGCGCGGGATCGCCCGTCAGCAGGGTCAGCTTGGTGTCGAACCAGATCCGTTCGGCGAACAGGAACCCGACCAGGAGAACCACAAGCACCGTCGCCGAGAAGAAGTCGCCGGCCTGCCCCGCGATGGCGCGCAGGTAGCTGCCGATCTCGATCGAGCGGATCGAGGCGACGACGGCGGCTTCCACGTCCTGCCCCATCCAGCCGAACACCTCGGCCAGCCCGAGCTGGGCCTGGTCGGCATAGGCCAGCGCGGTCGAGACCACGGTGTTGATCTGCGACAGCACCACGGCCGAGAGCGTCAGCAGCCCGGTCGAGATCAGGAGCACCGCCGCCACCGTCGCCAGCCAGTTGGGGATGCGCAGCGGACCAAGGCGCAGGCGCGCGATGGAGTTGATGGCATCCGAGGTCAGGCTGAACAGGATGATGGCGATGACGAGCGAGATCAGCAGAAACCGCGCCTGCGACAGCACGAACAGCACCACGGCCGCCGCGATGATGCCCAGAAACCACGTCTGGACGCGCAGCGCGGACAGGGCCGGGGCGCGGCCCAGCGCGCGATCGGCGGGCGATGCGTTCGGCTCCGGCGGAGCCGGGGGAATCGTATCCTTGGCCACGGCCGGCACCCTAGGGGCCGCCCCGCCGCGAGGCAAGCGCAGGGTGGCGGCGGATCAGCCGACCTCGAGGACGATCTTGCCGATATGGGCCGAGCTTTCCATGCGCCGGTGCGCCTCGGCCGCCCCGGCCAGCGGATAGACCCGGTCGATGGGCGGGCGCAGCCGGCCTGCGGCGACCAGCGGCCAGACCTCGGCCAGGATCGCCCGCGCCATCGCCGCCTTGTCCGCCACGGGGCGCGGCCGCAGGGTCGAGCCTGTCAGCGTCAGCCGTTTGCGCATCAGGGTGAAGAGCGCGATTTCGGGCTGGCCGCCCTCGAGCACGGCGATCTGCACGATGCGCCCCTCGACCGCCGCGGCCTCGAGATTGCGGTTGAGGTAGGAGCCCCCGACCATGTCGAGGATCACGTCCGCCCCCCGCCCGCCGGTGGCCGTCTTGACCGCCGCCACGAAGTCGGCCGTGCGGTAGTTGACCGCCTGTTCGGCGCCCAGCCGCCGGCAGGCCGCGCATTTCTCGTCCGACCCGGCGGTGGCAATGACGCGGGCGCCGCGGGCATGGGCAAGCTGGATCGCCGTGGTGCCGATGCCGCTGCTGCCGCCGTGGATCAGCAGCGTCTCGCCCGCCGTCAGCCGGCCGCGCTCGAAGACGTTGTGCCAGACGGTGAACAGCGTCTCGGGCAGCGCCGCCGCCTCGGTCAGGCTCAGCCCCTCGGGCACGGGCAGGGCGAGCGCCTCGTGCGCCGCGCAGAACTCGGCATAGCCGCCGCCGGTGACCAGCGCCGTCACCCGGTCGCCGACCCGGTGGCGCGCGGCGCCGGGGCCGAGCGCCACCACCTCGCCCGCGATCTCGAGCCCCGGAATGTCGCTTGCCCCCGGCGGCGGGGGATAGACGCCGCGCCGCTGCGCCACGTCGGGGCGGTTGACGCCGGCGGCCGCGACCCGCACCAGCACCTCGCCCGGGCCGGGGACCGGCACCGGCCGTTCGGCGGGCACCAGCACCTCGGGGCCGCCGAAGCCCCGGATCTCGATCGCGCGCATGGTTCCCGCCATCCCCTGCCTCCCCGTCGCCGGGCCCGCCAAACCCTTACGCAGGCGGGTCCGGGGTGTAAAGCAGCGCCTGCGGCCCGCCCATGATCGCCGCGAAGCCCGCCGCCGGGCGGGCGCGGCGCGCCGCGGGCGCCTTGCGGCGGTAGGCCAGCGCCTCGCCCGGGATCGGCGCATGGAGCAGCCCGGCCTTGACCCGCGCGCCCGCTGCGCCGTCGCCGAGGGCGGCGAACAGACGCGCCCCGTCGTCCGGCCGCCGCGGCCCGGGACCGCCCCGGCCGCGCGCGTAAAGACCGGCCTTGAGCCAGCGGTCGCGGCCGGCCTCGGGCCCGCGGCCATTGCCCGGCCGTGCCGCGGCGACGCGGCAAGCCCAACACGCCGATCCTCGCCTTCGGCAGCCTCTTTCACGTCGGGCGGGGCGGGGCGGCGCGGCGCGACTGCCGCCCGCCGGGATCGCGCTGGCCGGGGGGCCGTGCGCCGTCTCGGGCGCGATCCTGACCCAGAGCCAGGGCTTCGCCGACGTCAACATGGGCTTCGGCGTGCTGCCGAACGGGCGCGCCGCGGTGATCCTGGGCGAGACGCTGATCGGCCGCGCCTCGCGCGCGCGGCAGGTGGGGCAGGTGCTGGTGCCGGCGGTGGGGGCGGCGGTCGACGATCCGGCGAGCAGCTTCGCGCTGGCGCCCGGCCTTGCGCCGTCGGACCTCAGGTTCCGCACCGGCCCCTCCGTGCCGGCGATCCTGGCCATCCCCTCGGTCCGCGGCCGGCGCAAGACGCGCCGGATGCGGGCATGACCGCGCGGATCGGGATCCTCGGCGCGGGGGTCATGGCGCGGCTGCACCGGGCGCATGCGACCCCGGCCGAGGGCGCGGCCGAGGGGCTGGAAGCGGGCCTTGTCCGGGCCCGGCGGGAGGGGGCGCTCGTGCCGGCCTGAAGGGGCTGGCAGGCCGCGGCCGGATCGGCTAGGCGCGGCGCATGGACAGCCTCACGATCCGCCGGCCCGACGACTGGCATCTGCACCTGCGCGACGGGGCGATGCTGACGGCCGTGCTGCCCGAGAGCGCGCGCCACTTCGCCCGGGCGCTGGTGATGCCCAACCTCGTGCCGCCCGTCGTCACCGGGGCCGAGGCCGCCGCCTATGCCGCGCGCATCCGCGCCGCCCTGCCGCCGGGCGCGGCCTTCACGCCGCTGATGACGCTGTATCTGACCGGAGCGACCGACCCCGCCGATGTCGCGGCCGCCCATGCCGCGGGCATCGTCACGGCGGTCAAGCTGTATCCTGCGGGGGCCACCACCAACTCGGCCTCGGGCGTGCGCGATTTCGACGCCGTGCGCCCGGTGCTCGAGGCGATGGCGCAGGCGGGTGTGCCGCTTTGCGTGCACGGCGAGGTGACGGACCCGGCGGTGGACATCTTCGACCGCGAGGCGGTGTTCCTTGCCCGCGTGCTCGAGCCGCTGCGCCGGGCGGTCCCGGGGCTGCGGGTGGTGCTGGAGCATGTCACCACCGTCGAGGGGCTGGCCTATGTCCGCGACGGCGGCCCCGGCATCGCCGCGACGATCACCGCCCATCACCTCGCCATCAACCGCAACGCGATCTTTGCGGGGGGAATCCGGCCGCACGCCTACTGCCTGCCGGTCGCCAAGCGCGAACACCACCGCGCGGCGCTGGTCGCCGCCGCGACCTCGGGCGATCCGCGCTTCTTCCTGGGCACCGATTCGGCCCCCCATGTCGATGCGGCCAAGGAGGCCGCCTGCGGCTGCGCGGGCTGCTTCACCGCGCCCCTGGCGCTGCCGCTAGTGGCCGAGGTCTTCGACCGCGCCGGCGCGCTCGACCGGCTGGAAGGGTTCGTCTCGCGGCACGGCGCGGCCTTCTACGGCCTGCCGCCGAACCCCGGTACGCTCTCCCTGCGGCGGGGCGACCCGCTGCGGCTGCCCGGGCGGCTTGCCACCGGCGCGGGCCCCGTGACGCTGTTCGACCCCGGCTTTCCCCTGCACTGGCATGTCGTCTGAGGCCCCCCATGCTGCCCTCGAGCTACCCCGACCCCGCCGAGATCGCCCGCCTGACGGCGCGCATGCTGCTCGAGGTGCGCGCGGTGCTCTTGAACGCGGCCGAGCCCTTCACCCATGCCTCGGGGCTGAAGGCGCCCACCTACGTCGATTGCCGCCGGCTGCTGTCGTTCCCTCGCGTGCGCGCGACGCTGATGGATTTCATGGTCTGCACCGTCCAGCGCGAGGCGGGGTTCGAGGCCTTCGACGTGATCGCGGGGGGCGAGACGGCGGGCATCCCCCTTGCCGCGCTGGTGGCCGAGCGGATGGGGCTGCCCATGGCCTATGTCCGCAAGCAGCCCAAGGGCTACGGCCGCAATGCCCGGATCGAGGGTGTGGTGCCCCCGGGCGCACGGGTGCTGCTGGTCGAGGACCTCGCGACCGACGGCGGCTCGAAGCTTGGCTTCGTCGAGGCGCTCCGCGAGGCGGGGGCGGTCTGCGCCGAGACGGCCGTGATCTTCTCCTACGGCATCTTTCCCCAGACGGTCCCGCGGCTGGCGGCGGCGGGGGTGCGGCTGCACGCGCTTTGCACCTGGCGGGACGTGCTGGCCGAGGCGCGCGCGACGGGTGCCTTCGACGCTGCGACGCTGGCGGGGGTCGAGGCCTATCTGGCCGATCCGGCCGCCTGGCGCGCGGCGCGCGGCTGATCCCCAGATTCGTCCCCAACGGGCCGCGCGGCAGCCGAGGCCGCCCCCGCTTTGCTAGGCCTTGACGTTTCGCCGGCCTCGGCCGCAACATGTGGCCAGCGCGGGCCCGAAGTTATCCCCACGATATCCCGATTGATCCGGGGCAGCCGAAGGCCCATACCCCGCAGACCGCCCGGCGCGACAGGGGCGGACAGGCGGCAGGGCAAAGCACGGTTCGGGAGAGGGGCGGGCGATGGCGACGGGCAGCGCGACGATGGCGGCGGCACGCGGGGCGGCGGCGGCGCCGCCGGCCGAGGCCGGCGCGCCCGAGGCGGTGCCGCACAACATCGAGGCCGAGCAGCAGCTTCTCGGCGCGATCCTGACCAACAACGATGTCTTCGACCGCGTCAGCGGCGTCGTCCGGGCCGAGCATTTCCACGACCCGGTGCACCGGCGCATCTTCGAGCTCGCCGCCGCGCGCATCCAGAAGAACGCGCTCGCCTCGCCGGTGACGCTGAAGCCCTTCCTGGCCGACGACGAGGGTCTGCGGCAGCTGGGCGGGCCGGCCTATCTGGCGCGGCTGGCAGGCGGGGCCGTGGCCTCGTTCGCGGCGCGGGACTATGCCCAGATGATCCACGACCTGGCGGTGCGGCGCGAGCTGATCGCGCTCGGCCGCGACATCGCCGCGCGCGCCGCGCGGGTCGAGACCGAGGGCGATGCCCGCGCGCAGATCGTCGAGGCCGAGCAGCGTCTCTATCGCCTGGGCGAGCAGGGGCAGGGCGAGCGCGGCTTCCAGTCGTTCCTCAAGGCCGCGACCGATGCGGTGCTGATGGCGCAGGCGGCCTGGCAGCGCGACGGGCAGCTGGCGGGGCTGGCGACCGGGCTGAGCGACCTTGACCGCAAGCTGGGCGGGCTGCACCGGTCGGACCTGCTGATCCTGGCGGGGCGTCCCTCGATGGGCAAGACGGCGCTGGCCACCAACATCGCCTTCAACATCGCCCGCAGCTATCGCCGCGGCCTCCGGCCCGACGGCAGCGAGGGCGCGGTGCAGGGCGGCGTGGTCGGGTTCTTCTCGCTCGAGATGTCGGCCGAGCAGCTGGCCGCGCGCATCCTGTCCGAGGCGTCGGGCATCCCCTCGGAGCAGATCCGCCGCGGCGACCTCAGCGAGGAGGAGTTCCGCCGCTTCGTCGATGCCGCGCGCGCCCTCGAATCCTGCCCGCTCTACATCGACGACACGCCGGCCTTGCCGATCAGCCAGCTTGCGGCCCGGGCGCGGCGGCTCAAGCGGACCCACGGGCTCGACGTGCTGTTCGTGGACTACCTTCAGCTTGTCCGCCCCGCGACGCCGCGCGAGGCCCGGGTCAACGAGGTCTCCGAGATCACCCAGGCGCTGAAGGCCATCGCCAAGGAGCTCGACATCCCCGTGGTGGCGCTGTCGCAGCTTTCGCGCCAGGTCGAGAACCGCGAGGACAAGCGCCCGCAGCTGTCGGACCTGCGCGAATCGGGCTCGATCGAGCAGGATGCCGATGTGGTGATGTTCGTCTTCCGCGAGGAGTATTACCGCGAGCGCGAGAAGCCGGGCGACCACGACCTCGAGGCGATGGCGCGGTGGCAGGCGCTGATGGAAAGCGTGCACGGCAAGGCCGAGGTGATCATCGGCAAGCAGCGCCACGGCCCGATCGGTTCGGTCGACCTGGCCTTCGAGGGCAAGCTGACGCGCTTCTCCGACCTCGTGAAGCCCTGGCAGCAGGGGGCCACGGAGGGGTTCCGCTAGGGCGGGCTGCCGGCGGCAGCAGCCCGACGGAGCAGCCCGACGGAGCGGCCCGACGGAGCGGCCCGACGGACCCGTCCGGCCGCCCCCGGGCAGCGGCGGCGGCGACCGGCCGATCGGCCAGAGGCTGCGGCAGGCATGCCCGCCGGCGGCCGCGCTTCGGGCGCAACGCCGGTCCCCGCGCCAGGGCGGGAACGGACAGGGTCGTCGGCGAGCCGTCGTGCGCAAGCACTCTGTCATGCGCGGGCGCGCTTCCGGTGATGTCGGCGGTGAGGCCTGATCGCGCCCCACCGCGATCACGCCGCAGCGCCGTCCGTGCGCCCGTCTTGGCGCCCGTCTTGCCCGCCCCTGCCGCGCCTCCGCGAGGTTCGTCGCTACCTCTTGCCGCAGCCGGGGCGCAGCCATGCAGGCCGGTGACCTCAGCCGCGCCGGCGCCCCGGCGGCGTTCTCCCGCGGACGCCCCCCTGCGAGGTCTTTCGCATGCCCGGTTTGATCGGTCGATTGACTTTGCTGGCTCCGGCGGCAGGGATCGAACCTGCGACCAATTGATTAACAGTCAACTGCTCTACCGCTGAGCTACGCCGGATCGCCAGCGGGTCTTTAGCAACGGGGGCCGGGGGTGTCCAGTGGGTTTGCAAGGGCGGGCTGCGACAGCTGCCAGCGCGCCGACGGGGCCGGGGACCCGGCGCGCAGAAGTCGGTTTTGCGATTGCAGGTCAAGCAGATGCGCAAGGATGTTGCGGTGGGCGGCGGGATGCAGGGCGCCCGGCGTGTCGGCGTAGACGCGGGCGGCGATCTCGGGGATCGTGGACGCGCCCGCGGCCAGCGCGGCAAGGATCGCGGCCTCGCGCATCCGGCGATGGGCCAGAAGCTCGGCAATCCGTGCGGCGGGGTCGGTCACCCTGTCGCCGTGCCCGGGCAAAAGCTCGGCCGCGCCGAGCGCGGCGAGGCGGGCGAGCGAGGTGCGGAACGCCGCCAGCTCGCCGTCCGGCGGCGAGATCAGCGTGCTGGCCCAGCCCATCACGACATCTCCGGTGAAGATGCGCTTGCCCCAGCGGAAGGCGAGGTGGGCCGACATGTGGCCGGGGGTCCAGAGCGCCTCGACGCGCCAGCCCGGCCCCTCGACGGTCTCGCCGTCGGCGAGCGGGATGTCGGGGGCGAAGCCTGCGTCCACACCCTCGCCCCCGCCGAGCCCGCCCTCGGCCGCGAGCGCCGCCATCGCCGGGCTGCGCCCTGCGCAGGCCGGCCCGAAGGCATAGACCGGTGCCCCGGTTGCCGCAGCAAGGGCCGGGGCCAGGCCCGAATGGTCGCGGTGCGGGTGCGTGACGAGGATCGCCGTCACCCGCTCGTCCGGTGCCAGCGCCGCCGTCAGGGCGGCAAGATGTGCCGCGTCGTCGGGTCCGGGGTCGATCACCGCGACCATTCCGGTGCCGAGGATGTAGCTGTTGGTCCCGCGCTCGGTCATGGGCGAGGGGTTGGGGGCCAGCACCCTGCGCAGGTCGGGCCCAAGCCGTTCGGTCTGTCCCGCGATCCGCCCCATCCCCGTCCTTCGGCTTGCGCGCGCCCGCGTCTGCGCTAGGCTTGCCCCATGATCGGCCGGCTGATCAAGCGTCTGAGCCCGCGCGGCCTGCAGGGCCGGGCGACCCTGATCCTTGTGGTGCCCGTGCTGGCGCTGCAGCTCGTGGTGTCGGTGGTCTTCATCCAGCGCCATTTCGAGGGCGTCACGCGCCAGATGACGCGGACCGTGCTGCAGGAACTGGCCTATGTGGTCGCCGAGGTCGACCGGGCCGCGGATGTCGACGCCGCGCGCGCTGCGGTGGCGCCGCTGCTGGGGCCGCTGGCGCTGCGCCTTGTGCTGCCCGATCCGCAGGCGCCGGCCACCGATGCGCGGCCGTTCTACGACGTGTCCGGCCGCACGGTGATCGAGACGCTGCGCGGCGGGCTGGCGGCGGTCGCTGCGGTCGATCTTGCCTCGGACGACCGGCAGGTTCGCGTGGCGCTGGTCACGCGCCACGGGCCGATGACGGTCACGGCCGAACGGCGGCGGGTGTCGGCATCGAACCCGCACCAGCTTCTGGTGCTGATGCTGGCCACGGGCCTTCTGATGACGGCGGTCGCCTATCTGTTCCTGCGCAACCAGCTCCGCCCGATCACACGGCTGGCCGAGGCGGCGGAGGCGTTCGGCAAGGGGCGGGTGGTGCCCTATCGCCCCGGGGGCGCGGCCGAGGTGCGGGCGGCGGGGACGGCGTTCCTCGACATGCGGGCGCGGATCGAGCGGGCGATCGAGCAGCGGACGCTGCTCTTGTCGGGCGTGAGCCACGATCTGCGCACGCCGCTGACGCGGATGAAGCTTGGCCTTGCGATGCTGGACGACGGGCCCGAGGTGGCGGCGCTGCGCAGCGATGTGGCCGAGATGGAGCGGCTGATCGCAAGCTTCCTGGACTTCACGCGCGAGGACAGCCAGGAGGCGGCGGTGCCGACCGACCCTGCCGCGCTGGTGCGCGGGGTGGTCGAGAACGCGCTGCGCGCCGGGCAGCCGGTGACGCTGGCGGGAGTCGAGGGTGCGGGGATGGCGATGCTGCGGCCCGGGGCGGTGGCGCGGGCGGTGGAGAACCTTGTGGGCAATGCGGTGCGCTACGGCCGGCGGGCGGAAGTCCGGGTCGAGATCGGCGCGCGGCGGGTGACGATTGCGGTCGAGGACGACGGGCCGGGCATTCCGAGCGAGCGGCGGGACGAGGCGATGCGCCCCTTCACGCGCCTCGACGCCGCGCGTGACCCCAACCGGGGCGGGGGGGTCGGCCTGGGCCTGTCGATCGCGGCCGACATCGCCCGCAGCCACGGCGGCGCCCTGCGGCTGGGCAGCAGCGCCACGCTGGGCGGGCTGCGGGCCGAACTGGTGCTGTCGCGGTAGGGGGGCGGGCGCGGCTATCGGGCCAGCCGCGCGGCGCGGCCGGGCAGGTCGGCGACCACCGCTGCGCGCTCGGCCTCGGTCATCCGGGTCCAGCCCGCGATCTCGTCCAGCGTGCGGTGACAGCCGATGCAGATGCGCGCCTCGGGGTGGACGACGCAGACCTTGATGCAGGGGCTGGTGACGGTTGCGGGGCCGGTTGCGGGGCCGGTTGCAGGGCTGGTCATGGCGCGTCGTGCGAGGCCGAACCCTCGGGGGCGGCGAGGTGGTGCAGGCGGTCGAGGAACCCCTGCAGGATGTAGCCCGCCGCCACCTGATCGACCACCTCGCGCCGGCGTCGGCGCGAGGCGTCGGCCTCGAGCAGCGCGCGTTCCGCGGCGACGGTCGAGAGGCGTTCGTCCCAGAAGGTGATCGGCAGGTCGGTCAGCCGCGCGAGGTTGCGGGCGAAGGCGCGGGTGGATTGCGCCCGCGGGCCTTCGCTGCCGTCCATGTTGCGCGGCAGGCCGAGGACGAGGCCCCCCACCTCGCGCGCTGCGGCGAAGGCCAGCAGCGCCGCGGCGTCCTCGCCGAAGCGCCGGCGGCGGATCGTGCCCTGGGGGGTGGCGATGGTCAGCCTGCGGTCCGAGAGCGCCAGGCCGATCGTCTTTTCGCCGAGATCGAGGCCGAGGATGGGCCGCCCCGGCGCCAGCGCGGCGCGGAAGGCGGCAGGGTCGTCGGCATGGCCGCTCATCGGCCGATCCCGGCGGCGCGGGCGGCGCCCTCGATCTGCGCGAGATCCTCGGCGCGCCCGGCAAAGACCTCGCGCGCCTCGCCAAGGATCGCACCGGCGCGCTCGCGCTCGCCCAGCACCGCCAGCGCGCCGATCAGCCGCGCCCAGTCGGAGGCCGGCCCGCCCTCGGCCGCCAGCCGCTCGGCCAGCCCAGCGACCATGCCCCGGATCATCTCGGCGCGCGCCTCGGGCGACATCGCCGCGGCCGCGGCCATGTCCTCGGCCGAGGGGCCGCGTTGCCCGGCCGGCGCGGGCGGGGTGTAGCTGTGCGCCCCGGCCAGCCAGGCGACATCCTCGATCTGCGCGCGCAGGGGCGCATACCACGGGTCGGCGGGGGAGGATTCGGCCAGCAGCGGGCGCCAGACGGCGAAGGCCAGGTCGGGCCGCCCGGTCTGCAGCAGCAAGAGGCCGCTGTAGTAGCGCGCCACCGGCTCGCGCGGGTTGCGGCGCAGCGCCTCGGTCAGCGCCGCCTCGCCCTCGGGCGAGATCGGGCCGCCTGCGGCGAGGTAGAGCAGTTCGGCCAGCGCGGCGAAATCCTCGGCCCGGGCGGCGGGGCCCTGCAGGCGCACAAGCGCGTCCTGTGCGCGGGCGGCGAGGGGGAAGTTGCCCAGCCGCGCCTCGTACTGCGCCTGAAGCGCAAGACCGGCGGCATCCTGCGGCCGTTCGGCGAGGCGGGTGCCCAACTGGTCCATCAGGTCCGCGACGCGGACGAAATCCTCCACCAGCGCCAGCTCCTCGGGCCGGTCGGCCAGCGCCGCACGGGCACGGGCCAGGGCCGCGTCCAGCGCCGCCCCGTCGCCCACCGTGCGGTGGGCCCGCAGCAGCGTCAGCCACCCGTCGGCCGAGGTCGGGTCGTCGCCGAGGGTTGCCAGCGTCGCGCGCAGCCGGTCGATCTGCGCCGCCTCGGCCTCGGCCTGGTTCGGGCGGCTGGCGCGCGCCGCCTCGGCTGCGGCGATGCGGGCCGAGAGCGGCATGTCGGGCAGGCCCGCGGCGCCGAGGTCGCGGTAGAGCAGGAAGGCCCCCGTCGCCGCGACGGCCAGCAGCGCAAGGCCGGCAAGCGCCCCGGCGCGCCCCCCCCGCGACCCCTCGGTGGCGCCGCCGCGCCGGCGGTCGGCCTCGAGGATGCGGCGCGCGACCTCGGTGCGCAGGCGCTCGGCGTCCTCCGGGGCGATCACGCCGCGGGCGAGGTCGCGTTCGACCTCGCGCAGCTGGTCGCGGTAGACGGCCAGATCCCGTTCGGCCGCGGTCAGCCCCTGCGGCCGGCCGCGCAGCAGCGCCAGTACCAGCAACCCGAAGGTCGCGACCGTGACAAGGGCCGCGGCGATCCAGAAGGCCATGCCGATCCTCCACCGAACACCGCGGTTCTAAGGCCCGCGCCCGTTGCGGGAAAGCCCGGAACCGGCGCCTGTCGTCGCGGGGACGGTCACGACGGCGTAACCGGCGGCGGCAAAGCGCCGCAAGCGCTTCCCTCCCTGCCCGCGGGATGCCCCTTTACCCGGGGCGCGGCGCCGGCGGGATCGGTGCCCGACCTCGGTGCGCCGGCGCCGTCGCGGGCGGCGGAGCATGCCCGCGCCGAACCGGCCGGGGTTCTTCGCCTGGCTCTTTCCCGGCGCCGCCCCTTGACCTTGACCCCTCGAGCCGCCTTATTCCGCGCAGGCCCCATCCGGACCGGAGGATTCCCCATGGCTTTCACGCTGCCCGATCTGCCCTATGCCCATGACGCGCTGGCCCCCCTCGGGATGTCGAAGGAAACGCTGGAGTATCACCACGACCTCCACCACAAGGCCTATGTCGACAATGGCAACAAGCTGATCGCCGGGACCGAGTGGGAGGGCCGGTCGCTCGAGGACATCATCCGCGGCACCTACCAGGCCGGCGCGGTGGCGCAGTCGGGCATCTTCAACAACGCCAGCCAGCACTGGAACCACACCATGTTCTGGGGCTGGATGGCGCCCGGCGAGGCCAAGGGCATGCCCGGCGCGCTGGAGGCGGCGCTGACCGAGGCCTTCGGGTCGGTGCAGGCCTTCAAGGACGCCTTCGCCGCCGCGGGCGCCGCGCAGTTCGGCTCGGGCTGGTGCTGGCTGGTCAAGGATGCCGACGGCGCGCTGAAAGTCACCAAGACCGAGAACGGCGTCAACCCGCTGTGCTTCGGCCAGACCGCGCTGCTGGGCTGCGACGTGTGGGAACATTCCTACTACATCGACTTCCGCAACCGCCGGCCGGCCTATCTGACCAACTTCCTCGAGAAGCTGGTGAACTGGGAGGCCGTCGCCGCCGGGCTCTGACCCGCGGCGCGCGGGATGCGGACCGAGGCCCCGCCCCGCAGCGGGTCCTTCCAGCTGCGGAGCGTCGCCTGCCGCGATCGCCGCACTCTCTGTCTACCCCGGCCGCGTCTACCCCGGCGGCCCGCTGGGCGGAGCGCACCGGCCCCCCGGGAACGACGCAGGCCGCAGACCCGACGCCTCGGGGCGTCCCCGCAGCAACGGTGGACGGCAAAGCCCCGGGGGTCTTCGGCAAAGCCCCGGCTTCGGCAAAGCCCCGGGGCCGTGGCACGCAATGGCCGTCGGCGCGGCCACCGCGGCCCCGGCGGTCTAGGTTGCCGCGGCCTCGCGGCGCACAAAGGCGGCCCGCAGCTGTGCGGCAAGCGCGGGCACGTCCGGGACGGCGGTGACAAACCCCCTCAGCGAGGGTTCGGCGAAGCCCTGCGCGATGATGTGGTCGATGAGGCCGAGCAGGGGTTGCCAGTACCCCGCGACGTCGAGCAGGACGACCGGCTTGAGGTGTAGGCCCAGCTGTCGCCAGGTCAGCACCTCGAAGAACTCGTCGAGCGTGCCGGCCCCGCCCGGCAGCACCACGATGGCGTCGGCGTTCATGAACATGACCTTCTTGCGCTCGTGCATGGTCTCGGTCACGACCAGCCGGCTGGGGTCGGTGCGGGCGGCCTCGCGCCGGATGAGATGGGCGGGGATGACCCCGAAGGTCTCGGCCCCCGCGGTCTGGGCGGCGCGTGCGACCTCGCCCATCAGGCCGACATCGCCTGCGCCGTAGACCAGACGCCAGCCCTCGGCCGCGATCAGCGCGCCGAGCGCCCGGGCGGCGGCCGCATAGGGCGGCACGACCCCGTTGCGCGAGCCGCAGTAGACGCAGATCGAGCGGACATGAGGCGACATCGGACCCGGGACTGGATAAAAGTGACAGTCATGTTCAGATAGCGGTGTTGACGAGGGGCCTCAAGCGCGACAGGGACAGGACCGGCGTCTGGCGCCCGGGGGTCGGCCGCGCGGCGCAACGGGGGTGGGCTGGGATGGCAGGCTGGAAGGCGTGGGCTTTGGGGGTGAAGGTCGCGGCGGCCGCCGGGCTTGCCGGGGCGGCGGCGCTGGGCGGCTATGCGCTCTGGGTGGCGATGCACCCGCCGGGCGCGGCCGAGGCGCCGGCGGCTGCGGCGCGGCCCGCCGGCGTTGTGCCGCCCGCGGCGCGGGAGCCTGCCGCAGCGCGCCCGCCGGCCACCCCAACGGATGCGCCCGGCGCGGAGCCCGCGGTTGCCCAACCGGCCGCGCCGGGCGCCGAGGCCGCGTCCGGGCCGGTGGCGGCGGCGGTGGCGGAGGCGGTGCTGCGCTTCGATCTGGTCCGGGTCGAGCAGGACGGCGATGCGCTGGTCGCCGGATCGGCAGTGCCTGGGACGGATGTGGGCGTTCTGGTCGAGGGCGAGGAGGTCGCGCGCGGCATCGTGGACCGCGCGGGGCGCTTCGTGGCGATGTTCCGGCTGGCGCCCAGTGCGGAGCCCCGGGTCGTCGCGCTGGAGATGCGGTTCCCGGACGGGCGGCGGATCGCGTCCTCCGAAAGCTTTGTCGTCGCGCCGACGCTGCCGCCGCAGGTGGCGGTCGCCGAAGTGCCCGCCGCCGCCGGGCCTGACGGCGACGCGATCGGGGCCGGCGCGCTGCGTGTGGCCGAGGCGCCGCCGCCGGCGGTGGCCGAGGCTGCGACGGCCGCCTCGCCGGTGGTTGACGCGACGGGCGCGACCCTGGCCGGAAAAGCCGCCCCGGCGCCGCGCCCCGACGGCGCCGACTGGCCCGTGTCGGTTGCGGCTGCGCCGGCCGCAGGGGGTGCGACGGCGGAGCTTCCGGGGATGACCGCGGTCGCCCCGGCGCTGACCGGGCTGCCCGCGATGCCGGCGGCGCCGGGCGGCGCGGTCTCGCTGCCCGCCGGCGAGACGGCGGCTCCCCGTCCTGCGGGTGCAGCCGAGCCCCCGACGGCCGCGGCCGAGCCGGAGCCGGAGGCGGCGGTCGCGGGGCTTCCCCCGATCGCGGCGGCAGGGTCCGAGGCCCGGGCGCGCGCGGCCGTGCCCTCTGCGCCCGCGGGCGATGCGGCCGTGCCGGTTGGCGGGGCGGGTGCGCCGCATCCCGCGGCGGCGGCCGTTGCGCCCGGCGCCCCGCAGGCGGCGGCGCGCGCAGAGGCCGCCCCCGGACTTGGGGCGGCGGCTGCACCCGGACCGGCGACGGTGCCCGCGCCGTCGCCCGTGCCCGACCCCGTGCCCGACCCCGTGCCCGCCGTCGTGCCCGACCCCGTGGCCGACATGGCCTTGGCCGCGGGCAGGGCGCCCGGGGCCGCCCTTTCGATTTCGCCGCCTGCGCCCGCGGCTGTTCCCGAGGCGGCGGTTGCCGAGGCCGTGGTGCCTGCTGCCGGGGCGGCGGGCGTTGCGGATGCCGGACAGGTCCCCGACGGCGAGCCCGTTGCCCATGCCGGGGCGGATGCCGCGGACGCGCCGGTCTCTGGCGCGGTGCCGCTGTCCGATGGGCCGCTGTCCGATGGGCCCGAGGCCGAGGGGGCCGTCGCGGGGGGGGGTGTCGATGGGCCGGCGGCCGACGCCGCCCGGCAGGCCGCGGTCGCGACGGCCGAGCCGAAACCGCCCCGGACGGGACCGGAGCCTTCGCCCGTGGCCGCCGCACCGGCCACGGGCGCCCCCCCCGGCCCTGCGCCCGGGACCGTGCCCGCGCTGGCCGCCGCGCCGCCAGCCGCTGCCGCACCGGCCCCTGCCGGACCGCCCGCGGTTCTGATGGTGGGCGAAAGCGGGGTGCGCGTGATCCAGGCGCCGGGGGCGGTTCCCGCCGTCCAGCAGGATGTCGTGATCGACGCGATCAGCTATTCGGTTGAGGGCGGGGTGCAGCTTTCCGGGCGCGGCATCGCCGGCGAGGTCGTGCAGGTCTATGTCAACAACCGGCCCGTCCAGACCGCGCAGATCGCCCCCGACGGCAGCTGGAGCGCCGACCTGCCCGAGATCGAGACCGGCGTCTACACGCTGCGCATCGACCAGATCGATGCCGTGGGCCGCGTCTCGGCGCGGTTCGAGACGCCCTTCCAGCGCGAGGATCCGGCGCTGCTGGCGCGGGTCGGCGCCGCCCAGCCGGGGCAGCCCGGCGTGCGCGCGAAGATCATCACCGTCCAGCCGGGCTACACCCTGTGGGGCATCGCCAAGGCGAGCTACGGCCAGGGCATTCTCTATGTCCGAGTGTTCGAGGCCAACCGCAGCCAGATCCGCAACCCCGACCTGATCTATCCCGGGCAGGTGTTCGCGATCCCGCAATAGCGGCGGGGCCTCTGGCCTTTCCCGGCGCGGGGGCCTAGGGTCTGCGCCAACCGGAGAGCCAGCCCATGCCGCCAGCCGCCCCTTCCGCCGACCCCGTCGCCCTGGCCGAGCGGCGCAGTGGCTGGCGCACGATCCGCCGCGTCGCGCCCTACCTCTGGCCCGAGGGTCAGGGCTGGGTCAAACGCCGGGTTGTATGGGCGCTGGTGGCTCTGTTTGCCGCCAAGATCGTCTCGGTCGCCACCCCGTTCTTCTTCAAGGCGGCGGTGGACAGCCTGGGCGGTGCGGCCGAGGGGCCGGGCTGGTTCGTGGCGCTGGGGGCCATCGGGCTGACGGTGGCCTACGGCGTGGCGCGGCTGATGTCGGTGGGCTTCCAGCAGTGGCGCGACGTGATCTTCACCCGCGTCGGCCAGCGCGCGCTGCGGCGGCTGGCGCTGGAGACCTTCGAGCACATCCACCGGCTGTCGCTGCGCTACCACATCACGCGCCGGACGGGCGGGCTTTCGCGCGTCATCGAGCGGGGGGTGAAGGGCGTCGATTTCCTGCTGCGCTTCCTGCTGTTCTCGATCGGGCCGCTGGTGCTGGAACTGCTGATGATCGGGGTCGTGCTGTGGGTGGTCTTCGACATCTGGTATCTGGTGGTCGTGGCCGTCACCATCTGGCTATACACCTGGTTCACCTTCAAGGTGACCGAGTGGCGGGTGAAGATCCGCAAGGTGATGAACGACCAGGACACCGACGCCAACCAGAAGGCGATCGATTCGCTGCTGAACTACGAGACGGTGAAGTATTTCGACGCCGAGCGGCGCGAGGCGGCGCGCTACGACCGGGCGATGGAAAAGTACGAGGCCGCCGCGGTCAAGACCAACAACTCGCTGGCGTTCCTGAACTTCGGGCAGGCGCTGATCATCACCGCGGGGCTGGTGGCGGTGATGGTCATGGCGGCGGTCGGCGTGCAGCAGGGCAGGCTGACGGTGGGCGATTTCGTGATGGTCAACGCCTACATGATCCAGATCACCCTGCCGCTGAACTTCCTCGGCACGGTCTATCGCGAGATCCGGCAGGCGCTGGTGGACATGGGCGAGATGTTCGACCTGCTCGAGCAGCCGCAGGAGGTGCGCGATGCGCCGGGTGCCCCGCCGCTGAGGGTGACGGCCGGCGAGGTGGCGTTCGACGACGTCCGGTTCGGCTACGACCCCGAGCGGCCGATTCTGAAGGGGGTCAGCCTGACGGTGCCGCCGGGGCGGAAGGTGGCGATCGTCGGCCCCTCGGGGGCGGGCAAGTCCACCATCGGGCGGCTCCTGTTCCGCTTCTACGACGTCACGGGCGGCGCCATCCGCATCGACGGGCAGGACCTGCGGGCGGTGACGCAGCAGAGCATCCACGCCAGCATCGGCGTCGTGCCGCAGGATACCGTGCTGTTCAACGACACGATCTATTACAACATCGCCTACGGCCGGCCCGACGCGACGCGCGAGGAGGTCGAGGCGGCGGCGCGGGCGGCGAAGATCCACGACTTCATCGTGGGTCTTCCCGAGGGCTATCAGGCGATGGTGGGCGAGCGCGGCCTGAAGCTGTCGGGGGGCGAGAAGCAGCGTGTGGGCATTGCCCGGACGCTGCTGAAGAACCCGCCGATCCTGCTGCTGGACGAGGCGACGAGCGCGCTGGACAGCCAGACCGAGCAGGACATCCAGGAGTCGCTGCGGGAGATGGGCGAGGGGCGCACCGTGATCGTGATCGCGCACCGGCTGTCCACCGTGGCCGATGCCGACGAGATCGTGGTGCTGGAGGACGGACGCATCGTCGAGCGCGGGCGGCACGAGGTGCTTCTGGCGCGCGGCGGTCGCTATGCGGCGATGTGGGCGCGGCAGTCGGCCGAGGACGACCGCGCCGCGGCCGAATAAGCGTCGGCGCGCGCCGTTCAACCCTGCGCCGGCCCACCCTCGCCCTGCCGCGGGCGCGGCCGCGGGAGGCGGCGGCGCCCGGTGCCCTCGGGCCAGGGGCCCCGGGCCACCACCGCCGTGGGGCCCCGTTCTGGCCTGCGGGGGCGCGGGCGGCGCCTGCGGCTGGCCCGACGCCGGCCGCCGCCGGGCGCGGCCTCCGCCGTCCCTCGGGCTATCCCCCGCCTATTCGGCCGCCCGCAGCGGCAGGACAGGCGCGGGCGCGCGCTCGACCGGGGCCGCCGCGGGAAGCGCGTCGTCCCAGATGATCTCCGCGCCGCGGTGGCGCTGCGCGGCGCGGGCCAGCGCCGCATCGCGCGCCGCCCGGCTGCCGCGGCCGAGCGTCAGCCGGGCGAAGCCGCGGGCCGTGGCGTAGGCCCCGGTGCCCAGCCAGACCCGCAGGGCAAGAAGGGCGGGCGTGAGAACCAGCGTCAGCATCGTGGCGATCGCGAGGCCGAACACGACGGCGGTCGCGAGCTGCTTCCACCACAGCGCGGTCGGGCTGTCGATGGTGTAGCCGCCGTTGACGAAGTCGAGCGAGATGCCCAGCATCATCGGGGTCAGGCCCGCGATGGTGGTGATCGTGGTCAGGAACACGGGGCGGATGCGGTCCTCGACGGTGCGGACGATGGCCTCGATCCGCGGCATGTAGCGGGAATATTCCTGGTAGGTGTCGATCAGCACGATGTTGTTGTTCACCACGATCCCGGCCAGCGCCATGATGCCCGTCCCGGTCATGATGATCGAGAAGGTCTGATCCATCACCAGCATTCCGATCAGCACCCCCGTCGTCGACAGCACCACGGCGAGCAGCACCAGGACGGCGTTGTAGAGGCTGTTGAACTGGGCGAGCAGGATGATGAACATCAGCCCCAGCGCGCCGGCGAAGGCCTTCATGAGGAAGGCGCCGGACTCCGCCTGTTCCTGCTGGTCGCCGGTCCACTCCCATGTCACGCCGGCGGGCAGGGGGTTTGCCTCGGTCAGCCAGGCCGAAAGCAGCCCGATCCGCTCGGCCGCGTTGATCGGGCGGCCGGCGTCGTTGGTCAGCCCCGGCAGGACGTCGGCGCGGATGTCGTAGTGCCGCGTCTGGTCGATGCGGTCGATCCGGGCCAGTTTGTGCACCGGCGTGCGGGTGATGAAGTTCGACATCGGCACCAGGCCGTCGCGCGTGCGCACCTTCAGGCTGTCGAGGGTCGAGAGCACGCGGTCCTCTTCGGGCAGGCGGACGCGGATCTCGATTTCGTCGTCCGAGCCGTCGGGCCGCATCCGGTCGAGCAGGATGCCCCGCGTCACCAGCTGGACCATGCCGCCGACGGTGGCGACATCGGCGCCGAAGCGGCCGGCGGTCTGCACATCGACGTCGATCTGCCAGTCGATGCCCGGAAGCGGCCGCGTGTCCTCGATCGCGGTGATGCCGGGCGTCGCCTCCATCTTGTCCACCACCGTGGCGACGGCCGCCGCCAGCGTGTCAAGATCCTCGCCCTTCAGCCGCAGGTGCAGGGGCTTCGAGGCGCCGGGGCCGCGGTTCTGGGCGAGGATTTCGGTCTGCACCCCCGGGATGGCATCGAGCCGCGCCTGCATGCGGTCGAGGATCGCCTTCCCGCCAAGGTCGGGCCGGTCCTTGCGCGTCTCCCACGGCGTGAGCTCGAACTGGATCTGGCCCACGGTATCGAGCGGCGCCTGCGCCCCGCCGGTGTTCGACTTCAGCCCGCCCGCGCCGGCGAAGGCGAAGACGCTCTCGACCCCCTCGGTCGTCAGCACCACGGCCTCGGCTTGGCGCAGCATCGCGTCCTTCTCGGCCAGCGAGAAGTTGCCGCGGGCGCGGACATAGACGATGCCCTGTTCGGGCTCGGTCTGAACGAAGAACTCCACGCCGCGATTGTTGGCGGCGAAGTAGGTGAAGGTGAAGCCGACGACGCCGATCACGGCCGCGATGGTCACGACCGGCATCACCGGGTTGCCGGCGATGGCGGCCGTGAGCCAGCCGAAAAGGCTGCGGCGATAGCCCGCGCGGATGCGCCGCGGCGCCAGCCGCACGGTCGCCGCGCCGAGCGTGATCGAGGTGAGCACGGCGCCGAGCAGGAACAGCGCGACCCCCGGCAGGATCGACAGGTTGGGCGGCAGCGGCGAGGGGCCGCCGAACAGATAGCCATGGTTGAGGCTTTGCACCGCGCCGAGAAACACCAGCCACAGCGACGCGCCGGCAAGCGCCGCCCGCAGGATCCAGGGCAGCCGGCGGCGCAGCGCCTCGGCCGCGTCACCAAACAGGCGCGAGATCCGCCCCGTGACCCCGCCCAGCACCGGCAGGTAGATGAGCGCGACGATGATCGAGGCGATCAGCACGAAGATCAGCGTGCGCGGCAGCATCCCCATGAACTCGCCCGGGAGGCCGGGCCAGAACAGAAGCGGCAGGAAGGCGCAGAGCGTGGTCGCGGTGGACGACACAATGGGCCAGAACATCCGCTTGGCCGCCTCGACATAGGCGCGCATCGGCCCCTGGCCCTCGGCAATGCGGCGGTCGGCATATTCGACCACCACGATCGCGCCGTCCACCAGCATCCCCACGGCAAGGATCAGCCCGAACATCACGATGTTCGAAATGGTCACGCCCAGCACGGCGAAGAGCGCGAAGGTCAGCAGGAAAGAGGTCGGGATCGCGAAGCCCACGAGCAGCGCCGAGCGCGTGCCGAGCGCCCCCAGAACCACGATCATCACCAGCGCGATGGCGGTGAGGACCGAGCCCTCGAGCTGGGTCACCATGCCCGCGACCTGCGACGACTGGTCGAGCGCGGTCGAGACCGTGATCGCGTCGCGCAAGTCCTGCGGCCAGGCGGCCTCGGCCTCGGCCACCGTGCGGCGGACGAGCTCGGCGGTGTCGATCAGGTTGAAGCCCTTGCGCTTGACGACCTGCAGCGCCACCGTGGTCTCGCCGTTGAAGCGGGCGGTGCCGCGGCGGTCCTCGAATGTCAGGCGGATGTCGGCGATGTCGCCCAGCGTCACGACGCTGTCGCCGTTGACCTTCACGGGCAGGCCGAACACGTCGGCCGGGCTTTTGAACGAGGCCGGAATCTTCACCGCGAAGGCCCCGGTGTCGGACTGGACCTCGCCCGCCGCGATCAGGCGGTTGTTGTTGACCACCACGTTGATGAGGTCCGCGGCGGTGACGTCGTAGGCCTCGAGCCGCAGCGGGTCGATCACCACCTCGAGCAGCTCGTCGCGCTGGCCGGCAAGGCCGGCCTCCATCACCGGCTCGAGCGCCTCGAGGCGGTCCTGCAACTCCTTCGCGACACGCAGCAGGGTGCGTTCGGGCACCGCGCCCGACAGGGCGACGATGATGATCGGAAACTCGGAGAAGTTGATCTCGTTGATCGAATACTTGTCGGCGCCGGCCGGAAACTTGGCCTCGGCCTTGCCCATCTTGTCGCGGACATCGGCCAGCACCTGGACCTTGTCCCAGCCGAACTCGAACTCGAGCGCGACGCCGGCATACCCTTCGGAGGCCGTGCCGGTCATC
This sequence comes from uncultured Paracoccaceae bacterium, assembly GCA_937983405.1. Taxonomy (GTDB): domain Bacteria; phylum Pseudomonadota; class Alphaproteobacteria; order Rhodobacterales; family Rhodobacteraceae; genus JAHDXW01. The sequence goes on from CALJZN010000031.1 coordinate 32,426, forward strand.
TTCTTCAGACCTTCGAGACCGGCGAACTCGGTCTCCATCACCCGGACGAGCAACCGCTCGCTGTCGGCCGCCGAGATGCCGGGGAAGGGCACCGAAACGAACAGCGCCGGGATCTCGATGTCGGGCTCACCCTCTTTGGGCAGGCCGACATAGGCCATCCCGCCGGCTGCCAGAGACAGCACGATGAAGGCAAGGATCATCCGTGCCCGCGCCGCCGCCCAGTCGATCAGTCCGGTCATTGCACGCCCTCGCGCTGCGTCACGGCCAGCGCCGTGCCGTCGGTGACATATTCCTGGCCGATCACGATGACCTCGGCACTGTCCGGAAGGCCGGCAAGCCAGACCCCCTGCACCGTGTCACGCACGACCTGAACCGGGTGAAAGCGGGCGACGGGGGGCTCGACGCTGCGGTCCACGAGGCGCAGACCGAGACGGCCGCGATCGTCAAGGGTCATCGCCGAGGCGGGCAGCAGATGCGCGCTCGTCCCCGACGCGGCGATGAGGATCTCGGCCGTCTGACCGTCGCGGATGGCCAGCCCGGGGTTGGGCACCTCGACCTCGACGCGGAAGGTGCGGGTGCGGTCGTCGGCCGAGCGCGCGATGAACGTGACCTCACCCACAACCTCGCGCCCCGTGACCAGGCGCGCGCCCGCGATCGCGCCGATGCGCACGCGGTCGACTTCGGCCTCGGGGACGAAGCCCACGAGGCGGATCGGATCGAGTTGCACGACCGTGGCGCACAGGCCACCCGGCTGCAGCAGGGTGCCGGTTTCAGCGGCATCGGTTTCGAGCACGCCGGCGAAGGGGGCCGTGATGCGCAGACGCTCGATCTCCCGGCGCGCAGCCTCGACCCCCGCCTCGGCGCTTTGCAGCGCAGCGCGGGCGGCTGCGGCGCGCGTCTCGGAGGCAAAGCCGCCCTGCGAGAGCTGCTCGGCGGCGCGGAAGTTCAGCCGCGCTTCGGCCAGACGTGCCTCGGCCTCGGCCAGCGTGGCCAGGCGTGTGCCGGGCGCAAGCTCGCACAGAAGTGTGCCGGCCGCGACGAAGCTGCCCTTGCGGACCGGGTCGGACACGACAAGGCCCGAGGTCTCGGACCGCACATCGACCTGGCGCGTCGCCTCGGTCCGGCCGCGCAGCAGGACGCCGCTGTCGATGCTCTGGGCCTGCGAGCGGACCGCCACGACGGCGACCGTCCGTTCGGAAGCGGGCCTTGAGCGCTGCGCAACGGTGGCCGGCGGCGGGGCGACGGACGGCGGCGGGGCGACGGACGGCTGCGGGGCGGGGGCGGCCGCGTCGTCCGCAGGCGACGAGATCGCCGCGACGGCCATGCGCGCGACCGGGCCCTCGGGTGCGTTGACGGTCGCCATCAGCGCGGGCCGCTCGAGCACAAAAAGATAGAGGGCACCGGCAACAAGAAGTGCCGTGAGAAGGGAAAAGATCCGCATGACCACCTCGACCTGCGCACACGGGCGGGACGCCTGGACGACGTCCACCCGGCCTTTCACCTTCTACGCTGAACTTCTCGGTTCAGATTAGGTCCGGGCAGACACTTGTTCAAGTCCGTCTGCCCCGCCGCGTCGGCGCCGGCGGTCGCCGGCCGCGACCCCGGGCGCGCCGGGGCTGCGGGCTTGGCAAGCCCGGCGGCTTCCCCTAAGACGAGGCGAGCGACCGAGGAGGCGGTTTGGTGAGCACTCCGGACAGTTTCATCGCCGAGGTGACCGAGGAGGTCCGCCGCGACCGACTGTTCGCGCTGTTCCGCCGCTATGGCTGGATCGCGGGTCTGGTGATCGTTCTCGTGGTCGGCGGCGCGGCCTGGAACGAATGGCGCAAGGCGCGCGACCGCGCCGCGGCCGAGGCGTTCGGTGATGCGCTGCTCGGGGCCCTTGCCGCCGACGGGCGCGGGGCGCGCGCCGCGGCGCTGGCCCGGATCGAGGCGACCGGCGGGCGCGGGGCCGTGCTTGGCCTGATCGCGGCGGCCGAGGCGGTCGGGGAGCAGGACCGTGCGGCGGCCATGGCCGGATTGGCGCGGATTGCGGCCGACCCCGCCGTGCCCGAAAGTTACCGTCAGCTTGCGACCCTGAAGCGTGTCCTGCTGGCCGGAGCGGAGATGCCCGCGCCAGACCGCGAACAGGCGCTTGCCCCGCTGCTGCAGCCCGGTGCAGCCTTTCGCCCGCTGGCGCTTGAGCAGGTGGCGCTGCTGCGGATCGAGGCCGGCGAGACGGCGGCGGCGACGGCGATCCTGACCGACCTGCTGAACGAGGCCGATGTCACCACGGCGATGCGCAGGCGGGTCAACCAGTTGCTGGTGGCGCTCGGCGCGTCGCAGCGTGCGGGCTGAGGCGGGCGCATGGGGGCTTCCGGGGGCACGTCGCGACGGGGCGCAGCGCGGATGCGCCTTGTGCTGGGCGCCCTCGCGATGCTTGTCGCGGCGGCCTGTCAGGAGCGGCAGCGCCCGCTCGAGGGCCCGCGCTTCGGCTTGCGCGCGTCGCTGGAGGGAGAGCCGGCCGCCGAGGCACCGCAGGCCGCGCCGCGCGCCGTGCCGATCGTGTTGCCGCCGGCCGTGACCCATGCCGCCTGGACGCACCGCAACGGCGGCGTGCAGCACCGGATCGACCATCCGGCCCTGTCCGCCGCGCCGGCGCTGGCCTGGGTGGCCAACATCGGCCAGGGCGAGACGCGGCGCCTGCGGATCACCGCCGATCCGGTGGCGGCGGAGGGCCGCATCTTCACCCTCGACGCGCGCGCCCGGGTCAGCGCCGTCTCGCCGTCTGGGCAGGTGCTGTGGACGCGCGACCTGACGCCCGAGGGGCAGCGCGACGAGGCATCGGGTGGCGGGCTGGCGCTGGGGGCGGGGCGGCTGTTCGTGACCACCGCCTACGGCCGGCTCGTGGCGCTGGACCCGGCGACGGGGGCCGAGCTGTGGACCCAGCGCTTCGACGCCCCGGTGACCGGGGCGCCGACGGTGGACGGCACCCTCGTCTATGTCGTCGCGGCCGACAGTTCGGCCTGGGCGGTCGAGGTCGAGCACGGGCGGGTGCAGTGGCAGCTGCCCGGCACCCCCTCGGTCGCGGCGATGGTGGGCGGGCCGGGGCCGGCCGTCACCGAGCGGCTGGTGCTGTTCCCCTTCCCCTCGGGCGAGGTCGTGGCGGCGCTCAAGCGCGGCGGCGTGCGGCTGTGGTCGGCCACGATCGCGGGCCAGCGGCGCGGGCAGGCCTACGCCGGCGTCATCGACATCACCGGCGATCCGGTGGTGGTGGGCGACACCGTCTATGTCGGCAACCAGAGCGGCCGGCTCGTGGCGCTGAACCTCGCCGACGGCACCCGGCGCTGGACGGCGACCGAAGGCGCCTACAGTCCGGTCTGGCCGGTCGGCGGGTCGCTGTTCCTCGTCTCGGATGCGGGCGCGCTGGTGCGCATCGACGCGGCGACGGGCGAGACGGTCTGGTCGGTGCCGCTGCCCCATTTCGTGACCGAGCGCGAGCGGCGCCGCGCCGCGGTCCATACCCATTACGGGCCGGTGCTGGCGGGCGGGCGGCTGATCGTGCCGTCGAACGACGGGCGGATGCGGCTGTTCGATCCGGTCTCGGGGGCCGAGCTGGGGGCGGTGGCCATTCCCGGCGGCGGGGCGGCGACCAACCCGATCGTGGTGAACGGCACCCTGTATCTTGTGACGGTATCGGGCCAGCTGGCCGCCTTCCGCTGAGGCCGCGGCAGGCGGCGCGCGGGCCGGGCGCGGGCCGCGCGGCTGCGGAGACGGGGACGACATGAGCTTTACCCTCGCCATTGTCGGGCGGCCGAACGTGGGCAAGTCCACGCTCTTCAACCGGCTCGTCGGCCGGCGGCTGGCGCTGGTGGACGACCAGCCCGGCGTGACGCGCGACCTGCGCGAGGCCGAGGCGCGGCTGGGCGACCTGCGCTTCACCGCGATCGACACCGCCGGGCTCGAGGATGCGACCGACGACAGCCTGCCGGGGCGGATGCGCCGGCTGACCGAGCGCGCGGTGGCCATGGCCGATGTCTGCCTGTTCGTCATCGACGCCCGGGCGGGGATCACCGCGGCCGACGAGGTGCTGGCCGAGCTTCTGCGGCGGAAGGCCGCGCATGTCATCGTCGCGGCGAACAAGGCCGATGGGCGGGCGGGCGAGGAGGGGTTTCTCGAGGCCTACCGGCTGGGCCTGGGCGAGCCCTTGCGGCTTTCGGCCGAGCACGGCGAGGGGATGGAGGACCTCTATCGCGCGCTGCTGCCGCACGCCGCGGCGGCGGCCGCCGCCGATGCCGCGGCGGCGGCCGAGGCGCCGGAGGTCGATGTGGACCTCGGGCCGGACGGCGGCGATGCCCCGGCCGCCCATGCCCCGAGCGCCGCGCGGCCGCTGCAGGTCGCCGTGATCGGCCGGCCGAACGCGGGAAAATCGACGCTGGTCAACCGCATCCTCGGCGAGGAGCGGCTGCTGACCGGCCCCGAGGCGGGGATCACGCGGGATGCGATCTCGGTCGAGACGCGCTGGGGCGGGGTGCCCATGCGCATCTTCGACACCGCCGGCATGCGCCGGCGGGCGAAGGTGGTCGAGAAGCTCGAGAAGCTGTCGGTCGCCGACGGGCTGCGGGCGGTCCGCTTCGCCGAGGTCGTGGTGCTGCTGCTCGACGCGCAGGCGCCGTTCGAGACGCAGGATCTGCGCCTGGCCGACCTTGCCGAGACCGAGGGGCGGGCCGTGGTGATCGCCGTCAACAAGTGGGACCTCGAGCCGGACCGCGCGAGGCGGCTGGCGGAGCTGCGCGAGATGCTCGACCGGCTGCTGCCGCAGCTGCGGGGGGTGCCGCTGGTCACGCTCTCGGCGCTGACGGGGCAGGGGATCGAACGGCTGCAGGCGGCGGTGCTGCGGGCGCATGAGGTCTGGAACCGCCGGGTGCCGACGGCGCGGCTGAACGCCTGGCTCGAGGGGATGCTGGCCGCGCATCCGCCCCCGGCCCCGGGGGGGCGGCGGATCCGGCTGCGCTACATGACGCAGGCCAAGACCCGGCCGCCCGGCTTCGTGATCATGGCCAGCCAGGCCGAGAAGCTGCCGGAGGCCTATCTGCGCTATCTCGTGCACGGGCTGCGCGAGGCGTTCGATCTGCCCGGCACGCCGATCCGCATGTTCCTGCGCAGCCAGGCCGCGAAGAACCCGTTCAAGGACCGCCGCGCCGCCCAGCCCTCGCGGCTGCGCAAGCATCTCGACAAGCCGGGCGGCGCGCCGCGGGGCTAGGGCCGACCGCCGGTCCGGGCCCCGGCGCTAGAGGCCGAGGGCGCGGAAGACCGCCGGCAGGGTTTCGGGCAGATCCTCGGCGATCAGGCCGGGGCCGAAGGCGCGGGCGCATTCGACGTGCAGGAAGGCTGCGGTTTCCGCCGCGTCCATCGCATCGAAGCCGCGGGCGAGAAGGCCGGTGATGAAGCCCGCGAGCACGTCGCCCGACCCGGCCGTGGCAAGCCACGGCGCGGCGCGGGGGCCGCGGGCGTCCGAGACCGACACCCGGCCGTCGGGCGCGGCGATGACCGTCTCGGGCCCCTTGTAGAGCACCACCGCGGCGGCCCGCGCCGCGGCGCGGCGCGCCGCCTCGACCTTGGGCGGAGCATTGGCGAGCTTGGGCGACAGGTCGGGGAAGAGGCGCGCGAACTCTCCCGCGTGGGGTGTGAGCACCGTCGCTGGCGTGCAGAGCGAGAAAAGCGCGTCCGGGTCGGCGGCATAGGCCGAGAGGGCATCGGCATCGACCACCACCCCGCGGCCCGAGCGCAGGGCGACGGGCAGCAGGTCGCGCGCGCGCTCGAACCCCATCCCGGGGCCGAGGCAGAGGGCATTGTAGCGCGGATCGTCCAGCACCCGCGCCAGGGCGGCGCCGTCGTGGACCGCGCGCAGCATGACCGTGTCCATCCGTGCCGAGTTCTCGGCCAGCGCCGGAAGGGGACAGCCGAGCGTCACGAGCCCCGCCCCGATGCGCAGCGCCCCGCGGGCGGCCAGCCGCGCCGCACCGCCCTGGCCCGGCCCCCCTGCGAGGATGAGCGCGTGGCCATAGCTGTACTTGAATCCGTCGTCGCGCTTGGCAAGCCGGCCGCGGAGGGCGGCGAGATCGGGATGGGTCGGGTCGGTGGGCATGGCCTCAGCAGGTGGCACGCTGCAGGCCGATGTCAACCACGACCACCCGGCCGAAGGGCGGCCTGCCGCCGCCCGTGCGGTGCCCGGGCTTCGGCGCATGGAAGGTGACGGTGAGGTCGGCATCGAAGCTGGCTGCGCCCGAGGGGACCGGCCCCGGCGGGGGCGGCGGCGGCAGGCCGGTGTCGGCGTCGATCCCGCTGGGGACGTCGATGGCGACGGTGTGCCAGCGGCGATCGGGCGGGCTGAAGACGTCAAAGAGCGCTGACACCCCGTCGGCCGGCCGCGTCAGCCCGATGCCGAAGAGCGCGTCCACCACGAGCGCGCCCGCGCCGGGCCGCCGGTCGGGCGGCAGGCTGTCGGTAAACCCGCGGGGAACGACCGGAAAGGGCAACAGGTCCACCGGCCCCAGGGCCCGCCACCGGCGCCGGTTCTCCTGCGCATCGGGCGGCAGGCGCGCGGGGTCGCCGTAGAGCCACACCCCGACCTTCCACCCCCGCGCCGCCAGCAGACGCGCCACGACGAACCCGTCCCCGCCGTTGTTGCCGGGGCCGCAGAGGATGTGGACGCGCCCGGGGACGGACCGGAGGCCGGGCCACATGGACAGGATGGCGGCGACGACGCCGGCGCCGGCGCGTTCCATCAGCTCGAGGCCGGTGACGATTCCGGAGGCGATTGCGGCCGCCTCGATGGCGCGCATTTGGGCAGAGGTGAGCGTTTCGTCCGCGTCATGCCCCGATCCGTTCTCGAACTGCTCAATCATGGTGCCGTCTGCCTGAAAACTGTGCGATCCTTGGGGAAATCCCGTCCCGGGCAGCTCCTGCTGCGGCGGGTGGATTGTTCCCCGCGGCGGGAAGTGGTCTGAAGCCTTCCAACCGGGGTTCGAGGAGGAAGCCTGCCGCCATGAAGAAGATCGAGGCCATCATCAAGCCCTTCAAGCTCGACGAGGTCAAGGAGGCGCTGCAGGACGTGGGCGTGCAGGGCCTGTCGGTGATCGAGGTCAAGGGGTTCGGCCGTCAGAAGGGGCATACCGAGCTCTATCGCGGCGCCGAGTATGTGGTCGACTTCCTGCCGAAGGTGAAGGTGGAACTGGTGGTTCCCGACGACCTCGTGGACCAGTGCGTCGCAGCGATCATCGCCGCCGCCCGGACCGAGAAGATCGGTGACGGAAAGATCTTCGTCTCGTCCGTGGAACAGGCCATCCGCATCCGCACCGGCGAGACCGGCGACGACGCGATCTGACGGGCTGGCGGCTGCGGGCCACCGGGGGGCGGTGTCCGGGCCGGACGGAAATCTGTTCAAAGGGGAAAAAGGCCAGATGAGCAAGAGCACGGTTCTGGAGACGATCAAGAACGAGGATGTCGAGTATGTCGACCTGCGCTTTACCGATCCGCGGGGCAAGCTGCAGCATGTGACGCTGATCGCGGACCTCGTGGACGAGGATCTCCTCGACGAGGGGTTCATGTTCGACGGCTCGTCGATCGCGGGCTGGAAGTCGATCGATCAGTCGGACATGAAGCTGATGCCCGATCCGGACACGGCCTACATCGACCCCTTCTATGCCGAAAAGACGCTGTGCATCCACTGCTCGGTCGTCGAGCCCGACACGGGCGAGGCCTATTCGCGCGACCCGCGCTCGACCGCCATCAAGGCGGAGGCCTACCTCAAGTCCACCGGGATCGGCGACGCGGCCTATTTCGGACCCGAGGCCGAGTTCTTCGTCTTCGACGACGTCCGCTTTTCGGTGAAGATGAACAAGGTGTCCTTTGAGGTGGACGCGATCGATGCGCCCTGGAACAGCGACACCGACTATGAACAGGGGAACATGGGCCACCGACCCGGGGTGAAGGGCGGCTATTTTCCGGTGAACCCGATCGACGCGGGGCAGGATCTGCGCTCGGAGATGCTCTCGACCATGAAGGCGATGGGCATGAAGGTGGACAAGCACCACCACGAGGTCGCCTCGTGCCAGCATGAGCTTGGACTGGTCTTCGGCACGCTGACGAAGCAGGCCGACGAGTTGCAGAAATACAAGTATGTCATCCACAACGTGGCGCAGGCCTACGGCCGGACGGCAACCTTCATGCCCAAGCCGATCAAGGGCGACAACGGCACGGGCATGCATGTCAACATGTCGATCTGGAAGGACGGCAAGCCGCTGTTCGCCGGCGACAGGTATGCCGACCTGAGCCAGGAGGCGCTGTGGTTCATCGGCGGGCTGCTCAAGCATGCCAAGGCGCTGAACGCGATCACCAACCCCTCGACCAACAGCTACAAGCGGCTGATCCCGGGCTTCGAGGCCCCGGTGCTGCGGGCCTATTCGGCGCGCAACCGCTCGGGCTGCGTGCGGATCCCGTGGACCGAATCGCCCAAGGCCAAGCGCGTCGAGGCCCGCTTCCCCGACCCCTCGGCGAACCCCTATCTGGCGTTCGCGGCGCTGCTGATGGCGGGGATCGACGGCATCCGCAACAAGATCGACCCCGGACCGGCCTCGGACAAGGACCTCTACGATCTGCCGCCCGAGGAGCTGGCGGGCATCCCGACGGTCTGCGGCAGCCTGCGCGAGGCGCTCGAGGCGCTGGCGGCCGACCACGAATTCCTGCTCGCGGGCGACGTGTTCACCAAGGACCAGCTCGAGGGTTACATGGCGCTCAAATGGGACGAGGTGTATGCCTACGAGCACACCCCGCACCCGATCGAATACCAGATGTACTATTCCTGCTGAGCAGGGGCGGATCGAAGCAAGGGGGCGTCCCGCCGGGGGCGCCCCCTTTTTGTCGCAGCAACGATCCCTCCGGTTGTGTTGGATTATCGCTTGTTTCGTCGAAATTGCATCCCATTATGGCCACATTTCCCAAACACTTTCGGGTCGTCGGGAAACGGAGTGTCCCAAAATGAGCACCAACGCTGTGAACACGATGGCCACGTTGCTCGTCGCCAACGCCCGCGATCTGCAGTTCCCCGGGCTTATGGGCGAGCTCTGCGACGCCATCGTCGCGCTTCGGCTTCCGCTCGAGGAAGTCTCGATGGAAGGGCCGAACCTTGTGACCTACCAGGTCGGGGGCACCCGTCTGACGGCGGTGCTGCGGGAGGGACCGCTGAAGGTCGACGACTATGCGGACTATCGCCGCCCGGCCGGGCTGTGCGACCCCGCCAACGACGAGGCTGCCGTGGATCGGCTGGCATCCCACCGCCTGCGTCTGGTGCTGTCCTGCGGACTGGCATCCGGGGCCCCGGGCACGGCCGAGACGGCGTGCGAAACGTTCCGCACGGTCCTGTCGCGGATCATGGGGCGGGTGCCGTCGGCGCTGGTGCTTTGGCCGCACGACCGAACCCTGTTCACGGCCGACGAATTCGCGCGCTTCCTCGATCCGGGGGCTGCGGCGCCCGCCGTGGCGGCCGCGGACGCGGCCGTTCCGGAGGCCGAGGTGGTGACGTTGCCGCGGCGGCCCCGGCGGCGGTCGGAGGCCCGGGCGGTTGCCGCAAGGAACCGGACCCATGCCGCGGTGGTGCCGGCGAACGACCTTCCCGACCTGCCGCCGGTCCAGCGCGACGGGCTGGACCGCGTGCGCGCGGCGCTTTACCCCGAGCCCGAGGCAAAGGCCGAGGGCGAGGCCAACCCCACGCTGGCCATGCGCCTGTCGGCGACGGCGATGGACATGACGCTTCTGATCGTCGCGATGCCGGTCGGGGCGGCGGTGATCACGCACAACGTGCTGCGCGGACGCACCGACATGCGGCTTTCGGCACGGATGATGGCGCTGACGGGCGCGGTGATGGCGTTCACCCAGAGCGGGGTCGGTCAGATCCTCGGGGTCATCTGAGGGCTCGGGCGCCGAACCGGCGGGCCGGCGCGAACCGGGCCGCGCCGGTCCCGCGGTTGCTTCGGTCAGGCGCGGGGCTCGGCCCGGGTGCGGTGGGCCAGAAGGGCGGCGCGCTCGTCGGCGGGAATGTCGGACAGGCGCATGACGGCGGTGTGGATGCCGAAGGCCACCGCCCCCGAGGCGGGCAGCCGCAGCAGGGTCTGGCGCTCGCTGCGGAAATAGGCGCCGGTCGCGCCCGGCTCGCCCCGCGGCGCGGCTTCGGATCGGGGCTGGAACAGGGTCGGGTCGGCGTAGATCAGGGCGTTCGACCGCCACAGCGGCCGGTCGGGGTGGAGGGCGTCGAACAGTCGCTGCACCCGGGCCGCAAGGCCGGCATCGTAGCTTGGGACGGGGCGATGGATCGCGCCCAGGGGGCGGCCGATCTTCTCGGACAGCGTCCAGCTGGCCGGGAAGCACAGGATCGCAGCGGCCAGCACATGCGCCGCGTCCTGCCGGAGCAGAAGGCAGAAATCGGACTGCACCAGCCGCCCGAGGGTGAGCAGCGGCGCACCGTGGTCGATGGCCACGCGGATACCGTCGGGGCGGAGGGCCGAGGCACCCTCGAACCGGTAGTCGGGCCGCGCCGAGAGATGGCCGAGGACGCGGGACAGAAGCTCGTCCGCCGCCGCCCGCGCGGGTTCGGTCAGCGCGTGGACGTCGTCGGGACGATCGGCAATCAGCCGGTCGCGCAGGGCCATCTGGCCAGCGAAGGCCGCGTCCTGCAAGAGCCAGTCGCGCGGGTCCATCGGGCGGGTGCCCGGAAGGCGCGCCCTGCCCGCGCCTGCCCAGGGCGGCGGGAACGGCAGGGTGCGGTGCAGGACGGGCTCCATCCCGCGGGCTGTAGCGCGGCGGCGCATGCGATGCAAAGGGTGCCGCGCAGGGCGGATCGAGCCGGGCCGCCCCGGTTGCCGCAGGATCAGCCGGCCGGGGTGCAGAGCGCCTCGACCCCGCTGGCGTAGATGATGTGCTCGTCCTCGAAATGAAGCGTGCAGAGACGCTGCGGGTGGGTGACCTCGGCCGTCGTGATGGCATCGCCGTCGACGAGGGCTGCGGCCGGGGCAATGATCCGGGGCTGACCGACAAGGGCAATGGCCCGCGCTCCGCGGACCAGAAGGCGCTGATCCGGGGCAAGAAGGAGGTCGCGCTCGGGGCGGCAGGCGCCGAGGGCACCGGCGGCGACGCGCACAAGGGTGCCCGAGGTCACCTCGCGCGACGTGACCGCGGCGAGGGTGCGGAAGCCGCCGTCGCGGGTGATGACCCGCGCGCCCGCAGCAAGATCGCCGGCGCGTTCCTCTCCCGACCGGGTCAGAACGATGCTGTCTTCGGCGAGGCCGCCGAGGGTGGTTGCGGTGTGGGCCGGCAGCTCGGGGCAGGGGGCGGCGTGGAGGAACATGCGGTCGGACTCCGGCAGAAACAAAGCAACGGTCGCGGCGGATTGTGGCGGGAATGCGTTACTGCGGCGTCAATTCGCGGGCGCTTTTTTGCTCTCGCATCGTCCGGGAGGCTTTGCTAGAACGGCGCGGGTTTCCGGGGCGCCGCCCTGTTGCGCGGGGCGGCGCCCCTGTCGCAGGCGGGTGTGGCGGAACGGGCAGACGCACCAGATTTAGGTTCTGGCGCCGCGAGGCGTGGGGGTTCAAGTCCCTCCACCCGCACCAGATGACGGCCGGAACCGGCCAGGCGAGGAAGGAAGGACGAACGGATGCAGGTCACCCAGACCCTGAGCGAGGGGCTGAAGCGGGTCTACACCATCACGGTGACGGCCGCCGAACTCGAGACCAAGGTGCAGGCGAAGCTGGTCGAGGCGCAGCCCGAGGTCGAGATGAAGGGCTTCCGCAAGGGTAAGGTGCCGATGCCGCTTTTGCGCCGGCAGTTCGGCCCGCGGCTGCTGGGCGATGCCATCCAAGAGGCGATCGACGGCGCGATGCGGCAGCATTTCGAGGCGACGGCGGACCGACCGGCGCTTCAGCCCGACATCAAGATGCTGGCCGAGGACTGGAAGGAGGGCCAGGACGTCGTGGTTTCGATGACCTACGAGGCGCTGCCCGAGGTGCCCGAGGTCGCCTTCGCGGACATCACGCTGGAGCGGCTGGTTGTCGAGGCCACCCCCGAGGCGGTGGACGAGGCGCTGGGGCGTCTGGCGGCGGGGGCGAAGGCCTTCGAGGACCGCGCGGAAGGCGCCCTGGCGGAGACCGGCGACCAGGTGGTGATCGACTTCATCGGCCGTATCGGCGGCGAGGCCTTCGAGGGCGGTTCCGGCACCGACTATCCGCTGGAACTGGGCTCGGAAAGCTTCATCCCCGGCTTCGAGGCCCAGCTGGTCGGCGCGGCGGCGGGCACGACGCGCGACGTGACGGTGACCTTCCCGGCCGACTACGGCGCGAAGCACCTTGCCGGACAGGACGCCGTGTTCGAGGTGACGGTCAAGGCCGTCAGGGCGCCGAAACCCGCCCCCCTAGACGATGCACTGGCGCGCCAGTACGGCGCGGAAAGCCTCGAGGCGCTGAGGGGGCAGGTGGCGGAGCGGCTTGCGGCGGAGTACCGCAGCGCCGCGCGGATCGTCATGAAGCGTGCGCTGCTGGATGCGCTGGACGCGAAGGTCAGCTTCGAGCTGCCGCCGAGCCTGCTGGAGGCCGAGGCGCGGCAGATCGCGCATCAGCTTTGGCACGAAGAGCATCCCGACGTTCGCGGCCACGATCATCCCGAGATCGCGCCGTCCGACGAGCACCGGAAGCTGGCGGAGCGGCGCGTGCGGCTGGGCCTGCTTTTGGCCGAGATCGGCCGCAAGGCCGAGGTGACGGTGACCGATGCCGAGATGACGCAGGCGGTTCTGGCGCAGGCGCGGCAGTATCCGGGGCAGGAGCGGGCGTTCTTCGACTTCGTGCAGAAGAACCCCGCGGTGCAGCAGCAGATCCGCGCGCCGGTCTTCGAGGACAAGGTGGTGGACCATATCTTCGCCCGGGTCAACGTAACCGACAGGCCGGCGACGAGGGACGACCTGCAGGCGGCGGTCCAGGCGCTCGACGAGGTCTGAGCGCGGCGGATCACGCAAGGGCGGCCGCGGCCACGCCGCGAAGGGTGCGGTCGGCGGTGCCTTCGGGGTCAGGCCACGACCAGGATGTCCTCCCAGGCGACGGTGCTGGCGGCGTCAAACACGGCCAGCACGCGCGGCGCCGCGGCGCCGTCGCCGTCGAGCCGAAGCTGGACCTGTCCGGTCAACAGATCGGCATCGAGCGAAAGGACCGGCACGGGACCGGGGCCGTCCAAGACCACAAGCAGCCGGTCGACGCCCGACTCGAAGCCCTCGATGCTGTCGATGCCCGCATCGGCAGCGGCCAGCAGGAAGGTGTCGGCGCCGGGGCCGCCCGCGAGCGTGTCGGTGCCGGCCCCGCCAGACAGCAGGTCGTCGCCCGCGCCGCCCACCAGGCGATCGTTGCCGTCGCCGCCGGAGAGGGTGTCGTTGCCGATGTTGCCGAGCAGCCGGTCGTCGCCGGCCTGGCCGTAGGCGAGATCGTCGCCGAGACCGCCGAACACATGGTCCGCCCCGCCGCCGCCGAACAGCCTGTCGTCGCCGTCGCGGCCGTGGAGCGTGTCGCGCCCGATGTTTCCGGCGAGGACATCGTCGCCGTTGCCGCCGTCGAGCAGGTCGTCGCCGCCGTCGCCGCGCAGGGTGTCGTTGTCATTGCCGCCAAACAGCAGATCGTTGCCGCCGTCGCCGCGCAGGGCGTCGTCCCCGCCATCGCCATTGAGCGTATCGTTGCCCCCGCCACCTGCGCCGGTGTCATTGCCCGCGCGGCCCGAGAACGTGTCGGCTCCGTCGCCCAGCGTGACGTTGTTCGGGCCGTTTCCGCCAGACACCCGGTACTGCTCGAACCCGGTGATCACCGAGCCGGCGCCGTCGGTGGCGGTAGCGCCCTGGACCGTGAAGTTGAGTGGCAGGGGCGATGCGAAGGGAACCGAGACATCGAGGATGTCGTGGCCTTCCCCGCCGTCGAGGTCGTTGGCGGTTCCGGCCTGATAGACCACAACATCGTCGCCCGCCCCCGCGCGCACGACGTTCGCGCCGCTGCCGACCGAGATGTAGTCGCCCAGCGCGCCGCCGATGACGGTGTCGTTGCCCCGCCCCGTGATCGTCTCGATCCGCTCGATGCCGGTGATCGTCATGGCGAAGTTGGCCGCCGACAGCCCGGCGGTGGCCGGGTCGATCGACAGAAAGACGTCGCCGGATGCGGCGTCGGTGACGAAGATGCGCAGGAAGTCTTCGCCGTCGCCGCCGTCGATGATGCCGTTCAGGCCGGCCGTGACATGGAAGCTGTCGTTGCCGGCGCCGCCATAGGCCTCGCCCCGCGTGCCGTTGGGGGAGTGTCCGAGGCGCAGCTCGTCGTTGCCACTGCCGCCATGGAGCGTGTCGTTGCCGGGCCCGCCCGACAGCGTGTCGTCGCCGCTTCCGCCGAAGGCGATATCGTCACCGAAGTCGCCGGAGATCACGTCGTGGCCGGCGTGGCCATAGAGGCGGTCGTTGCCGTCCGCGCCCCAGATCCCGTCATTGCCGCCGTAGCCGTTGATGCGGTCGGCAGCCTCGGTTCCGTCAAGCTGATCCCCGTCGGGGCCGCCCTCGATCAAGTTCAGTGCCAACGTCGATTGCCAGTGCGGGACAAGGCCCGCACTCCTCCCCCAGGGCAGTGCGGAATACGCGGCCCATGGCGACGACAGTGATCCGGCAGATGGCGTTCCGTCAATGGGGAGGATGCAGAAGGGCCGCGCCCCTCTCGGAGGCGCGGCCCTTGCCTGCGGGATGGCCGGCTATTCCTGTGCGGCGGCGCTGCCGATCTCGTCGAAGAGCTCGGCGATCTCGAAATCGGCGGCCGCCTCGGCCTCGGCCGCGAGTTCGCGGATCGACTTGCCCGAGGCCTGGAGCGCGGCCTCGTCGGCCGAGCGCGCGACATTCAGGGTGATCCTGACCGTGACCTCGGGGTGCAGGCGCACCGAGACCGCATGCAGGCCGAGCTCCTTGATCGGCCGGTCGAGGGTGATCTGGCGGCGGTCGAGGGTGAAGCCCCCGGCCGTCGCCGCCTCGGCGGCGTCGCGCGAGGTGACCGAGCCGTAGAGCGCGCCGCCGTCCGAGGCGGAGCGGATCAGGGTGAAGATCTGGCCGTCGAGCTTGGCGCCGAGCGCCTCGGCCTCCTTGCGGGTTTCGAGATTCTGCGCCTCGAGCTGGGCCTTCCGGGCCTCGAAGGCCTTGATGTTGGCCGCAGTGGCGCGCATCGCCTTGCCCTGGGGCAAGAGGAAGTTGCGGGCGAAGCCGTCGCGGACGCTGACGACCTCGCCCATCTGGCCGAGCTTGGCCACGCGTTCCAGCAGGATCACTTGCATCGCGGCGTCCTCACTTCACGGCATAGGGAAGCAGCGCGAGGAAGCGCGCGCGCTTGATCGCGGTCGCAAGCTCGCGCTGCTTCTTCGCGGAGACGGCGGTGATGCGCGAGGGCACGATCTTGCCGCGTTCGGAGATGTAGCGCTGCAGCAGCCGCACATCCTTGTAGTCGATCTTGGGCGCGTTGTCGCCCGAGAACGGGCAGACCTTGCGGCGGCGGAAGAAGGGCTTGTTTGCCATGGTCGGGGTCCTTCGTGCTCGGATGCAGGATCAGCGGCGGCGGTCGAAGCCGCGGTCGGCGCCGCGATCTCCGCGGTCGCCGCGGTCACCACGATCACCGCCCCGGTCGCCCCGATCCCGGTCGCCCCGATCCCGGTCACCGCGATCACGGTCGCCGCGGTCGCCGCGCTCGCGGTCGTCGCGCTTGATCATCTGCGCCGAGGGCCCTTCCTCGTGCGCCTCGACCCGGACGGTGAGCACGCGCATGACATCCTCGTGCAGGCGCATCAGGCGCTCCATCTCCTGCACCGCCGGGGCGGGGGCGTCGGAGCGCAGGAAGGCGTAGTGCCCCTTGCGGTTCTTGTTGACCTTGTAGGCCATCGTCTTGACGCCCCAGTACTCGTGGCCGACGACCTTGCCGCCGTTGTCCGCAAGCACGGTGGAGAAATGTTCGATGAGGCCCTCGGCCTGCGCGCTGGAAAGATCCTGGCGCGCGATGAAGACATGCTCGTAGAGCGGCATGTGGGGTCCGATCCTGTTCGGGCGCACTTCAACGAGCGGGCTGTTCCTTCCGCCCCGCTCTCGAGAGGTTGCGCCGGTGCGTGCCGTGCGGAAGGATGGCGCCTTATACAGGGAACGCGGCGGTGCGCAAGGGGCGCGTCCCGACAGGGCATTGCGCGGCGCACGCGGGCCGCGTAGGTCGGCGCAGGCGGTTTCGAGGGGAGGGCGCGGTGAGCGTTGCGTTCGTGTTTCCGGGGCAGGGCGCGCAGACGGTGGGGATGGGGCGCGATCTGGCGGACGCCTATCCGGCGGCGCGGGCGGTGTTCGAGGCGGTGGACGAGGCGCTGGGCGAGAAGCTCTCGGCGCTGATCTGGGAGGGCGATGCCGAGGCGCTGACCCTGACCGCGAACGCCCAGCCCGCGCTGATGGCGACCTCGATGGCCGCGATGGCGGCGCTCGGGGCCGAGGGCGTGGGGGTCGAGGCGGCGGCCTTCGTGGCCGGGCATTCGCTGGGCGAGTATTCGGCGCTGTGCGCGGCCGGGGCGCTGAGCCTGGCCGATACCGCGCGGCTTTTGCGGCTGCGGGGGCGGGCGATGCAGGCGGCGGTGCCGGTGGGTGCGGGCGCGATGGCGGCACTGCTGGGGCTGGACTTTGCCGCGGCCGCCGAGGTGGCGGCCGAGGCGGCCCGGGGCGAGCTGTGCGCGGCCGCCAACGACAACGACCCGGCGCAGGTGGTGGTCTCCGGGCACCGGGCGGCGGTGGAGCGGGCGGTGGAGATCGCCCGGGCGCGGGGCGCGAAGCGGGCGATCCTGCTGCCGGTCTCGGCCCCCTTCCACTGCGCGCTGATGCAGCCGGCGGCCGAGGCGATGGCCGCGGCGCTGGCCGGGGTCGAGGTTCGTGCGCCCCGCGTGCCGCTGGTCGCGAACGTGCGGGCAGCGGCGGTGACGGAGCCGGCCGAGATCCGCGCGCTGCTGGTGGCACAGGTGACCGGCCCGGTGCGCTGGCGCGAGTCGGTCCTCTGGATGGCCGGACAGGGGGTGAACGAGTTCTGGGAGATCGGAGCGGGCAAGGCGCTGTCGGGGATGATCCGGCGGATTGCCAGGGAGGCCGCCTGCCGCACGGTCGGCACGGCCGAGGAGGTGCGCGCGGCGGCGGCGGCCCTGGCCTAGGAGGCCGCGGAAGCCGCCGGGCGGAGCAGCGGGGCAAGGACGCGCCGGAGCGTTTCGGCGGTGTCGTGGGGCGTGAGCTCGATCATCGGAACGCCGGCCTTGCGCAGGGCCTCGCGCTTGACCGCGTCGGACATGAAGGCCCGCTCGGCATAATGGCCGCTGCCCTGATACTCGATCGCGACGACCAGGAAGCCCCCGCGGTCGACGATGCAGAAGTCGAGCCGCTTGGCGTTGATGGCGCGGAAGGCGCGGTCGAGCGCCTCGGGGCTGGCCGAGCCGGGGTCGGTTGCCAGCACCTCGCCGAGGCTGGTCTGGCACATCAGCCGGTGGCCCCGGCCGTGGTCGCGCAGAATCTCCTCGAGCAGGTAGAGCATCCGGCTCTCCTCCTTGTTGAGCAGGCGGCGCTTGCGGAAGCCCGCGGCGGCCACGGCGTCGAGCTGCGCGGCGGCGGGGGAGACCGCGGGGGGCAACGGCGCCCGGCCGCCGTCGAGGGCCACCACGCGGGCGTCGGGGGCCGCGCCGCCGCCCGCCCGGCAGCGGGAAGCGCTGTGCCAGCCAGTGCGCGCCGGCCGGCGCCGGGCGATGATGGCGAGCAGGCCCAGGGCGAGGACCAGAAGGACGACGAGGATCGCAGGGTTACCCGCAAAATCGGCGGCCGAGGGAAGGAGCGCGAGGACCGGATCCGAGGGCGCGGGGGTGATGCTCTTCATCGTCCGAACCTGCCTGGCTTCGCCTGAGAGCGCTGCGAGTCTGCGGGGCGAATTCGGCGGAAAGACGGCAGGATCGGGGTGCGGGGCGGCCCAGCCGGTTTTCAGCCGCGTGCAAGCCTGCTATCGCGCGGACCGGAACGGAGCGGAGGGCATGATGTTCGACCTGACGGGCAAGGCGGCGTTGGTCACGGGGGCGTCGGGTGGAATCGGCGCGGCGGTGGCGCGGGCGCTGCACGGGGCGGGCGCACGGGTGGGCCTGTCGGGCACACGGGTTGCCCCCCTTGAGGCGCTGGCGGCCGAACTGGGCGACCGGGCGGCGGTGCTGGCCTGCGATCTGTCGGATGCGGCGGCCGTGGAGGCCCTGCCGAAGCGGGCGGCCGAGGCGCTGGGGACGGTGGACATCCTGGTGAACAACGCCGGGATCACCCGCGACGCCCTGATGCTGCGGATGTCGGATGCCGACTGGCAGGCGGTGCTGGACGTGAACCTGACGGCGAGCTTCCGGCTGTGCCGCGGCGTGCTTCGGGGCATGATGAAGGCGCGCTGGGGGCGGATCGTGACCGTCACCTCGGTGGTGGGGGCCACGGGCAACCCGGGCCAGGCCAACTATGCCGCCGCCAAGGCGGGCCTTGTGGCGATGTCCAAGAGCCTTGCGGCCGAGGTGGCGAGCCGGGGAGTCACGGTCAACTGCGTCGCCCCGGGGTTCATCACCACCGCGATGACCGACCGGCTGAGCGACGAGCAGAAGGCGCGCATCCTGGCGCAAGTGCCGGCCGGGCGGATGGGCGAGGCGGCCGAGATCGCGGCCGCCGTCCTGTTCCTGGCCAGCGCGGAGGCGGGCTATGTGACGGGTGCGACGCTGCATGTGAACGGCGGGATGGCCATGGTCTAGCCGCTTCGGCGCCCGCCGGTGAAAGCGTTTGCCACTGCCGAAGAACGTGCTATAGGCGGCCCTGATCGGTCCGTTGGAACGGGCAAAGACCCGCAGTGTGCCGCCTTGCGCAAGGGTGGGCGCGCCGCACGGACCAGAAACGGGACAGGAACCACCCGGACCTCCGGGAACCGAACGAGGACAGGAACATGAGCGATATCGCGGATCGCGTGCGGAAGATCGTGGTCGAGCATCTTGGCGTCGAGGAAGACAAGGTGACCGAGAATGCGTCGTTCATCGACGATCTGGGCGCCGACAGCCTCGATACGGTCGAGCTCGTGATGGCCTTCGAGGAGGAGTTCGGGATCGAGATTCCGGATGACGCGGCCGAGACGATCCAGACCTTCGGCGACGCGGTGAAGTTCATCACCGAAGCCTCGTAACGCAGGGCTGGCCTTCGAGCCCGCAGTCGGCGCCCGATCGCGGGCGCCGTTTTGCTTTGTGCTCGGTCTCGGCGCGCACGGCCCGGGGTGGCCGGGGGCCTGGTGCAGCGGCCTGCGGCGTCTGCGCCGGCGGCGGTCGCGTCCGCGGGCGCGTGCGACGATTCGCGGCAAAGCGCCGTATCGGCGGGCCGAACGCGGGCGTCGGCCCGCGTTGCCGGTCGCGCCGGCCTGGGCGCAGGCGTTCGGGCCGCCGCCGCGACGGGGCGCCGGCCCGGGCGGCGCTGCCGCCTTTGCCGGCCGAGGGCGAGCGTGCACGGGGCGCGCGGGTGGCCGGCGGCGGGCGTCCCGGGGTGGCCGGGCTTTTCCTGCACCCCGAAGGCGTGTATCCGGTCCGCTGCGTAGCGACAGGCGGAGGGCGGCATGCGGCGGGTTGTGGTCACGGGGCTCGGGATGGTCACGCCGCTCGGCTGCGGGGTGGAGGTGACCTGGCAGCGCCTGCTGGCCGGCCAATCCGGCGCCGGGACGATCCGCGGTTTCGACGCGAGCCATCTGGCCACGACCTATGCCTGCGAGGTCCCGCGCGGCGACGGCAGCGCGGGCACGTTCAACCCCGACGACTGGATGGAGCCGAAGGACGCCCGCAAGGTGGACGACTTCATTCTCTACGCCATGGCGGCCGCCGTGCAGGCGGTGCGCGATGCGGGCTGGATGCCCGAGGACGAGGCGAGCCGGCTGCGGACCGGGGTGATGATCGGCTCGGGCATCGGCGGGCTGAAGTCGATCGCCGAGACGGCGGTGCTGCTGAAGGAGCGCGGGCCGCGGCGGGTCTCGCCGTTCTTCATTCCGGGGGCGCTCATCAACCTCGCCTCGGGGCAGGTCTCGATCCGCTTCGGCTTCAAGGGACCGAACCATGCGGTGGTGACCGCCTGCTCGACCGGGGCCCATGCGATCGGGGATGCGGCGCGGCTGATCCAGTGGGGGGATGCCGATGTGATGGTCGCCGGCGGGGCGGAAAGCCCGATCTGCGAGATCGGGATCGCCGGCTTCAACGCCTGCAAGGCGCTTTCGACCAAGCGCGCCGACGATCCGGCGCGGGCGAGCCGGCCGTATGATGCGGACCGCGACGGCTTCGTGATGGGCGAGGGCGCGGGCGTCGTGGTTCTGGAGGAGCTTGAGCACGCGCAGGCGCGCGGGGCGCACATCTATGCCGAGGTGCTGGGCTACGGGCTTTCGGGCGACGCCTATCACATCACCGCGCCGAGCGAGGACGGCGACGGCGGCTTCCGCTCGATGGCGGCGGCGCTGAAGCGTGCGGGGCTGGAGCCGGGAGCGGTGGACTACATCAACGCGCACGGCACCTCTACGATGGCCGACACGATCGAGCTGGCGGCGGTCGAGCGGCTTATGGGCAATGCCGCGGGGCGGGTCACGATGTCGTCCACCAAGTCCTCGATCGGCCATCTGCTGGGCGCGGCCGGGGCGGTGGAGGCGATCTTCTCGATCCTCGCCATCCGCGACCAGGTGGCGCCGCCGACGATCAACCTTGACGCGCCCGCGGTTGCGACCCCGGTCGATCTGGCCCCGCACAGGCCGGTGCGGCGCGAGATCAACGTCGCACTTTCGAACAGCTTCGGCTTTGGCGGCACCAACGCCTCGCTGGTGCTGGGCCGGGGGCCGGGCTGATGTGGCGCAACCTGGCCTCGAACGCGCTGACGCTCGGCATCGTGGCGCTGCTCGTGCTGGGCGGGGTGATCGCCCGAGGCCAGCAGATGTATGCCGCCGCGGGCCCGCACGAGCAGGCGATCTGCCTGCGGGTGGAGCGCAACGCCACGATGATGGCGGTGTCGCGCCAGCTTGAGGCGCAGGGGGCGGTGCGCGATGCGCGCATCTTCCGGATCGGCGCGCAATATTCGGGCAAGGCGGATGCCTTGAAGTTCGGCAGCTATCTGATCCCGCCGCGCGCCTCGATGGCCGAGATCGTCGAGATCGTCACGCGCGGCGGGCAGAGCACCTGCGGCACCGAGATCAACTTTCGCATCGGGGTCGTCTCGACCGACGTGGTGGTGCGCGAGCTGGACCCGGCGACGAGCCGCTATGTCGAGATGGTCGCCTTCGATCCCGCTGCCGGCGCGCCGCCCGAGGTCTACGGCAAGGCGCTGGCCGAGGCGGATGTGCGGCTGCGGGTGACGGTGGCCGAGGGCGCGACGAGCTGGCAGGTGGTCGAGGCGCTGAAGGCCGCCGACTTCCTGACGGGCGAGGCGGGGCCGGTGCCGCCCGAGGGCAGCCTGGCGCCCGACAGCTATGAGGTGCGCCGTGGCACCGACCGGGCCGCCCTGCTGGCCGAGATGGCGGCGCGGCAGGCGCGCATCCTGGCCGATCTCTGGGCCGCGCGGGCGCCGGGCCTGCCGATCGCAACCCCGGAGGAGGCGCTGATCCTGGCCTCGATCGTCGAGAAGGAAACCGCCGTGCCGGAGGAGCGGGGGCGCGTGGCCTCGGTCTTTGTCAACCGGCTGCGGCAGGGCATGAAGCTGCAGACCGATCCGACGGTGATCTACGGCATCACCGGCGGGCGCGGAACCCTGGGGCGCGGCCTGCGGCAGAGCGAGCTTCGGGCGGCGACGCCCTACAACACCTATGTCATCGACGGCCTGCCGCCGACGCCCATCGCCAACCCGGGGCGGGCGAGCATTGCGGCCGCGCTCAACCCCGACGACACGCGCTATCTGTTCTTCGTCGCGGACGGCACCGGCGGGCATGCCTTTGCCGAGACCCTGGCGGAGCACAACCGCAACGTCGCGCGGTGGCGGCAGATCGAGGCGCAGCGCGCGGGCCAGTGAGGCCCGCCAAGGGTTTACGAGGTATTGCTGCGGCGGTCGCCGGGCACAACCTGGGCGATAGTGCTTGACTCGGCGTTCGGCCTGATGTAAAGAAGGGGCATAGTGGACGAGGTGGGCAAGCGGCCCGGGGCAACCCGGCGCCGCTTTTTTCGTGTCGGGGCGAAGGGGCAGCGACGGCAGGATGGACGATGGGACCCCCGACGGGGGCGACGCAGGCATGCGTCAACTGATCGCCGAGGCGGACGCGCAGTTCCACCGGGCGATCAGGGAACTCAACGCGGCAATCGCGCGGCTGGAGCAGGGGGCAGAGCCCGGCCGCGACATCGTCGAGGCCGTGCGCGGCCTGGGCAAGGCGTTGACGGTGGCATTCGAGGAAAGGGCACGGGTTGAACGGCTGCGCAGACAGGACGGCGGCGGCGGCGGAGACGCGGGGCCCGCCTTCGACTTCGATGCCGCACGCGACGAGATCGGGCGCCGCCTGGCTCGCCTGCGCGCCGCAGGAGACGGTTGAGGCGTTCCTGTCGGGGCTGAGCGGCCGGGCGCTGGCGGCGCTGCCGTGGATGTTCGACTTCTGGGCGCTGCCGCATCAGCTGCCGCCGGCGGGCGACTGGCGGACCTGGCTGATCCTGGGCGGGCGCGGGGCGGGCAAGACGCGGGCGGGCGCGGAATGGGTGCGCGCCGAGGTCGAGGGGGCCCGGCCGGACGCCCCGGGGCGCGCGCGGCGGGTGGCGCTGGTGGGCGAAACGGCGGATCAGGCGCGCGAGGTGATGGTGTTCGGCGACAGCGGGATCCTCGCCTGCTCGCCCCCCGACCGCCGGCCCGTATGGGAGGCCGTGCGGCGGCGGCTGGTGTGGCCGAACGGGGCGGTGGCGCAGCTGTTCTCGGCGCACGAGCCCGAGAGCCTGCGGGGCCCGCAGTTCGATGCCGCCTGGGTGGACGAGCTGGCCAAATGGAAGAAGGGCGGCGACGCCTGGGACATGCTGCAGTTCGCGCTGCGGCTGGGCGAACGCCCGCGGCAGGTGGTCACGACCACGCCGCGCAACGTGGCGGTGCTGAAGGCGCTGATCGCCGCGCCCTCGACCGTGGTGACCCGGGCGCCGACCGAAGCCAACCGGGCGCATCTGGCGGCCTCGTTCCTCGAGGAGGTGCGGGCGCGTTACGGCGGCACGCGGCTGGGCCGGCAGGAGCTGGAGGGGCTGCTGCTGGAGGAGGCCGAGGGTGCCCTTTGGACGGCGGCGCGGATCGAGGCCTGCCGGGTCGAGGCGGTGCCGCGGCTGAGCCGGGTGGTGGTGGCCGTCGATCCGCCGGTGAGCGGGCATGACGGTTCGGACGAGTGCGGCATCGTGGTCGCGGGCGTCCTGGCCGAGGGGCCGCCGCAGGCGTGGCGGGCCTATGTGCTTGAGGATGCCTCGGTCCGGGGCGCATCGCCTGCGGAATGGGCGCGGGCGGCGATCGCGGCCGCGGACCGTCACGGCGCCGAGCGACTGGTGGCCGAGGTCAACCAGGGCGGCGATCTGGTCGAAAGCGTGATCCGGCAGATGGACGCGCTGGTGCCGTTCCGCGCCGTGCGCGCGGCGCGCGGCAAGGCGGCCCGGGCCGAGCCGGTGGCGGCGCTGTACGAGCAGGGGCGGGTGGCGCATCTGCGCGGGCTGGGCCTGCTCGAGGACCAGATGTGCCGGATGACGCTGCGCGGCTACGAGGGGCGCGGCAGCCCCGACCGGCTGGACGCGCTGGTCTGGGCGCTGACGGAGCTGATGATCGGGCCCGCTCAGGCCTGGCGGCGGCCGCGGGTGCGGCCGCTCTGAGGGCGCGGGCGGTCACGGTCTTTCACGGGCCGGGCGGGAAGCGGCCCGCCGCAGCGCGCCGCGAGGCGCGGCTGCGCCAGCGGGCGTGACCGGCGCGGACCGGTTCAGGACAGGAGCAGGCGGATATGGTGCTGGGATTTCTGCGGCGCGCGGCCGAGGCTGCGCCCGAACGGAAGGCTTCGGCCACGGGGGCGGTGATCGCCTGGTCGGGCGGCGGGCGGGCGCAGTGGAGCCCGCGCGATACGGTTTCGCTGACGCGGAACGGGTTTCTGGCCAATCCGGTGGCCTACCGGGCGGTGCGGATGATCGCCGAGGCCGCGGCGGCGCTGCCGCTGGTGCTGCAGGATGCCGAGCGGCGCTATGACGCGCATCCGCTGCTGGCGCTGATCCGCCGGCCCAATCCGGCGCAGGGCAAGGCGGAGCTGTTCGAGGCGATCTATGGCCAGCTGCTGCTGTCGGGCAACGCCTACATCGAGGCCGTGGCCGGCGGCGGGCGGCTGCCCGGCGAGCTGCACGTGCTGCGCTCGGACCGCATGAGCCTGGTGCCGGGGTCCGACGGCTGGCCGGTGGCCTACGACTACACGGTGGGCAACCGGAAGCACCGCTTCGACATGACCGGCGCCGCGCCGCCGATCTGCCATATCCGCAGCTTCCATCCGCAGGACGACCACTACGGGTTGTCGCCCCTGCAGGCGGCGGCGACGGCGGTGGATGTGCACAACGCGGCCTCGCGCTGGTCGAAGGCGCTGCTCGACAACGCGGCGCGGCCGTCGGGCGCCATCGTCTACCGCGGCGCGGACGGCAACGGCGGGCTGACGGCCGAGCAGTACGACCGGCTGGTGAGCGAGATGGAGGCACACCATCAGGGCGCACGCAACGCCGGGCGGCCGATGCTGCTGGAGGGGGGGCTCGACTGGAAGCCGATGGGCTTCTCGCCCTCGGACATGGAGTTCCAGAAGACCAAGGAGGCCGCGGCGCGCGAGATCGCCATCGCCTTCGGCGTGCCGCCGATGCTGATCGGGATCCCGGGGGATGCCACCTATGCCAACTATCAGGAGGCCAACCGCGCCTTCTATCGCCTGACGGTGCTGCCCCTGGCCGCCCGGGTGACGGCGGCGGTCGCGCACTGGCTGTCGGGCTTCGGCGGCCCGGCGGTGGAGCTGCGCCCCGACCTTGACCAGGTGCCGGCGCTGGCGGCCGAGCGCGACCAGCATTGGGCGCGGGTGGGCGCGGCCAGCTTCCTGACCGAGGCCGAGAAGCGCGCACTGCTGGGCCTGCCGCGGCTGGCGGAGCGGGAATGAGCAGGCGCCCGGCCGGTGGATCGCGGTTTCTCTACGACTCCTTCGACGCGGCCGCCGCCCGCATCGAGGCCAACGAGCGGGTGGCCGAGGAGCGCTGGGCCGCGCTGGAATACCGCCTGGGGCAGATCGAAGCCGCGCTCGAGCGCTTCGAGAAGCGGCTGTGGCTGGGTGTCTGGGGGGTGGCGGCCTTCCTGTTGGCGAAGGGGGTCGAGACCGTGCTCGTCGCATTGGCGAAGTGAGGAAAGGCATGGAACAGACTGGAACGACCGGGGGGCTGGAACGCAAGTTCCACCGCCCCGAGGCGGGGCTGGTGCTGAGCGACGGGGCGGTGGTGTCGGGCTACGCCTCGGTCTTCGGTCGGCGCGACCAGGGCGGCGACATCGTGCTGCCGGGCGCCTATGCGGCCTCGCTCGCGGCCCTGGCGGCGGCGGGGCGGCGGGTGAAGATGCTCTGGCAGCACGACCCCGCCCAGCCCATCGGCGTCTGGGACGAGGTGCGCGAGGACGACCGCGGCCTGTTCGTCACGGGCCGCCTGCTGCCCGAGGTCGCGCGCGCCCGCGAGGCGGCGGCGCTGTTGTCGGCCGGGGCCATCGACGGGCTGTCGATCGGCTATCGCACCGTCAGGGCCGAGCGCGATGCGGCGGGGCTGAGGCGGCTGGCCGAGATCGACCTCTGGGAGGTCTCGCTGGTCACCTTCCCGATGCTGCCCGAGGCGCGCGTGGGGGCCAAGGGCGAGCCTGCCCCCGACCCGGAGACGGCGGCGGTTCTGGGCGAGCTTGCCGCGGCGCTGGCCGAGGCGCGCCGGGCGCTGGCGCGGGAGCGCGCCGGCGATTTCTTCTCATCGAACGGGTGACAGGATGACGGCAAGGCAGACGAAGGCTTCGGCGGGGGTGCCGGAGGGGGCGCGGGGGGCGGCGGAGGTGACATCTGCCCTCCTTGGCTTTCTGAACGAGTTCAAAGGCTTTCAGGACGACCTGAAGGCGAGGCTGCAACATCAGGACGAGCGACTGACCATGCTGGACCGCAAGACGATTTCTCACGCCCGCCCGGCGCTTTCGGCTGCGGCCGAGGCCGAGGCGCCGCACCAGAAGGCCTTCGACGCCTATCTGCGCACCGGCGACGACGACGGGCTGCGCGCCCTGGTGCTGGAAGCCAAGGGCATGACGACCGCGGTGGCGGGCGACGGCGGCTATCTGGTCGATCCGCAGACGGCCGAGACGATCCGCTCGGTGTTGCGCGGCGCGGCCTCGATCCGGGCGATCGCGAATGTGGTGAACGTCGAGGCGATCGCGTTCGATGTGCTGGTGGACCGCACCGATGTGGGCTCGGGCTGGACGGACGAGGCCTCGACCATCACCGAGACCGACACGCCCGCGATCGAGCGCATCTCGATCCCGCTGCACGAGCTGTCGGCGATGCCGAAGGCGTCGCAGCGGCTGCTCGACGATTCGGCCTTCGACATCGAGGGCTGGCTGGCGTCGCGGATCGCCGACAAGTTCGCCCGGGCCGAGGCGGCGGCCTTCGTTTCGGGCGACGGGATCGGCAAGCCCAAGGGCTTTCTCGCCCACAACAAGGTGGCCGAGGACAGCTGGGCCTGGGGCGCACTGGGCTATGTGGCCACGGGCGCGGCGGGGGACTTCAGCGCCACGAACCCCGCGGATGCCATCGTCGATCTGGTCTATGCGCTGGGCGCCGGCTATCGCGCCAACGCGACCTTCGTGATGAACTCGAAGACCGCCGGCGCGGTGCGCAAGATGAAGGACGGCGACGGCCGCTTCCTGTGGTCGGACGGGCTGGCCTCGGGCGAGCCGGCGCGACTGATGGGTTATCCGGTGCTGATCGCCGAGGACATGCCCGACATCGGCGCCAACGCCTATGCCATCGCCTTCGGCGACTTCCGCGCGGGCTATACCATCGCCGACCGGCCCGACCTGCGGGTGCTGCGCGATCCGTTCTCGGCCAAGCCGCATGTGCTGTTCTACGCCACCAAGCGGGTGGGCGGCGATGTGAGCGACTTCGCCGCGATCAAGCTGCTGAAGTTCGCGGTCAGCTGAGGCGCAGGGCCGGCCCGCCCCGGGATGCGCCCGGGGCGGGGGCCGGGGCGGGGAATTGTCGCGCGCGGGGGTGGCGATGCTGATCGAGACAAGCGGCGTGCCGGAGGCGGCGCTGCCGGTAGAGGCGTTCCGGGCCCATCTGCGGCTGGGCACGGGGTTCGGCGACGAGGCGGTGCAGGATGCGCTGCTGGGCGGCTTCCTGCGCGCGGCCATGGCGGCGATCGAGGGGCGGACGGGCAAGGTGCTGATCGCGCGCGGCTTCGCGCTGGTGCTGCCGGACTGGCGCGGGGCCGACGAGCAGCCGCTGCCGGTGGCGCCGGTGCTGGCGGTTGCCTCGGTGACGCTGGCCGACCGGGCGGGCAACGAAACGCCGGTGCCCCCGGCGCGCTGGCGGCTGGTGCGCGACACGCACCGGCCGCGGATCGTCGGGGCGGGCGGATGGCTGTTGCCGGGCGTGCCTGTCGGCGGGCAGGTGACGGTGGCCTTCACCGCCGGGTTCGGCCCGGCCTGGGAGGACGTGCCGGCAGACCTGCGCCACGCAGTGCTGCTGCTGGCGGCGCACTACCACGAGCAGCGGCACCAGCTGGAGCAGGGCGAAAGCGCCATGCCTTTCGGGGTGATGGCGCTGGTCGAGCGGTGGCGCACCCTGCGGCTGCTGGGCGGGGCGGCGCGATGAGGCCTGTCAACCCCACGCGGCGGCTGGTGCTGGAGGCGGTCGCGCGGGTGCCCGACGGGATGGGCGGCTTTGCCGTGAGCTGGGTGGCGCGCGGCACGCTTTGGGGCGATGTGCGCCCGGGCACGGGGCGCGAGGTGGCCGATGCCTTTCTGGCGCGGCCCGAGGTGGCGCTGCGCATCTTCGTGCGGGGGGCGCCGGTGGGCGCCCCTTCGCGCCCCGTAGCGGGCGAGCGGTTCCGCGAGGGCGGCCGGGTCTATCCGATCCGCGCCGTGGCCGAGGCCGACCCGCGGGGCGCCTGGCTCGTGTGCTTCTGCGTCGAGGAGGAGGGGCCATGAGCTATGGCATGGCGGCGGCGCTGCAGGCGGCGGTGCATGCACGGCTGGCAAGCGATCCGGCGGTGCAGGCGCTGGTGGGAACGGCCGTCTACGACGCGGTGCCGGCGAACGCCCGCGGCACCTGGATCGCCATCGGCCCCGAGGAGGTGCGCGACCGCTCGGACAAGGGCGCGGACGGGGCCGAGCACGACTTTACCGTGACGGTGATGAGCGATGCGGCAGGCTTCCGCGCGGCCAAGGAGGTGGCGGTCGCGGTCTCGGACGCGCTGGTGGATGCGCCGCTGGTGCTGACGCGCGGCCGGCTGGTGGGCCTGTGGTTCGTCGCGGCGCGGGCGGCGCGCGAGAGGGGGCCCGGACGGCGGATCGACCTGCGCTTTCGCGCGCGGGTGGACGGATGAGGCGATTGCGCCCCGCGGGGCGGCCAAGGAAACGGAGCGACGGACATGGGTGCCCAGAGCGGCAAGGACCTGCTGATCAAGATCGACCTGACCGGGGACGGGCAGTTCGAGACCATCGCCGGGCTGCGCGCGACGCGCGTGAGCTTCAACGCCGAGACGGTGGATGTGACGAGCCTTGAAAGCCGGGGCGGCTGGCGCGAGCTGCTGGCGGGGGCGGGGGTGAAATCGGCCACGATCGCGGGTTCGGGCGTCTTTCGCGATGCCAACACCGACGAGCGGGCGCGGCAGATCTTCTTCGACGGCGAGGTTCCGGCCTTCCAGGTGATCATCCCGGGCTTCGGGGTGGTCGAGGGGCCGTTCCAGATCACCGCCATCGACTATGCCGGCAGCCACAACGGCGAGGCGACCTATGAGCTGTCGCTGGCCTCGGCCGGCGTGCTGAGCTTCACGGCGCTGTGATGGCGAACCCCTGGGCGGGCGAGGTGGCGCTGGTGCTCGACGGCCGGCGCCATGTCTGCAAGCTGACGCTGGGCGCGCTGGCCGAGCTCGAGGCGGCGCTGGAGGCGGGGTCGCTGGTGGCGCTGGTGGAGCGGTTCGAGCGGGGCGCGTTCTCGGCCCGCGACGTGCTGGCGCTGGTGGTGGCGGGGCTGCGCGGCGGCGGCTGGCAGGGCACGGCCGAAGACCTGCGCACCGCCGAGATCGAGGGCGGGGCGGTCGAGGCGGCGCGGGTGGGCGCGCAGCTTCTGGCGCGGGCCTTCGCGCTGCCGGGGCCTGCGGCACGGTGAGCGGGCTCGACTGGCCGGGGCTGATGCGGGCGGGGCTGCGCGGCCTGTCCCTGACGCCCGAGCAGTTCTGGCGGCTGACGCCGGTGGAGCTGTTGGTGATGCTCGGGGTCGAGGCGGGGCCGCCGCCCCTGACCCGGGCGCGGCTGGAGGAGCTCGCGCGGGCCTTTCCGGATGCAAGGAAGGGAGACGGGGATGGCTGAGACCGACGATCTGGCCGCGGGGATTGCGGCGCTGGAGGCGAGCCTGGCTGGCGCGCAGGGCATGGCCGCGGCCTTCGATGCCGAGCTGCGGGCAATGCAGCAGACGCTGTGGATGACCGGGCGCGAGGTGAACGCGCTTTCGGCCGGGATCGGCACCGGGCTGCGGCGGGCCTTCGATGGCCTGGTGTTCGACGGGCTGAAGCTGTCGGACGCGCTGCGGGTGCTGGCGCGCTCGCTGGTGGACACGATGTATTCCATCGCCATGAAGCCGGTGCAGACCGCGCTTGGCGCGGCGGTGGCGGGCCTGCTGCCCTTCGCCAACGGGGCGGGGTTTGCCCAGGGGCGGGTGATGCCCTTTGCCTCGGGCGGCATCGTGTCGGGCCCGGTGAGCTTTCCCATGCGGGGCGGGCGCGGGTTGATGGGAGAGGCCGGGCCCGAGGCGATCCTGCCGCTGGCGCGGGGCGCGGACGGGCGGCTTGGGGTTCGGGCCCCGGGGGCGGGGGGGCGGCCGATCGCGGTGGTGGTCAACGTCGCGACCCCGGATGTCGCGGGGTTCGAGCGCAGCCAGTCGCAGATTGCCGCGCAGTTGGGCCGGATGCTGGCCCGCGGCCAGCGCAACAGGTGAGGACGGCATGGGCTTTCACGAGGTGCGGTTTCCCGCGACCCTGAGCTTCGGCTCGGTCGGGGGGCCCGAGCGGCGCACGGAGATCGTCACCCTTGCCAATGGGTTCGAGGAGCGCAACACGCCCTGGGCGGATGCGCGGCGGCGCTATGACGCGGGCGTGGGCCTGCGCAGCCTGGACGACCTCGAGGCGCTGATCGCCTTCTTCGAGGCGCGGCGCGGGCAGCTTTTCGGGTTCCGCTGGAAGGACTGGGCGGATTACAAGTCGTCGCCTGCCTCGCGCCCGATCACCTTCGAGGACCAGCGGATCGGCACCGGGGACGGGGTGACGCGCATCTTCCGGCTGAGCAAGACCTACCGCTCCGGGCCTGCGGCCTATGTCCGCCCCATCGTCAAGCCGGTCGAGGGAACGGTGCTGGCCGGGGTGGGCGGGCTGCCGAAGGTCTTCGGTCTGCACTTCGCGGTGGATGCGACCACGGGCCTGGTCACCTTCGCCGAACCGCCGGCGCTGGGCGCGGCGGTGACGGCAGGTTTCGAGTTCGACGTGCCGGTCCGCTTCGACACCGACCGCATCCAGGTCTCGGTGGCAAGCTTTCAGGCCGGCGACGTGCCGGTGGTGCCGGTGATCGAGGTGCGGGTATGAGCGGGCTTGCAGCGCATCTGGCGACGGGTGCCACCACGGTGGCCCGGGCCTGGGCGGTGGTGCGGCGCGACAGCCTGGTCCTGGGATTTACCGACCACGACCGCGACCTTGCCTTCGAGGGGATCGTCTTTCGCGCCCGCGCGGGCATGACGGCGCGGGCGCTGCAGCAGACCACGGGGCTGTCGGTGGACAACTCGGAGGCCTACGGCGCGCTGTCCGATGCGGCGATCACCGAGGCGGATGTGCTGGCGGGCCGCTACGACGGGGCGGAGGTGCGCATCTGGCGCGTCAACTGGGCCGACGTGGCGCAGCGTGCGCTCGAGTTCCGCGGCACGATCGGCGAGATCACGCGGCAGGCGGGGGCGTTCCGGGCCGAGCTGCGGGGCCTGACCGAGGCGCTGAACGCGCCGCAGGGGCGGGTGTATCAGGCGCCCTGCTCGGCGGTGCTGGGCGATGCCCGCTGCCGGGTGGACCTGGGCGCGCCGGGCTACTTCGCCCTGCGTGCCGCCGAGGCGGTGGCGGATGCCCGGGTTTTCCGCTTCGCCGACCTTGCCGGCTACGACGACCGCTGGTTCGAGGGCGGCAGGCTGACGGTGCTGAGCGGCGCCGCGGCGGGGCTGGTGGGGCAGGTCAAGAACGACCGGCTGTCGGCCGCAGGCCGCGAGCTGGAGCTGTGGCAGGCCCTTGGCCGGCCGGTCGCGCCGGGCGACCTGCTGCGGATCGAGGCCGGCTGCGACA
Organism: uncultured Paracoccaceae bacterium; assembly: GCA_937983405.1. Taxonomy (GTDB): domain Bacteria; phylum Pseudomonadota; class Alphaproteobacteria; order Rhodobacterales; family Rhodobacteraceae; genus JAHDXW01. The sequence continues at coordinate 64,085 of CALJZN010000031.1, forward strand.
AGCAGCTCGACAGCTGCCGGCTGAAGTTCGACAATGTGCGCAACTTTCGCGGCTTTCCAGACATCCCCGGCGAGGATTGGCTGACCGCCGTTCCGGCCCGGGCGGGCGGCGCGAAGGACGGCGGCAGCCTGCGCCGGGCGGCGCGGTGATGCCGTCGGGCGCGCAGGTCGTTGCGGCGGCGCGGGGTTGGATCGGGACGCCGTATGTGCATCAGGCCTCGGCCCGCGGGGCGGGGGCCGACTGTCTTGGCCTTCTGCGCGGGGTCTGGCGCGAGCTCTGCGGGGCCGAGCCCTGCGCGGTGCCGCCCTACACGGCCGACTGGGCCGAGCCGGCGCGCGAAGAGGTGCTGTGGCGGGCTGCCGCGCGGCTTCTCGACGAGCGGCCGCCGGGCGCGGCGCCGGCGCCGGGCGATGTGCTCTTGTTCCGCATGCGGGCGGGCAGCATCGCCAAGCATCTGGGCATCCAGGCCGCAGTCGGTCGGGAGGCGAGTTTCGTTCATGCCTATTCGGGACATGGCGTGATCGAAAGCGCGCTGACGCCGCCCTGGGCGCGGAGGGTCGTCGCGCGGTTCCGGTTTCGATGAGGGAGAAGGCCTGTGGCAACCATCCTGTTGTCGGCCGTGGGTGCGGCCATCGGCGCGGGCGTCGGCGGCACCGTGCTGGGGCTGACCGGCGCGGTGATCGGGCGGGCGGTGGGCGCCACCGTCGGCCGAGTGATCGACCAGCGGCTTCTCGGGGCGGGGTCGGACCCGGTCGAGACCGGCCGGGTCGAGCGCTTCCGCCTGACAGGGGCGTCCGAGGGCGCGCCGATCCCGGTCGTCTTCGGGCGGATGCGGGTGGGCGGGCAGGTGATCTGGGCCTCGCGGTTCCAGGAGACGGCAACACGGCGGGGTGGCGGCAAGGGGGCGCCGCAGCCGCGGACGGTGGAGTATGCCTACAGCGTCAGCCTAGCGATCGCGCTGTGCGAGGGGGTGATCGCGCGGGTCGGGCGGATCTGGGCCGACGGGGTCGAGCTGGCGCCCGGGGCGCTTGACCTGCGGGTCTATGCGGGCAGCGAGGATCAACTGCCCGACCCGCGGATCGAGGCGGTGGAAGGCACCGGCAAGGTGCCTGCCTATCGCGGGATCGCCTATGTCGTGATCGAGGACCTCGACCTCGGCCCCTGGGGCAACCGGGTGCCGCAGTTCACCTTCGAGGTGTTCCGCCCGGCGCAGGGCCTGGAGGGGGACGCGCCCGGTCTGGCCGCGGGCGTTCGCGGCGTCGCGCTGATTCCGGGGACGGGCGAATATGCGCTGGCGACCACGCCCGTGCATCTGGAACAGGGACCGGGCGTCAACCTGTCGCTGAACGTCAACTCGCCCTCGGGCGAAAGCGATCTTGCGACTTCGCTGGCCATGCTGCGCGAGGAGCTGCCGAACGTGGGTTCGGTGGCGCTGGTGGTCGCGTGGTTCGGCGACGACCTGCGCTGCGGTGCATGCCGGCTGAAGCCCAAGGTCGAGCAGACCGAGGCCGACGGCAGGGGCATGGCGTGGACGGTTTCGGGCCTGCCCCGCGCGGCGGCCGAGACGGTGCCCCATGCGGGCGGCCGGCCCGTCTATGGCGGCACGCCCGCCGATGCTGCGGTGGTCGAGGCGATCCGCGCCATCCGCGCCGGGGGGCAGGCGGTGATGTTCTACCCCTTCCTGCTGATGGAGCAGCTTGCGGGCAACGGCCGGCCCGACCCCTGGAGCGGGGCGGGCGACCAGCCGGCGCTGCCCTGGCGCGGGCGGATCACGCTGTCGGTGGCCCCGGGGCGGCCGGGCACGCCCGACCGGACGGCGGCGGCCGCGGCCGAGGTGGCGGCCTTCTTCGGCGCCGCCGCGCCGTCGGATTTCGCGGTCGGGCCCGCGGGCGTGACCTATACCGGCCCGGCCGAGGACTGGGGCCTGCGCCGGATGATCCTGCACTATGCACATCTCTGCGCCTTCGCCGGAGGGGTCGAGGCGTTCTGCATCGGCTCGGAGCTGCGCGGGCTGACGCAGATCCGCGGGCCCGGCGACAGCTTTCCGGCAGTGGCGGCGCTGCGTGCGCTGGCGGCGGATGTGCGCGCGATCCTCGGCCCCGCGACCAAGATCGGCTATGCGGCGGACTGGTCGGAGTATTCGGGGTATGACGCGGGCAATGGCACGCGGCATTTCCACCTCGATCCGCTGTGGGCAGATGCCAACATCGATTTCGTCGGCATCGACAACTACATGCCATTGTCGGACTGGCGCGACGGCGACGGCCACGCCGATGCCGCCTGGGGCTCGATCTACAGCCTCGACTACCTGACGGCCAACATCGAGGGCGGCGAGGGGTTCGACTGGTTCTATCCCTCGCAGGCCGAGCGCGACGCGCAGCGGCGCACGCCGATCGAGGACGCAGCCTATGGCGAGGCCTGGGTGTTCCGCGTCAAGGACATCCGCAGCTGGTGGTCGCAGCCGCATTTCGACCGGGTCGAGGGCGTGCGGCAGGGGGTGCCGACGGCCTGGGTGCCGCAATCCAAGCCCATCTGGTTCACCGAACTGGGCTGTCCGGCAGTGGACAAGGGCACGAACCAGCCCAATGTGTTCTACGATCCGAAATCGTCGGAGTCCTTCCTGCCGCGGTACTCCTCGGGGCGGCGGGACGATCTGATCCAGATGCAGTATCTGCGCGCGATGTTCCACCACTGGGGCGCCGCCGCGAACAACCCGGTCTCGGAGGTCTACGGCGGGCCGATGGTGGACATGACCCGCGCCCATGTCTGGGCGTGGGATGCGCGGCCCTATCCGTTCTTTCCGAACAACCTCGATCTCTGGGCCGACGGCCGCAACTGGGCACGGGGGCACTGGATCACGGGGCGCACCGCGGCGCAGCCGCTGGGGCAGGTGATCGCCGAGATCTGCGCCCGGTCGGGGGTGACGACGGTGGATGTGGAGGGGGTGCACGGCCTGGTGCGCGGCTATGTGCTGTCGGGGGCCGAGACGGCGCGCGCCGCGCTGCAGCCGCTGATGCTGGCCCATGCCGTCGATGCAGTCGAGCGCGGCGGGCTGCTGCACTTTCGCATGCGCGGCGGGCGGCCTGCCGGGCGGCTGGATGCGGCGGGGTTGGCGGTGGACGGGCAGGAGGGCGGTATCGAGGCCGTGCGCGCGCCGGTGGCAGAGGTGGCCGGGCGGGTGCGGCTGACTTTCGTCGATGCCGACGGCGACTATGACGTCCGCGCGGCCGAGGCGATCTTTCCCGACGAGGCGACCTGTTCGGTCGCGCAGTCGGAGCTTCCGCTGGCCCTGACCCGGGCCGAGGGGCGCGGCGTGGTCGAGCGCTGGCTGGCCGAGGCGCGGGTGGCGCGCGACACGGTGCGCTTTGCGCTGCCGCCCTCGGCCCCATGGGGGGCGGGGGATGTTCTGTCGCTCGAGGTCGGCGGATCGGCTGCGCTCTACCGGCTCGACCGGCTCGAGGAGGCCGGGGTGCGGGCGGTCGAGGCGGTGCGGGTCGAGCCGGCGGTCTACCGGCCGAGCGATGCGGCCGAAGAGCGCGTGCTTCCGCGGCCCTTCACCCCGCCCGTTCCGGTGTTCCCGCTGTTTCTGGACCTGCCGCTGATCTCGGGCGACGAGGTGCCGCACGCCCCCCATGTCGCCGTCACGGCCACGCCCTGGCCGGGGTCGGTGGCGGTGTATTCCGCGCTCGAGGATGCGGGCTATGCGCTCAACCGCCTGCTGCCGGCGCCGGCGGCGATCGGGCAGACGCTGACCGCGCTGCCGCGTGCCCGGCCGGGCCTGTGGGACCGGGGCGCGCCGCTTCGGGTGCGGCTGTGGAGCGGGGCGCTGGCCTCGGCCTCGCCCGCGGCGGTGCTGGCGGGGGCGAACCTGCTGGCGATCGGCGACGGCAGTTCGGACCGCTGGGAGCTGGTGCAGTTTGTCACCGCGACGCTGGTCGCGCCCGGGGTCTGGGACCTCGCGCTGCGGCTGCGCGGACAGGCGGGAACCGACGGGGCGATGCCCGAGGTCTGGCCGGCGGGGTCGCTGGTGGTGCGGATCGGGCCGGCGGTGCAGCAGATCGACCTGCCGGCCGCGGCCCGGGGGCTGGCGCGGCACTATCGCATCGGTCCGGCGGGGCGGGGCGTGGACGACCCGTCCTATGTCCACCGGGTCGAGGCGTTTCTGGGCATCGGCCTGCGCCCCTACCGGCCCTGCCATCTGCGCGCGGCCGCGGAGGCGTCGGGCGACCTGCGCCTGACGTGGATCCGGCGCACCCGGATCGACGGCGACGGCTGGACGTCGCCCGAGGTGCCGCTGGGCGAGGCGCGCGAAGCCTATCTCCTGCGCGTGCTGGATGGTGAGACGGTGCTTCGGGAGGTGTCGGTCACAGCGCCGGAATGGGTCTATCCGCGGGCGTTGCAGATTGCCGACGGCGCGGGGCCGGGCACGGCGGTGGCGGTGGCGCAGGTCTCGGACCGCTTCGGGCCGGGGCCCTTCGCGTCCCTGGTGCTGTAGCGGGGTGCGATGCGACAGGTGCTGCACGGCGATGTGGTGGCGGCCGCGCGGGTGTTGCTGGCCGAGCGCCCCGAGGCGCGCGCCGGCGCCTTTGCCCGGCTGTTGGCCGAGGCCGACCTGGCCGATCGCTGGCGCCGCGCCACCGGCCGGGCCCACCCGCTGCACGGCGACGGCAGTCTGATGGCCGCGGCCCTGGCGCATCGGCCCCGGCCGGAGCCGTTCCTGTCGGAGGCCGACTACCTCGAGTGCCTGCGGGTGGTGATCGAGGGGCTGATCGCCCGGCGCCGCGCGGCAGCGCGGGGGGCCGAGGCCGGGCCGCGCCGCTGAGGGCGCGCGCGGCCCTTTCACAGGCGGCGGTTCTGGCCTATCTCAGGCAGGCGGCAACAGGAATGCGGGGGATCGGCCGATGGGCGAGGCACGCGCAAGGGTGGCGGCGGTCGATCCGGTCTGGAGCCGGATCGCCGAGGAGGCCGTCGAGGCCGTGCGGGTCGAGCCGCTTCTGGGCGGGCTGATCCATTCGAGCCTGCTTCACCATCCGACGATGGAGCGGGCGCTGGCCTACCGCTTCTCGCTCAAGCTCGCCAGCGGCGAGATGAGCGAGCAGATCCTGCGCGAGATCGCCGACGAGGCCCATGCGGACGCCCCCGAGATCGGGCAGGCGGCGCGTGCGGACCTCGTGGCCGTGTTCGACCGCGATCCGGCCTGCCACCGCTTCCTGCAGCCGATCCTGTTCTTCAAGGGCTACCAGGCGGTCCAGGCGCACCGGATCGCGCATTGGCTGTGGAAGACGGGGCGGCGCGACATGGCCTATTTCATCCAGATGCGCGTGTCCGAGGTGTTCGGGGTGGACATTCATCCCGCGGCGCGGATCGGCAAGGGCATCATGATCGACCACGCCCACTCCATCGTCATCGGCGAGACGGCGGTGGTGGGCGACAACGTCTCGATGCTGCATTCGGTGACGCTGGGCGGCACCGGCAAGGTGGACGGCGACCGCCATCCGAAGATCGGCGACGGCGTGATGATCGGGGCCGGGGCCAAGGTGCTGGGCAACATCACGGTCGGGCCGTGCTCGCGCATTGCCGCCGGATCGGTGGTGCTGAAGGATGTGCCGCCCTGCACCACGGTCGCGGGGGTGCCGGCGCGGGTCGTGGGCGAGGCCGGCTGCGACCAGCCCGCGGTGGCCATGGACCAGCTTCTGGCGCAGGGCTGACCGGCCGGGCGGGGGAGGCCCCCGCCGCCGGTCAGGCGAGCATCGCCAGCGGGGTCTCGAGGTTCCTGACCACCGCCCCGAGAAACTCGGCCCCGAGCGCGCCGTCGATCACCCGGTGATCGACCGACAGCGTCAGCGTCATCAGCGTTGCCACGCCGAGTGTGCCGTCGGGCTTCGCCACCGGCCTGCGCACCCCTGCCCCGACGGCCAGGATCGAGCCGTGCGGCGGATTGATCACCGCATCGAAGCTGTCGATCCCGAACATCCCGAGGTTCGAGATCGCGAAGCTGCCGCCGACATAGTCCTGCGGGGCAAGCTTGCGGCTGCGGGCGCGGGCGGCGAGCTCCTTCATCTCGGCCGAGAGCGCCGAGAGCGACTTCAGATGCGCATCGCGCAGCACCGGGGTGAACAGCCCGCCGTCGACGGCCACGGCCACGGCGACATCCGAGGGCTTCAGCCGCAGGATCCGGTCGCCGGCCCAGACCGCGTTGGCCGCGGGCACCGCCTGCAGCGCCATCGCAGAGGCCTTGATGATGAAGTCGTTGACCGAGAGCTTGACGCCCCGGCCCTCGAGCCGCGCGTTCAGCTCGGCGCGGAGGGCGAGCAGCGCATCGAGGTCCACGTCGCGGCGCAGGTAGAAATGCGGGATCGTCTGCTTGGCCTCGGTCAGGCGCGCGGCCACGGTGCGGCGCATCCCGTCGAGGGCGACCTCCTCGTAAGCGCGGCCCTCGTACATCCTCTTCACCTGATCCGCGGCCGGCGCGGGCCGGGCTGCCGGGGCGGGCGCGGGAGCAGGCGGCGCCGCGGGCGCGGGGGCGGCAGCGGGGGCCGGGGCGGCAGCGGGGGCCGGGGCGGGGGCTGCTGCGGCGGCGAGGGCGGGCCGCGCGGCCTCGACATCGGCCTTGACGATGCGCCCGTGCGGGCCGCTGCCCGCGATCTGCGCCAGATCGAGCCCCTTCTCGGCGGCCAGCCGACGGGCAAGGGGTGAGGCGAAGATGCGCCCGCCCTCGGCCCCTGCCGGCGCCGATCCCGGCATCTGCGCCGCTGCCGCCGGGGCGGGCGCGGCGGCAGGGGCCGTTGCGGTGGTAGCGGCGGGGGCCGGTGCAGGCGCCGGGGCCGACGCTGCTGCGGCGGCGACGGATGCCGGTGCGGGGGCGCCGGCCGTCTCGCCTTCGTCCAGCAGCGTGGCGATGGGGGTGTTGACCTTCACGCCTGCGGTGCCCTCGGCCACCAGCAGCCGGCCGATGATGCCCTCGTCCACCGCCTCGAACTCCATCGTCGCCTTGTCGGTCTCGATCTCGGCGATCACCTGGCCGGCCTTCACGGCCTGGCCCTCCTTGACAAGCCACTTCGCCAGCGTGCCCTCTTCCATGGTGGGCGAGAGCGCGGGCATCAGGATCTCGACGGGCATCGGCACGCTCCCTCAGCGATAGCAGACCTGGCGGACGGCAGCGACGACCTCGGCTGTCGTGACGAGCGCCAGCTTCTCGAGGTTCGCCGCATAGGGCATGGGCACGTCCTTGCCGGTGCAGGCGATCACCGGCGCGTCGAGCCAGTCGAAGGCCTCGCGCATGACGACCGAGGCGAGGTAGCTGCCCACCGAGCCCTGCGGCCAGCCCTCTTCGACCGTGACGCAGCGGTTGGTCTTCTGCACGCTGGCGATCACCGCGGGCAGGTCCATCGGGCGCAGCGTGCGCAGGTCGATCACTTCGGCGGAGATCCCCTCCTTCGCCAGCGCCTCGGCGGCCTCGAGCGCATAGGTCATGCCGATGCCGAAGCTCACGATGGTGACATCCGTCCCCTCGCGCCAGATCCGCGCCTTGCCGAAGGAAAGGGTGAAGTCGTCGAGCGCCGGCACCTCGAACGACCGGCCGTAGAGGATCTCGTTCTCGAGGAAGATCACAGGGTTGGGGTCGCGGATCGCGGATTTCATCAGCCCTTTCGCGTCGGCCGCCGAATAGGGCATCGCAACCCTGAGCCCGGGCACCTGCATGAACCAGGCGGCGAAATCCTGGCTGTGCTGGGCGGCCACGCGCGCCGCGGCGCCGTTCGGGCCGCGGAAGACGATCGGGCAGCCCATCTGCCCGCCCGACATGTAAAGCGTCTTGGCGGCCGAGTTGACGATCTGGTCCATCGCCTGCATGGCGAAGTTGAAGGTCATGAACTCGACGATGGGGCGCAGGCCGCCGAAGGCCGCCCCCACGGCAAGGCCCGCGAAGCCGTGCTCGGTGATCGGCGTGTCGATCACCCGCTTGGGGCCGAACTCGTCCAGCATCCCCTGGCGAACCTTGTAGGCGCCCTGGTATTCGCCCACCTCCTCGCCCATCAGGAACACCGTCGGGTCGCGCCGCATCTCCTCGGACATCGCCTCGCGCAGCGCCTCGCGCACGGTCATGGTCCGCATCGGGGTGCCGGCGGGCCAGTCGGACGCAGGCGCGGCGGGCTTGGCGGCGGCCGGCGGCGGGGCCGCCGCAGCACGCGCGGGGGCCGCAGCGGCGGGGGCTGCGGCGACGGGGGCTGCGGCGGCGGGGGCCGCAGCGACGGGGGCTGCGGCGGCGGGGGCTGCAGCGGCCGGCG